>JANXZN010000063.1 GCA_025355545.1 Rhizobacter sp.
ACTGCGGAGCAGTTCCCCTCGATCGACCGCTGGGCCGCCTTGCTGCGCTACATCTGCGACCGGATCGTCGGCGTCGGGCCGCCTTTACCGGTGCTGGTCGGTCCTACGCCGACCGGGTAACTCACGTTTTTAGGTTGAAACTTCACCAGGACCTTCGCCGCGTGCCGTGCATGCCGTGCCGGGTCGGCGATGAACCCATCCAGCCGACTGTGGGCCCGTTCCAGCGCACCGCCCAGACCTTGGAACGGTTTGCCGTGCCCGGGGATGACCCAGTCGACCTGCAGTTGCCCCAAACGATTCAGCGTGTCGCGGACGTCCTGAAACGCCCTCATCCCGTCTAGCTCCGGAAAGACGACGCCGAAACCGTTCTCCCAGAGCGCGTCGGCCGAAATCAACACCCTCAGTTCCGGCTGGTAAAGGACAATTGATTCCGGATCGTGACCGGGCGACCCAACGACCTCCCAAAGCCATGCACCGCAGAGCATCTGATCGCCGACGCTGACGGCCCCTGTGCGCGCGAATCGCGGGCAGTGCTGACCGGTGTCGCGGTAGGTCAGCAGGGATTCGTCCCAGCGGTCCACCTTGTCGATCTCTCCGGCGGGCACGTCGATGGCGCATTTGAACGCGACCTGGAGGGCGTGGTTGCCGCCGCAGTGGTCGGAGTGCAAGTGGGTGTTCACGACGCGGTCAAGCCGACGGGAACCCAACGCCCTACGCACCAGCGCTACCGTTTGCGCCGCGTGCGTCCAATAGCCCGAGTCGATCAGGACGGACTCGTGGCGCTCGCCCCCGTCGAACAAAACGTTGTTCGACGAGAGCCAGCCGCGCTCGAAGACGGTCAATCCGGCCGCATCGAAGATCGAATTCATATCGTGACTGGGGGGCGGTTCGGGCGCATCGAGTCGATGCTAACGCGGCCCCCGAGGCAGCAGCCTGCGGTTCACGGCAAGTACCCGAGCGCGCGCTGTACAGACCCCGAACTTGGATCCGAAACAGCGGCGGAAAATAATGCCGAAGCGAGCGCTCGCTCACGATGGTCGACATTAGCGACGAACTCCTGTGCGCCGTTCATCTTCCGAAATGTGTCGAACCCAGCTTCGAGGAATCGTTGCAGTTCGGCCAACCCTGCGGCGCGCGCAGGCGTGCGCATCAGGCGCAGGGTGTTACGCAGCAGCGGCCGGCGTGTGAACCGATCGAGCCGGCTCGCGACCTCGAGGGTCAGATCGATTTGGCGCTGTCGCTGCGGGGAGCGATCGGTGCGCTGCCACGCGCCGATGTAGTCGATCCCTGTGATGAGCGCGTCCGCGATCTGAATCCCCATCACCGTGTCGAGCGTTTCCGACAGCGCATGTAACTCGGCCAGCGTGGCCACCGTGTCGACGATGTCGCTCGGGAACAGCCGCACCAGCGCCGGCACCACGCGCGCAAACTGGGCATCGCGACGAGTGAAATCGCTGGGACCGTAGAGTTCGTCAAGGAAGAAGCGCGAGGCAGGGCCGTAGCGCGCGCTGCCCAGCAGGTCGGCGTAGCTGTGCGAGAAGCGGCGCTGCTGGTAGGCCTTCACGCCAATGACCCGCTCGTTCAGGCCCGAAACAGCCGCACGTTTGGCGCGTTCGGCGTCGACGGTTTTCAAGTGCGCGAGGATGGCGGCGGCCGTGGTCGACATGGGTCGGTGTTTGGAGCGATCAGGCTACTGTATCGAGCCGTGCCGGCAAACGCCGCTGCTAGCATGCCTGATGCTCGCTCGTTTGCAGAGGTTCGTCTCGATATCGCTGCTCCTCGCTGCCGTCATCTGGGCCATCGGCTTTGCCGCGGCTGGCCGGCCGGCCTGGGCTGCGATGGGCGCATTGACGATCCTGTTCGGCTACGCGCCTTTCCTCGCCGCCGAGTTTGTCGCGCTGTATTTCGTGCAGCGCGCGGACGTCGCCCTCCGGCCGTCCGTGCGCCAGCTGGTGGCGGCCTGGCGGCACGAAGCACTCACCGCGCCGCGCGTCTTCCTGTGGCGACAGCCGTTTCGCTCGAACGCCGAACCGGACCACCTGCCTCCTGCCGCTCGAGCGGCGAGCCCGGGTGTCGTGCTGGTGCATGGGTTTGTCTGCAACCGCGGCCTGTGGAATCCGTGGATGCGTGAGCTGCGCGCGCGAGGCGTCCCTTTCGTCGCGGTGAATCTGGAGCCGGTGTTCGGCTCGATCGACCACTACCCGCAGACCATCGACGACGCCGTGACCCGCGTCGAACGCGCGACCGGCGTGCCGGTCGTGCTCGTCGGCCACAGCATGGGCGGCGTCGCAATTCGCGCCTGGCTCGCCCGCTTCGATGCGGATGCACGCGTGCGCCGCGTGCTGACGATCGGCAGCCCGCACCACGGCACCTGGCTGGCGCGCTTCGGGCACACGACCAACGGCCGACAGATGCGTCTGAACGGCCCGTGGCTGGCGCAACTCGAGCTGCGCGAGCCGCCCGAGCGCTACGCAAAGTTCAGCTGCTACTTCGGCCACTGCGACAACATCGTGTTTCCCGCCGCATCGGGCACGCTGCCGGGTGCCGAGAACCTGCACGTGCCCGGAACGGCCCATGTCCACATGACCTTCAACCCAGTGGTCTTCGAGGGCCTGCTGCGCTGGCTGTAGTGAAGGCCGCAGACCCGGTGTCACGGCCCGAGTGTTCGTTCGCGATCCGCGCCGAATCGCGCCAGCGCCGCGACCGGCATCGCGGCCCGGGTCCCGCGCGAAAGAAGTCGAACCCTGATCGCCCCGCGTTTTTGAGACTCATCTTGCCGGCGTGCTCTCGTCCTTGAGCACGCCACGCCGCACCTGGTCAAGCTCGATGCTCTCGAACAGCGCGCGGAAATTGCCCTCGCCGAAGCCCTGGTCGCCCTTGCGCTGAATGATCTCGAAAAAGATCGGGCCGATCACCGTCTGCGTGAATATCTGCAGCAGCAACTCGTTCGGCGCACCCTGGTGCGTCGCGCCGTCGACGAGAATGCGCAGGCGCTTGAGCTCCTCCAGATTCTCACCGTGGTTTGGCAGGCGCCGATTGACGAGATCGTAGTAGGTGGCGATCGTGTCCTGGAACGCGACGCCCTGCCGCTGCATGCCGTCGACGGTCGCGTAGATGTCGTCGGTGCCCATCGCGATGTGCTGGATGCCCTCGCCGTGGTACAGGGCCAGGTACTCGGCGATCTGGCTCTTGTCGTCGGAGCTCTCGTTGATCGGGATGCGGATCTTGCCGCAAGGGCTGGTCATCGCCTTGCTCTTCAGGCCGGTGAGCTTGCCCTCGATGTCGAAGTAGCGCACCTCGCGGAAGTTGAACAATCGCTCATAGAAATCCGCCCACTCCTTCATGCGCCCGCGGTGCACGTTATGCGTCAGGTGGTCGATGTAGGTCAGGCCGTTGCCGAAGGTCCCCGCAGGGGCCTCTGGGTGGCTGATGGGGTTCGCGTTCGCACCGGCGATCGGCACGAAGTCGACGTCGTAGATGCTGATGTTGCCGATCGCCCCGGTGGTGGCGCCATCCTTGCCGTGCCAGCGGTCGACGAAGTAGATCAGGCTGTCGCCGATGCCCTTGATCGCGGGGATGTTCAGCTCCATCGGCCCGGTGTGGTTGTCGAAGCCCCAGGCGCCGAGTTCGAGCGCGCGCTCGTAGGCCTGCCTTGCATCCTTCACGCGGAACGCCATTGCGCAGACGCTGGGCCCGTGCTGGCGCGCGAAGCGCTGTGCGAACGAGTTCGGCTCGGCATTGATGATGAAGTTGACCTCGCCCTGGCGGTACAACGTGACGCTCTTGGTGCGGTGCTTGGCGATCGCCGTGAAACCCATGGTCTCGAACAGCTGCCCGAGCGCGGCCGGGTCGGGTGCGGCGTACTCGACGAACTCGAAGCCGTCGGTGCCCATCGGATTTTCCCAGGGGGTGAATTGCATGTCCGTTCCAGTTTGCGGTCGATGCGTGACTGTAGATTCCCGCGGCCGCAGGTTTTTTGCAAGTTCAGTCTCCGAGCGGGCGCTCAACGCACGAACGGTGCAAAATTCAGAGGATGGAGAACGTACCGCAGCTGGATGCCATTGATCGACGCATCCTTCGGGCGTTGCAGACCGACGGCCGGATGATCTACGACACCCTGGCCGCGCAGGTCAGCCTGTCGCCGTCGGCAACGCTGCGCCGCGTCAAGCGGCTCGAGGAATCCGGCGTGATCGCCGGTTATGTCGCGCTGGTATCGCCCGAGCGCGTCGGGCTGGGGCTGACGGCGTACCTGAACGTGCGGCTCGAGAAGCATTCCGAGGTTCACAAGCGCACGCCGATGGACCTGTTCCGCGCTGCGGTGCAGACCTGGCCCGAGGTCGTCGAATGCGCGGCACTGACCGGCGAGATGGACTTCCTGCTGCGGGTCGTCGTGCAGGACATGGCGCACTACTCGCGCTTCATCATGGACACGCTGCTGAAGCACCCCAGCGTCGAAGACTGCAAGACCAGCTTCGTGCTCGATCGGGTCAAGAACACGACCGCCGTGCCGGTCTGAGCGCCGCCGTTCCGGTCAGATCTCGCGCACCAACTGCAGTGCGGCGGCCTGCGACAGGTTCAGCAGGTTCGCGATGTCGCTCACGTCGTCGGGAATCGCCGGGTTGTCCCAGCTCTGCGCGGTGTGCCGCGCCAGACGCAGCGCCAGCGTGACGCTGCGCACGCTGGCGTTGTCGGCGTGGCGATCGTCGCTGATGCGGATCAGCAGCTCCGGCAGCCGCCAGGCCTTCATCAGCGCCTGTTGCAGGTCGGCGAGCTCGATGTTGAGGATCGCGAGCTGGGCCACGCTCGAACGCAGCGTCGGGTCGGCGCGCTGGGCCTCGCGGATGCGCAGCGCCAGCGTCGGCGCATGGCACCACAGCAGCATCTCGGCGAAGTCGTGCAGCAGCGCGGCGGCGTGGATCACCGCCGCGTCGTGGTCCATGCGGTGCACGGCGAAGCCGAGCGCGAAGTTGGCGCCCCGGTGCGCGCGCCGCAGCGTGTCGGTCAGGCCCTGCAGCGCAAGCGGTTCGGCGGCGAGCCGGTCTTCGACCGTCGGCTGCGGGCCGAACGCGGCGAAGAACGGCGAGATTCCCATCATCACCAGCGCCGAGGTCACGGTCTCGACATCGGTGACGACGCGCGCGCTGCGGTGTGCCGACGCGTAGGCCAGCACCTTCAGCGTCATCAGCGGATCGCTGGCGATCGTCTCGCCGATGCCGTTCGCATCGACGCTGTCTTCGTTGGCGCGCAAGGCCTCGAGCGCCTCGGCGGTGTGCGCCAGCACCGGGATCTCGGCGGCGCGGAACTGCGTTACCCAGGCTGCCAGATCGCGCAGCGGCTGGGTGAGCCGGGGGTGTGCCAGATTGGCGGAAAGGGTCATGGCGAGTCGTTTATCGGGGCGATGCCGGACATATTGGCGGGGCGGCCGCAGCGGTTGAGGCCGAGCTCTCAGGCCGACAGCACATGCCCTTCGGCCGGGTGACGCCGCCGCTCAACAGGGCGGTGTAGGTCGACTCGATGGCCGGCGCGGGGCACTGCTGCAGCCCGGCCGGGCCCCAGTCGGCGTCGCGCTTCGTGATCTGCGCCGGCGCGAAGAACAGCGTCGGCCTCGGGCCCGGCAGGCCCTTGCCGCTGCCGAGATCGTCCCAGTGCGTGCCGCCGACCGAGCAGCTGTAGGCGAGCTTGTTCTCGAAGTGACCGTGAACGGCAGCGCGCGACGCGACGCTGCCGCTGAAGTCGACGTACACGACGGGCGCGTCGACGGGGAGTGTCGCGACGGCGTCGTAGTCCAGCACCTCGTCGTGGCAGCCCAGGCCGCGCGTGAATGCCAGGTTGCCGCGCGAGGTCAGCCCGACAATGTGCACCGCATCGGTCGTGCCGCGCCGCTGCGCGAGGCAGAACGCCGTGCCGTACGCGGTCTTGCTCGATGCGCTCGACAGGATCACGGTGCGCGCGCCGAAGAAGCCGTTGTCGGCGAGAAACTCGTTGATCAGGAACGAGGTGGTGAACAGAGGCCGCAGCAGGGCGTGCTCGGCCTCGCGGGCGGCGTCGTAGCCCGGATCGGCGCTGCAGCGCAGGTAGTGGTTGTAGGCGGCGTGCAGCTCGCGACGGTGTGCGGCGCCGTCGGAGAACCCGGCGACGGTGCCCCGCGTCGGCTGCAGCACCACCTCGCCGGCCATAGGGAAGCAACCGTAGAAGCGCTCGCCGACCGCAACGCCCTCGCCGCGCGACTCGGTCACCTCGGCGAACCCCCGGACCGGGATGCAGCCGGTGGCGGCGTCGCCCGTGGGGAAGAAACCCCAGTAGTTCATCGAGTCGCCGAAGGCCGCGTAGGTGACGTTGTTGGCGGTCAGCGCGAAGCTGGCGATCGCCAGCGGCGCTTCGCGCCGCGCTAGCGGCGCGGGGTCACTGTGCACCCAGCGCGTCTGGTTTAGCTTCTGGCGTTCGACGCCGAAGGTCGTGGGCATGTGTTGTCTCCGGCGTTTTCGCGCAGTGGCGCCCGCGCTCGCCTAGCATCGAGTATCGCGTTTCCGGAGCCATCATGAACAGCGTCGCGTTACCGGCTGGAGTCGCGTTGCCCGCGCTTGGTCTCGGCACCTGGCACATGGGCGAGGCGGCGCGCACCCGCGCCGCGGAGGTCGCGGCCGTGCGGCTGGCTCTCGAGATCGGCTACCGCGTGATCGACACCGCCGAGATGTACGGCGAGGGCGGGGCCGAAGAGGTCGTTGGGCGAGCGGCCGCCGAGGCCCTGCGCACGGGCGCGGTCACGCGCGACGAGCTCTTCATCGTCAGCAAGGTCTACCCGCACAACGCCAGCCGCGGGGGCGTGGCCGCGGCCTGCGATCGCAGCCTGAGGCGCCTGGGGCTCGACTGGATCGACCTGTACCTGCTGCACTGGCCGGGGCCGCATCCGCTGCGCGACACGGTGGCCGGCTTCGAGGCCTTGCGGGCGGACGGTCGCATCCGGCACTGGGGTCTCAGCAATTTCGACACCCCTGAGATGAAAGCGCTGGCCGGCGCCGGCGGCGAACGCTGCGCCGCGAATCAGGTGTACTACTCGCTCAGCGCCCGCGGTGCCGAGTTCGATCTGCTGCCGTGGCAGCGCGAACATTCGATGCCGTTGATGGCCTACTGCCCGCTCGACCAGGGCGGCCTGGTGAACGAGCCGGTGCTGCGAGAGGTGGCGGGTCGGCACGGCGCCACCGCATCGCAGGTGGCGCTCGCCTGGCTGATGGCGCAGCGGGGCGTGATGGTCATTCCGAAAGCGGTGCGCGAGGCGCATCTGCGCGAGAACTTCGCCGCCGCCGAACTGGTGCTCGACGCGGCCGACCTTGGCGCGATCGAGCGTCGATTTCCGGCGCCACGGCGCAAGCAGCCATTGGCGATGCGCTGATCAGGAGAAAAGAAAGCGGCGCACCGAACCTCGGTGCGCCGCTGCGGCGGGCGTCACAGGCGGTGCACGCCGCTGACCCAGCCGACGAGTCTGCCGTCCAGGTACAAGGCCCCTTCGGGGGCGCCCGCCTCGGCGTAGAACTCGAGCTGCGGCACCGGCTGATCGGCGCGACTCGCCGGCTGCGCCAGGCGCCGCGCCAGGCGGGCCAGCGCCGCACTGGCGCTGCGCAGGCAGATGGCGACGACGCGCAGCGCGGCTTCGCGGGCGGGGCGCGGCGTTTCGACGAGGCCGGCGCGACGGTATTTCAGGCTCGACATGATGGCGTCCTTCGAGGGTGGCGCGGCTTCACCGCGCGTGATTCATGGGCTGTGCTGTTTCATCTGTGCCAGTTCGCGCTTCAGCGATCGTCCGGCTTGCTGCCGCTGCGAGCGGCCACCGGGCTGGTGGCTGCCGGCACGGCGGAACTGGGCATGCGCGACGAGCGGATTGCGCGGCTTGCGGGTGTTGACGGTGATCTTCATGAACGTTCTCCTGGTGGCGCTTGGCGAGACGCAAAGCAAAGTGAGGATGCAAAGGCAGAACGGCCCGGGGCGTTTGCGCAACCCGGGCCGTTCGACGACTGAAGCGTCGCGTGCGACGTTTCAGCGTGGCGGTGAACCCGGCGCCGCGCGGCGCGCGCTCCTGACCGATGGCGAAGGCATCGACACGCCGACGCTCGGCGCGATGCGCAGAGCCAGGGCGGGAATCGATGCGTTGACGAGGGTCATGTACTTCGTTGAAGGTTGATCGGCGGTGTCGTCGCGGTGGAGGGATACGCTTGCGACTTGCGCAAATGGTAAACGTTTGATTATCTTGCGCAAGAGGTGTTGCGCAGAACTTTCAAGGCTTGTGGCAAAAAGATCAGCGCTTGGGCTTGAGCGGCTTCACTGCCGCCTGGGTCTTGTTCCACAGGTCGCGGCCGTCGTCGGCGGGTGCGGCCGGGCGGGTCGCGCCGGGCGCGGCCGCGGTGGCGGGGCCGGGTGTCAGCACCTCGCCGAGCAGGTCGAGCAGGCGTGCCCGGGCGCGCTGGGGGTGACGCCGGTAGTAGGTCAGCACGAGGCCGACGATGAAGCGCTCGTCGTCGTCCTGCGGGGCACTGCGCTGGCTGTCGTCACCGGCCACGGGAGCCGCCAGCACGCCAGCAGGCACACGCGCGCCGACCTGCGGCGCCTGCGCCCAGTCGTGCGGCCCGTGCAACTCGTCCATCCAGCCCGTGGGCTTCTTGCACAGCTGCTCGAACTGGCGCGCCAGCCGCTCGCCGATCTGGCGCGAGCGCCCCTTGATCTGGCTCCAGTAGCTCGGCTGGATCTGCAGCCGCTCGGCGAAGCGGCCTTCGAGGCCGCGCAGCGTCGCCGCATCGGGGTGCTTGACGGTCGCGTGGACAAACTCGTCGAAAAGGATCAGGGCGTTCGCGAGGCGAATCTGGGCGACATCGCGCGGGCCGGGGTTCATGTGTCAGATGATAAAGCGCCGTTGAGCAGCGCCGGCGGGACGGGTGAACGACGATTGCCGAGGCCGGCGCGCTCGCGTTCAATCGCTGCACGGAGGACAAGCGCAATGGGCGCGGCCGCAAGATCGATGGCATTCGTACTCGCGGTGCTGACGGCCAGCGCCCGCGCCGCCTGCCCGCCGGTCGGCTGGGACGAGCCAGCACTGGAGCGGCTGCGCGCCGAGAAGTTCGGGCTGCCCGATGTGGCGGCGCGCAGCGCGCTGGCCGATGCGCCGGTTGCCGACTGCCTCGCCGACCCGCGCCCGCAGCTGCGCGACGAGCTCGCGTTCGAGGCGCAGGCCGCGGGCGGCTACCAGCGCGGCGTGCGTAACTACCGCGGCTTCGATCCGGCGCAGGGTTGGCGCCATGGCGTTGCGCACGGTGCCGACCTGGAGCTGCAGCTCGCGTTGAACCCGGCACTCGAGCGTGCGGCGCTCGACCAGATCATCGGTGCCGTGGCCGCTCGGGTCGCGCCGCCGGGCGAGCATTTCTACATCTACGGCGAGAGCGAGCGCCTGGCGCGGCCGATCGCCTACGTCGCGCGGCGCGGCCTGCACAACGCGGCGTTCTGGAACGGCTCGCTGATGGCGCTCGCTGGGACAAGGCCTTCAAGACCCGCGCCGGTCTGGCCCGCAAGCACAACACCCAGGCCTTCGTGCAAGTGCTGTACGTGATGGCGCGCGAGAGCGGCGACGCGGCGCTGCGGCAGCGCCTGCTGCCCGGCCTCGTCGATGCGCTGAAGGCATTGCCCTGAGAGGCAGGCTTCGGGCGAGAATTCGCGCTCTTCGATTCCACACCCCACAGGACACGTTCGATGATCACGCTCGGAACCCCGCTCTCGCCCCACGCCACACGCGTCATGCTGCTGGGCAGCGGCGAGCTCGGCAAGGAAGTGCTGATCGCGTTGCAGCGCCTGGGCGTCGAGACGATCGCGGTCGACCGCTACGAGAACGCACCGGGGCAGCAGGTGGCCCACCATGCGCGCACGATCACGATGAGCGACCCGGCGCAGCTCAAAGCGCTGATCGAGGCCGAGCGGCCGATGCTGGTCGTGCCCGAGATCGAGGCGATCGCCACCGCGATGCTCGAAGAACTCGAGGCCGCCGGCACCGTGCGCGTGATCCCGACCGCGCGCGCCGCGCGCCTGACGATGGACCGGGAAGGCATCCGCCGACTCGCTGCCGAGACGCTCGCGTTGCCGACCAGCCCGTACCGCTTCTGCGATTCGCCGGCCGAGTTGCAGGCCGCGATCGAAGGGTTCACGCAGGCCGACGGCAAGCGCCGACCGGGCATCGGCTACCCCTGCGTCGTCAAGCCGGTGATGAGCAGCTCCGGCAAGGGCCAGAGCAAGCTCGACGGCCCGGCCGATGTGGGCAAGGCCTGGGACCACGCACTGGCCGGCGGCCGCGTCAGCCGCGGCCGCGTGATCGTCGAAGGCTTCATCGCTTTCGACTACGAGATTACGCTGCTGACCGTGCGCGCGCTCGGCACGGATGGCCAGGTGCAGACGCATTTCTGCGAACCGATTGGCCATGTGCAGGTCGCCGGCGACTATGTCGAGAGCTGGCAGCCGCAGCCGATGCGCCCGGTCGCGCTCGAACGCTCGCGTGCGATCGCGAAGACCGTCACCGACAACCTCGGCGGCCTGGGACTCTTCGGCGTCGAGCTCTTCGTCAAGGGCGACGAGGTCTGGTTCAGCGAGGTCTCGCCGCGGCCGCACGACACCGGCATGGTCACGATGGCGACGCAGTGGCAGAACGAGTTCGAACTGCACGCCCGCGCGATTCTCGGCCTGCCGGTCGACACCGCGCTGAAGAGCCCGGGCGCGAGTGCGGTGATCTACGGCGGCGTCGAAGCCAGGGGCATTGTGTTCGACGGCGTCGACGCGGCCTTGCGCGTGCCGAACACCGAGCTGCGCCTGTTCGGCAAGCCCGAGAGTTTCGTCAAGCGGCGCATGGGCGTGGCGCTGGCGCACGACGTCGATGTCGAGGTCGCGCGCGCTCGCGCCAAGCAGGCAGCCGCCTGTGTCAAGCCGCGCGCGGCGTAGCGCGGTTCAGTCTTCGTCCTTGACGCGGTACTGGCTCATCAGCGCCGCCTGCGCCGAGGGCGGCACCGCCTCGTAGTGACTGAGTTCGAGCGTGTAGCGGCCTTCGCCGCCGGTCATGCCGTTCAGGCGCGCCTGGTAGTTCGCGAGCTCGGACAGCGGCGCCTGCCCCGTCACGACGAACACGCTTCCGGTCCCCGGCGCCGCGCGCGTGCCGCTGACCTGGCCGCGCTTGGCCGCGAGGTCGCCGGTCACGTCGCCCATGCAGTGCTCGGGCGCGGTGATCTCGACCTTCACGATCGGTTCGAGCACGATCGGGTTCGCCTTCTTGACCGCGTCGATGAAAGCCTTGCGGCCGGCGGTGGCGAATGCGATGTCCTTCGAGTCGACCGAATGCGACTTGCCGTCGTAGACGATCACGCGCACGTCTTTCAGCGGGTGGCCGGCGATCACTCCGGTGTCGAGCACCTGGCGGATGCCCTTCTCGACTGCCGGGATGAACTGGGTCGGGATCGTGCCGCCCTTGACCTGGTCGACGAACTCGAAGCCCGCGCCGCGCGGTAGCGGCTCGATGCGCAGGAACACCTCGCCGAACTGACCCGCGCCACCGCTCTGCTTCTTGTGGCGATGGTGGCCCTCGGCCGGCGCGGTCACGGTCTCGCGGTAGGCGATGCGCGGCGGCCGGGTGTTGACCTCGCATTTGTAGACCTCGGTCATGCGTTCGAGCAAGGTGCGCAGATGCAGCTCGCCCAGGCCGTAGACCACGGTCTCGTTGGTCACGCCGACGTGCTCGACCTTCAGGCACGGGTCTTCGTCGACGAGCTTCTGCAGGATCTCCCACATGCGCTGCTCGTCGCCGCGGCGCCTCGGTTCGATCGCCACACCGTGCACCGGCACCGGGAACGGCAGCGGCTTCAGGTGCAGGTGATCGTCTTCGGCGGCGTCGTGCAGCACCGCGTCGAAGTGCATCTCGTCGACCTTCGCGACCGCGCAGATGTCGCCCGGCACGCCGCTCGGCACCTCGACGTGCTCCTTGCCCTGCAGCATGAACAGGTGGCCGACCTTGAACGGCTTTCGCCCGTCGCCGATGTACAGCAGGCTGTCCCTCGTGACCGTGCCCTGGTGGATGCGGAACACACCCATCTTGCCCACATAGGGGTCGACGGTGACCTTGAAGACATGCGCGATCACGTGCTGGCTGGGGTCGGTCTGGGCGTGCAGCTCGGTCGCGTCGGCGCCTGCGCCCTTGAAGAACTGCGGCGGATTGCCTTCGGCAGGGTTCGGCAGCAGCAGCTCGAACACGTCGAGCAGTTCGGCCACGCCGGCGCCGCTGCGCGGCGAGACGAAGCAGATCGGGATCAGGTGGCCCTGGCGCAGCGCCTCTTCGAGTGGCGCGTGCAGTTCGCGCGGATCGACATCGCCGTCATTCAGGTAGCGCTCGACGAACTCGGGGTCGACCTCGACGACCTGCTCGACGAGCGCGCGATGCGCCGCCTCGACACTCGAGAAGTCGGCTGTGCCCGACCGGTTGAAGAAGCAGTCGACGACCTTCGTGCCGCCCTCGGCGGGCAGGTTCAGCGGCAGGCACTCCTTGCCGAACGTGGCCTGGATCTGCGCCATCAGCGCGGCCAGGTCGACGCCCGCCGCGTCGATCTTGCTGACGATGATCATCCGGCACAGGCGGCGGCCGGCGGCCCATTCCATCATCCGCGCGCTCATCATCTCGATGCCGGTGGCGGCGTTGATCACGACCGCGGCGGTGTCGACCGCCTCGAGCGCGGTCATCGACTGGCCGACGAAATCGGGGTAGCCCGGTGTGTCGAGCAGGTGCACGCGCGTACCGCGGTGCATGAGGTGGAGCACCGCGGAGTTCAGCGAATGCTGGGCGCGGCGCTCCATCGGGTCGAAATCGCTCACCGTCGTCCCACGCTCCAGGCTGCCCGGCGCGCCGATCGCCCCGGCCTTGCACAGCAGCGCCTCGGCGAGGCTGGTCTTGCCCGCGCCCGTCTGGCCGACGAGCGCGACAGTTCGGATGGACTGGACGGCGGTGCTTAGAATCGGCTGCGGCATGACGCTCTCCTTGGGAGGGGCGGCGCTCGCGGTCGAAACGCATCGCGGGCCCGGGGTGACGGGGGCTAGCTGGGTGTGAGAAACAGCCTAAGGGATAGCGGCGCGCCGGGCAATGGGGGTCTCGGCAGCCCATCGACGTTCTACAATGCCCGACACACATTTCGTAACGAAGTGGGCCGCACGCGTGCGCCGAACGCCGGACTCATGACGCGCCACGCCGCGGGCGCAGGTTCTCCTCAACTTCACGGCATCTTCCCGTGGCGACTTCAATCATCACCCTGCCATCCGGGCGCAGCGTCGGCGTGCGCGCGTTGCCGCCGGCGTATGCCGTGGGCGTCAGCCTCGCGGTCGTGGTGCTGTGGGCCCTGTGGGCCGCCTACTTCAATACGGCGCAGTTCGGCGACAACATCGAGCAGTTCAACTGGGCGCAGAGCCTGGAGCTGGGCTACCACAAGCACCCGCCGCTGCCGTCGTGGGTGCTGGGAGGCGTCGTCAGGCTGTTCGGCCCGTCGATCTACTGGGCCTATGTTCTCGCCACGGTGTGCCTGCTGGGCACTGCGATCTTCACGTACCTGATCGGCCGGGAACTCGTCGGCAGCCGGGTCGCCGCCGCAGCGTGCCTGCTCTGGGGTCTGGACATGACCTTCTCGCAGCGGGTCCAGCTCTACAACCACAACACCGTGCTCGTGCTGTGCGTGGCCGCCACGGTGTGGCTCGCGATGCGCGCGAGCCGGGCCAGCCGCGGCGCCGGCCTGTGGTGGGTCGCGACCGGCGTGACCGCGGGGGCGGCGATGCTGTCGAAATACCAGGCGCTGGTGCCGCTGGGCGGGCTGCTGCTGGCGCTGCTCTGGTCGGGGCGGCTGCGGCAGCGGGCGCAGTGGAGCGGGCTGCTGCTGGCGCTGCTCGCGCTGACCGCGGTCTTCACGCCGCATGCCGTCTGGGTCGAGCAGCACGATTTCAGCTCGCTGCGATATGCCTCCGAGGCGATCGAGGCGTCGGGTCTGCGCCAGCGCGCGGGCTTCCTCCTCTCCTTCGTGGCGAACCAGCTGCGGCTGTGGTCGCCCGCGTTGCTCGCGATCGCGCTGTGCTGGGGCTGGGCGCGGCTCGCGCCGCTGGCCGAGCGACGCGCGCCGGTCGAGACGGCAGCCGATTTTTCGATCTGGATGACGGGCCTGCTATGGGCCGGCGTCGGCGTGCTGGTCGTGATGGCCTTGGCCGGCGGCGTCAGCTTGCGCAATCATTGGGGCGTGCAGGGCCTGCAGTTCTTCGGCCTGTGGCTCGCCTGGCGCTGGGAGCGCCGCGCGCCCATCGACCTGACGCGCCTGGTCTGCGTCGCACTCGCCGTGCACGCCGCGGGGCTGGCCTGGTACGCGACCGAACACCGCGACCCGACGTCGATGCTGACGAGCCGCCGCATCGACACGATGTACCCGGCGCGGCGCCTGGCCCGCACCGCGGTCGCGCACTGGAGCGCGAACACCGACTGCCCGCTGCGCTATGTGGCCGGCACGGTGTTCGACGCCGGACTGGTGTCGCTGTACTCGGGCGGCAGCCTGGAGGTCTTCGACACCGAATCGGCCACGCCCTGGGTCCACCCGGACGATCTGCGCCGCCACGGCGCGCTCTACGTGCTCGACGACGACGATGTCGTGCCGGCCGGCGTCACGCACCTGATCGAGTTCGATCTGCTCGCCGACAACCGGCAGGGCCGGGCGCCGCGGACGATCAAGCTCGGCATCCTGATACCGGAGCTTCGGTGCGAGTGATGCACTACTGAAACGCCACCTCGGCGAAGCTGCGCAGCTTGCGGCTGTGCAGCTGGTCGACGCCGGCTTCGCGCAGCAACTCGATCGCGTGGATGCCGATGCGCAGATGCTGGTCCACGCGCTCGCGGTAGAAATGATTCGCCATGCCGGGTAGCTTGATCTCGCCGTGCAGCGGCTTGTCGCTCACGCACAGTAGGGTGCCGTAAGGCACGCGGAAGCGGAAGCCGTTCGCGGCGATCGTCGCGCTCTCCATGTCGAGCGCGATCGCGCGGCTCTGGCTGAAACGGCGCTCCGGCGTGCTCGCCGCATGGTGCGACGGCAGCAGCTCCCAGTTGCGGTTGTCGGTGCTCGCCACCGTGCCGGTGCGCATGATGCGCTTGAGCTCGTAGCCCTTGAGCTGCGTGATCTGCTCGACCGCTGCCTCCAGCGCGACCTGCACCTCGGCCAGCGCCGGGATCGGCACCCACAGCGGCAGCTCTTCATCGAGCACGTGGTCTTCGCGCACATAGCCGTGGGCCAGCACGTAGTCGCCGAGCTGCTGCGTGTTGCGCAGGCCGGCGCAGTGGCCGAGCATGATCCAGGCATGCGGGCGCAGCACCGCGATGTGGTCGGTGATGGTCTTCGCGTTCGCCGGGCCGACGCCGATGTTGACCATCGTGATGCCGCTGCCGTCGGCGCGCACCAGGTGGTAGGCCGGCATCTGCGGCAGACGCGGCGGCGCGGCACCGAGCTCGTCACCCGGCTGCGCGGCCAGCCCGGCGCGGCGCGTGGTTACGTTGCCGGGCTCGACGAAGGCGACGTAGTCCTGCGCCTTGGGCGACGGTCCGCCAGGCGCGCTCTGCTCGGGCACGCGGGCCATCGTCTCCTGGCCGAGCCGGACGAACTCGTCGATGTAGAACTGATAGTTCGTGAACAGCACGAAGTTCTGGAAGTGCTCGGGCGCGGTGCCGGTGTAGTGGCGCAGCCGGTGCAGCGAATAGTCGACCCTGGGCGCGGTGAACAGCGCCAGCGGCTGCGCTTCGCCCGGGCCGGTTTCGCGCGTGCCGTTGGCGATGCCGTCGTCCATCGCGTTCAGGTCGGGCAGGTCGAAGCGGTCGCGCATCAGGGTGCGGCGCTCGGCGCTCAGGCTGCCCTCGATGTGGTCGTTTTCGGCGAACGAGAAATGAACCGGGATCGGCTGCGCGCTGGTGCCGATCTCGATCGACACCTGATGATTCTTCAGCAGCAGACGGAACTGCTCGAGGTAATAGCTCGCGAACAGATCTGGTCGCGTCAGCGTGGTCTCGAATGTGCCCGGGCCGGCGACGAAGCCGTAGGACAGGCGCGAGTCGGCACGCGCGACGGTGTCGGTGCGCACGCGTACGAACGGGTAGCAGGCGCGCACGCGTTCGGCCAGTGCATCGCCGGCGACGAAGGACTGCAGCGCGCCGCGCAGGTGCTGGATGCTGCCGTCGTAGATCGCCCGGACCCGGTCGAGCGCGGCAGCGGGGTCGGTGAAGCGGGCAGGGGCAAGGTAGTTCGGTACAGCGGGCATGTTCTTCCTTTGGCGACGCTGGCCATTTTCGCCCGGGAAGCGGTTCGCCCCGGCGCCTGGGGTTGCATTTCGTGACCTCGCTTGTCCTACAGGGGTCGCGGCGATCCGCCGACCCTGCGCGCAAAGCGGGCGCTCTAAGGTTCACTCAGCCGGTTCCCCGGCGACTTCACCTTACCCAGGGCCCGAACGGGTCTGCAACGTCCAAGGAGTTCAACGATGAGCGCTTCCAAGATACTGGTGACCGCGATCACCGCGGCGACGATCGTCGGCGCGGTCGGTTTCGTGTCCGCACAGACCAGCAGCGATGGCTCGGCCGCACCCGCGACCAGCAGCACCGAGCCGATGACGACCGAGTCGACGCCGCCGCAGGGCAACATGCAGCAGCAGCCGGCGACCGAACCGTCGACGATGAGTCCGCAGGCGACCACGACCGCACCGTCGACCATCCCGTCGACCACGAGCGACGCCGCTGCCACGCCCGCCCCGAGCAGCGACGCCACGATGCCCGCCGCCGAGCCGCAACCCAAGGCCGACCGGAACTGAGGACCGTTCCGTGCGACTCGGCAGCGATCTGGTGCGGCGGGCCGACCTCTGGGCCGGGCTGCGGCAAGGGATGCTGCTGGGTGCCGCGGCGGTGGTCATGACCCTGCCGCCGGCAGGTCTCGCCACCGCGCCGCTGCGCTCGACGCCCGGCCATGCCACGCGGTCGTTCGTCGACGCGCGCGTCGCCGATTTCGACGGGCGCCCCGCTTCGGTCGACGCGCGTCTGGTGGCCGACTGGATCGCGCGCTCGCAGGACAACCGCCGTCTGCCCTTTGCCATCCTCGACAAGCGCGACGCGCGCGTATTCGTCTTCGACGCCGGCGCCCATCTGATCGATTCCAGCCCGGTCCTGCTCGGTGCCGCGCCCGGTGACGATTCTGTGGTCGGCATCGGCAAGCGGCCGATCGCGCAGGTGCGGCCCGAGGAGCGCACCACGCCCGCGGGGCGTTTCGTCAGCCGGCACGGGCGCAATGCGTCCGGCGAAGATGTGGTCTGGGTCGACTACGACGCCGCGGTCTCGATGCACCGAGTGCGGCCGGTGGACCCGAAGGAGCGGCGCCTTGAGCGCCTTGCCTCCAACGACCCGGCGCAGCGCCGTATTTCGTATGGCTGCATCAACGTGCCGGTAGCATTCTTCGACAACGTCGTGAAGCCGGTGCTCGGCACGCAGCGCGCCGTGGTTTATGTGCTGCCCGAGACCAGGCAGGTCGGCGCGACCTTCGCCAGCGTCCGCGCGGGCAGCCCCGAGGCGCGAACGATGTAACGAATGCCCGGCCGGCGCGACGGGTCTTGAGTCCTCGCGACCTGCCACTCACGCGACAATTCACCCTGGCCGCCGCCGTTGGCGCGCCCGGTGGGAGACAGTCTGTCGGCCTCGCCGCTGACCCCACCGAGGAATTGTCGCGATGTCGCGTCGAGGCCAGAGGCTGTGTGCTGCAGCCATCCTGTTGTCGTGTGCCACGCTGTGCCGGGCCGCGCCCGATTTCGCGGCCGAGCGTGCCTCAGATGATGCCCGCTACGCCGCGGCCCAGGCCCTCGACGCAGGCGATGCGCAGGGCCGGCCGTTCGCAATCGTCGACAAGCGCGAGGCGCGCATCTATGTGTTCGACGCGTCCGGTCGCCTGGCCGGCGCCTCGCCTGTGCTGCTCGGCCTGGCCGCCGGCGACGCCGACACCGCCGACATCGCACAGCGCACTCCCGCCAGTCTCGCGCCGCTTGAGCGTGCCACGCCGGCCGGCCGCTTCGAATCGCAACCCGGCCACAACGACAAGGGCGAGGCGATCGTCTGGGTCGACTACGACGCGTCGCTGGCGATCCATCGCCTGCGCCCGGCACCGCCCCAGGAGCGCCGCGCCGAGCGGCTGGCGTCGCCGAGCGCCGACGACAACCGCATCTCGCGGGGCTGCATCGTCGTGCCGGTGGCGTTCTACGACAGCGTCGTCGGCCCGACCCTGGGTTCGCGCCGCGGCGTCGTCTACGTGCTGCCCGAGACGCGCCCGGTGCAGGCGCTGTTCGAGGCGCTGGACCTCGCGCTGCTGACGCGCTGAGTGCGAACGTACACTGCGCCCCAGTACGAACGGTGCATGGAGCGTGACGATGAAGGTGTTGGTACTGGGCAGCGGCGTGATCGGCGTGTCGTGCGCCTACCAGCTCGCGCGCGCGGGCCACGAGGTGACGGTCGTCGACCGCCAGCCGGCGGCCGCGCTCGAGACGAGCTACGGCAACGCCGGCGAGGTCTCGCCCGGCTATTCGTCGCCCTGGGCCGGCCCGGGCGTGCCGATCAAGGCGATCAAGTGGTTGCTGATGCAGCACCGGCCGCTGGTGATCCGCCCCAACATCGACCTGAACCTGATCCGCTGGGGCCTGGCGATGCTGCGCAACTGCACCAGCGCGCGCTACGAACTCAACAAGAGCCGAATGGTGCGGCTGGCCGAATACAGCCGCGATTGCCTGAAGGTACTGCGTGCCGAGACCGGCATCCGCTACGACGAGCGCATGCAGGGCACCTTGCAGCTGTTTCGCACCCAGGCGCAACTCGACGGCACGGCCGCCGACATCGCGATCCTGAAGCGCTACGGCGTCGGCTTTGAGTTGCTGGACCGCGACGGCTGCATCCGCCACGAGCCTGCGCTCGCGCACGTCCGAGACAAGTTCGTCGGCGGCCTGCTGCTGCCCGGCGACGAGACCGGCGACTGCTTCAAGTTCACGCAGAACCTCGCCGCACTCGCGGTCCGGCAAGGCGTGCAGTTCCGCTACGGCACGCCGATCAAGCGGCTGCTGCTGTCCGGCAAGCAGATCGACGGCGTGCTCACCGATGCCGGCACGCTCAAGGCCGACGCCTACCTCGTCGCGCTCGGCAGCTACTCGCCGCTGCTGCTGAAGCCGATCGGCATGCGCGTCCCGGTGTACCCGGTCAAGGGCTACTCGATCACGGTGCCGATCACCGATGCGGGCGCTGCGCCCGAATCGACCGTGATGGACGAGAGCCACAAGGTCGCGGTGACGCGCCTGGGCGAACGCATCCGCGTCGGCGGCACCGCCGAACTCGCCGGCTACACGCTCAAGCTGCACGACGCGCGGCGCGCGACGCTGGAGCATGTCGTCACCGACCTGTTCCCGCGCGGCGGCGACGTGAAGCGCGCCGAGTTCTGGTGCGGGCTGCGCCCGATGACGCCGGACGGCACGCCGGTCGTCGGCGGCACGCGCCTGTCGAACCTCTATCTCGCGACCGGCCACGGCACGCTCGGCTGGACTATGGCGGCTGGCACCGGCCGGCTGATGGCCGATGTGATTTCGGGTCGCGCGCCCGGCATCGACCTGAACGGGCTGACGGTCGAGCGCTACCCGAACGTCTACGCCTGAGCGCAGGCGCGTTCGCGCTAAGGCCGCGGCGACAGCAGCGGCGTCAGCCGGTCTTCGGTGCCATCGATGCGTTCCAGCTTCGGGTAGCGCAGGCCGGCCGAGTACGCGAGGCTGACGGTCTTGTAGTGATCGCCGTCCTTGACCAGCAGCCGGATCGGCGCCTTGCTCGTCTTCGCCGCGCCGATCGCGCCCTTCAGGCGCTCGGCCTTGTAGGCCAGGCCGTCGACCGCGATCAGCTGCACCGCGTTGCTCAGGCCCGCGTCGAACGCCGGGCTGCCCCAGCGCACGCCGGTGAGCCGGTTGTCCTTGCCGACATCGAAGCCGACCGAGTAAGAGAAGTCCTCGTACTTGCGCTTCGCCGCGAAGCCCTTGCTGAAGCTGTTCGGCTCCTCGCTCCAGGCCAGGCGCCAGCCCGATCGCTGCAGACCGTTCAGCGGCGCGCCCGGCGCGTGCGTGTCCAGGCGCTCGCGCAGGAAGCGCGCCCAGTCGTACGGCTGCACGCGGTTCAGCGCCGCGACGACGATGTCGAAGGTGTAGGTCAGCGGCGCGATGTCGGCGTCGGTGCGGCCCGGCTGCGGGCCGAAGAACGCCCGCGCGAAATCGTCGAGCGAGCGCTGGCCGCCGGAGGCGTCGCGGATCAGCATGTCGGCCTCGAGCCAGACCAGCACCATCTCCTCGTAGTAGTCGGAACTGCCGCGCTGCCAGTCGAGCCAGTCGCGGCCCTCGTGGCGTTCGCCCATCACGGCCTGGTTGGTCGTGTCCTGCAGGTTGCGCCACGCGCGGCCGCTCTGGGCGTCGATCCACGCGGCGGTGTTCGCCAGCGTGTCCAGCATGTCGTTCTTCGGCACCAGGCCGGAGCGCGCCGCCAGCACATAGCCCCAGAACTGGGTCTGGCCCTCGTACATCCACAGCAGCGAGTTCTGCATCGGCGTGTTGGTGTTCGGCGTCCACAGATCCGCCGGGCGGCGGTACTTGCCGTTCCACGAGTGCGCGAACTCGTGCGCCAACTGGTCGCGATCGACCGACGACTTGTCCCAGTCGGCGAAGTAGCCGGGCTCGGCGCTGTTCTCGCTCGACTGGTGATGCTCCAGGCCGATCCCGCCGAGCTGGTCGCTGATCGCGAGCAGGAAGTCGTAGTGCGCGTAGTGGCGCGCGCCGAACAGCCGATCGGCCTGCGTCACCAGCGCGCGGTGCACGGCGAGCTGCCCGGGCGTGATCGCGAGCTCGCCCGAGGTGTCGGCGACCAGGTCCAGGAACGCCGGCGCGCGCCCGTTCGGCGCCGCGTCGGGGTCGAGGTCGACGCGCGCGAAGTGCTTGCCGGCGAACACCGGTGAGTCGATCAGCGTCTCGACGCTGACCGGCTTGAACACGACGCTCGCGCCGTCGCGCGTCGCCGCTTCGAGCGCGCTGCCGAAGCTCCAGCCCGCGGGCAGCCGCAGGCTCGGCCGCACCGTGATGCGCGAGTCGAAGTGCCCCGCCGGGTACAGCAGCACCGCGTTCCACTGCAGGTTCAGCATTTCGGGGGTGACGACGACGCGGCCGCCGCCGTCGGCGTCCAGCGGCGAGAGCTGCTGGAAATCGAGATCGAGCGTGCTGACGCCGGCCGGCACCTCGAGCGTGAACGCGTAGACGTCGAGCGGGTCGCGCCGCCACGCGATCGGCTGGCCGGCGGCGCTGATCTTCAGGCCGTCGAACTCGGTGATGCGGCCGGTCGGCGCGTGGTTGCCGGGCAGCCAGCGCGGGTAGTACAGACGCAGCGGGCCGGGCGACACCGGCAGCGTCTCGCGGACGCGGAAGATGCGTCGGTCCAGGTCGGTCGCGTCGACCTGCAGCGTGATCGTGCCGGGGTAGGGGGCGTCGGCGGGGGCCGGTTGAGAGTGGGCGGGTGCGTTGGCTGCGATCAGCGCCAGCGCGAACGCCGCACGGGCGAGCGTCGAGGAAAGATACTGCATCGAGGTAGCGATGTTGAGAGCGCGATGCGATCGTGTCGCCGGGCGCGGAGCCGCGACGATACGGCATCCGCCAGCCGGTTCCGGCCTGCCGCGACGGCGGCTTCGCTACAGTTGGTATCCAGGAGACCCCGACGATGGCGACGATGGCGACGAGCGAGCAGAAGATTCACGCCCCGATGGCCTGCACCGTGGTCGACGTGCCGGTCGCGCTCGGTCAGGCGGTGCGCACCGGCCAGACGCTGCTGGTGCTCGAGGCGATGAAGATGGAGCACGAGGTCCGCGCCGAGGCCGACGGCCAGGTGCTGCAGCTCGGCACGCGTGCCGGCGAGCTCGTCGCCGAGGGCGATCTGCTGATGCGGCTCGGCGCACCGCTCGCCGCCGCGGCCGCCGCGACGGTCGGCGTCGCGCAGGCCAGCGCGGCAGCGCCCGACACGGCGCTGCGCGCCGACCTGCAGGAGGTGATCGCGCGCCACGCCTTCACGCTCGACGCGCAGCGCCCCGAGGCGCTCGCGAAACGCCACGCGCTGGGCCTGCGGACCGCGCGCGAGAACCTCGCCGATCTGTGCGACGCCGGCAGCTTCATCGAGTACGGCGCACTGGCGATCGCCGCGCAGCGCTCGCGTCGCAGCCTGGAGGACCTGATCGCCAACACGCCGGCCGACGGCATGGTGACCGGCATCGGCAGCATCAACGGCGCGCGATTCGGCGAGGGCAGGGCGCGCTGCGTCGTGATGGCCTACGACGCGACCGTGCTCGCCGGCACGCAGGGCATGCGCAATCACCAGAAGACCGACCGCATGCTCGGCATCGCGCTGCAGCAGCGGCTGCCGGTGGTGCTGTTCGCCGAGGGCGGCGGCGGCCGACCCGGCGACACCGATATGCCGATCGTCGCCGGCCTGCACGTGACGAGTTTCGCGAGCTATGCGCGCTTGAGCGGCCAGGTGCCGGTGGTCGGCATCGTCGCCGGCCGCTGCTTCGCCGGCAATGCCGCGCTGCTCGGCTGCAGCGATGTGATCATCGCGACCAAACGCAGCAACATCGGCATGGGCGGCCCGGCGATGGTCGAGGGTGGTGGCCTCGGCGTGTTCTCACCCGAGCAGATCGGGCCCAGCGATGTGCAGTCGGCGAACGGCGTGATCGACCTGCTGGTCGACGACGAGGTCGCCGCGGTCGCCGCGGCGCGTCAGTACCTGGGCTACTTCCAGGGCGCGACCGAGCACTGGTCGGCAGCCGACCCCATGCTGCTGCGCGACGTGCTGCCCGAGAATCGGGTGCGCGTCTACGACATGCGCCGGGTGATGCGCCTGGTCGCCGATACCGACTCGCTGCTCGAACTGCGCAGCGGCTTCGGCGCCGGCATCTTCACCGCTTTGGCGCGCATCGAGGGGCGGCCGATCGGCCTGATCGCCAGCAACCCGGCGCACCTGGGCGGCGCGATCGATGCCGACGCGGCCGACAAGGCGGCGCGCTTCATGCAGTTGTGCAACGCGCACGGACTGCCGCTGGCCTCGCTGGTCGATACCCCCGGCTTCATGGTCGGGCCCGAGGTCGAGGTGCACGCGCAGGTACGCCACGTGAGCCGCATGTTCGTCGCCGCTGCGCACCTGCGTGTGCCTTTCCTCGCGGTGGTGCTGCGCAAGGGCTACGGGCTGGGTGCGATGGCGATGACCGGCGGCGGCTTCCATGCGCCGTTGTTCACCGCGGCCTGGCCGAGCGGCGAGTTCGGCGCGATGGGGCAGGAAGGCGCGGTGCGGCTGGGCTACCGCAAGGAACTGGAGGCGCTGCCGGAAGGCCCGCGGCGCGACGCGTTGTACCAGCGTCACGTGGCCGAGCACTACGCGAAAGGCAAGGCGATCAACATGGCCGCGACGCTGGAGATCGACGCGGTCATCGACCCCGCCGAGACGCGGCGCTGGCTGTCGCAGGGGCTGGCGTCGGCCCGTGTGGCCGCGCCAGCGGGCCAGGGTGTCGATCCCTGGTGACGACGCTCAGCCCGGCTCGACGCCGCGCGGTGCGTCGGGCCAGTAGCGCGATTGCAGCGCCGGGTGCGCCGCCTCGTAACCGAACTCGACCGGCTCGCTGTCGTCGCCCGAAGGCGCCCGGTTCGAGCCCGCGTTCTGGCCCGCGTTCTGGCCCGAGAAGTACCAGCGTCGCACGTCTGCCACCCAATCCGCATCGTTGCCCATCATTGTCTCCGTGCCGGCCGCGCCACGCGGCCCTGATGAACCTATCGTCCGCGTGCGGCGCAGACCGCACCATCGGCTGATCGGTCAAGCGGCTGTAGGGGTTCGCCTACGGGTTGCACCGGGCAATGTGTGTTCAGATGGCGGCCTGCTGTTTTCTGCGCCGCGCCGCCCGAGATGACTTCGCCCACCCCGCTGGCAGCCACCGCGACCGCCGACGCCGTGCGACCGGCCGGCCCGGCGGTGCGGCACCTGCACCAGATCCTGCTGTGGCCGCTGCGCCGCGACGGCGGCCAGCCGCACCGCACGCCGTGGCAGGTGTTGCGCGACCTCGGCGAGGCGTCACCCTGGCGCGAGGTCGTCGCCGAATACATCGGCGACAGCGCGCGCTTCCACGAGCGCCACTACCACGAGTTCGTGACCTTCCTGCCCTGCGTGCAGCGCATCCTGTACGGCGAGGGCCGCAAGGCGGCCGCGCCGGCCGCGGCCGGCGACTGCGACGCCGACGCGCCGATGCGCGTGTTCCGCCGCGAGTACATCGCCCAGTTGCGCGTCGTCGCCCGCCCCGGCGATGCGCCGGTGACGCTGGAGGTCATCCACGTCGACCTGTACTTCTTCTTCGATGTCGACGTGGTGCTGCTGAATCTCGAACTCGGCGCCAACGACCTGACGCTGGTCCAGGCCCAGGAGCAGGTCTACTGCGTCGGCCGCGCCTACCCGGCGGGCTGGGACGCGAGCGGGCGCGCGCTGCACACCGCGAACAGCGTCGAGTGGATCGACGCGCAAGGGGCGGTGATGGCACGCTCCGACGCGCAGCAGCGCGAGCTGTTCGCGTCGCCCTACGGCAGCGGCCAAGCGCTGATCGTGATCGGCGACGCGCGCTCGAGCTGCTGCGGTCGCCGTGACCGCGGTGTGCTGGCGCAGTTCCGCCACCAGCACTTCCTGCTGTTCCCGATCGCGCACTTCCAGAAGGCGGCGCTGCCGATGTCGTCGGACCGCCTGGTCGAGGCGCTGAGAATCTCGTCATGGGCGACGCCGACAGCGTGCGCGCGTTCAGGCGCTCGATCCGCCGCAGCTTCGAGAGCTTTCTGCGCTTCACGCACCGCTACTGGTTCCACGAGGTCTCTGAGCAGGCGCGGGTGCGCGCGCTGTTCCACCTGTGCGCCGGCCACCTCGGCACCGATGCGCTGTACGACGTGGTCAAGGTGCGCATCGCCGACATGAACACCTACCTCGATGCCGACAGCCCGCGCCGCCAGGCCAGCACGGTGGTGCGCCTGACGGGGGTCACGATCGTCGGCCTGATCGGCACCGTGACGACCGGCTTCCTCGGCATGAACCGGTTGGCCGAGGCCGACGCGCCGCTCGCGCGCAAGCTCTGGATCTTCGCGATCACCGTCGTGCTGACGACGGTGCTGACCTTCTACACGATGGGCAAGTCCAAGGGGCTGTCGGACTTTCTCGATGCGCGGTCGAACCAGCACCTGTCGGTGTCGGCCAGGCTCCAGGCGCTAGCCGGGGTCTGGCGTCGCAGCGCCGACTGAGCCTCATGGAACTCACGGAGCTCTCGGCCACGGCGCTGTCGCAAGCGATCCATGCGCGCCGCGTTTCGTGCCGCGAGGTGATGCAGGCCTGCCTCGCCCGCATCGCGCGCGTGAACCCGCTGCACAACGCCCTCGTCAGCCTGCGCGACGGCGACGCGCTGCTGCGCTAGGCCGACGCGCGCGACGCCGAACTCGCGCGCGGCCGCAGCGCCGGCTGGATGCACGGCCTGCCGCAGGCGATCAAGGACATCGCGCCGACCGCCGGGCTGCGCAGCACGATGGGCTCGCCGCTGCTGAAAGACTTCGTGCCGCGCGAAGACGGCCTGATGGTGCAGCGCATGAAGGCGGCCGGCTGCATCGTGATCGGCAAGAGCAACACGCCCGAGTTTGGGCTGGGTTCGCACACCTTCAACGAGATCTTCGGCGTCACCGGCAATGCCTACGATGTGAGCAAATCGGCCGGCGGCAGCAGCGGCGGCGCGGCCGTGGCGCTGGCGACCAGGATGCTGCCGGTCGCCGACGGCAGCGACTTCATGGGCAGCCTGCGCAACCCGGCCGGCTGGAACAACGTGTTCGGGCTGCGCCCGAGCCAGGGCCGCGTACCGCAATGGCCGGCGGCCGACGTGTGGGTCACGCAGCTCGGCACCGAAGGGCCGATGGCGCGCACGGTCGAAGATCTCGCGCGACTGCTCGACGTACAGGCCGGGCCGGATCCGCGCCTGCCGCTGGCGCTGGCGAAGCACGCGCCGTTCGTCGATGCGCTGGATCGTGTCGACGGCGCGCGCGCCAGCGTCGGCTGGCTCGGTGATTTGAACGGCTACCTGGCGATGGAGCCGGGCGTTCTCGAGGTGTGCGAACAGGCGCTGCGCCGCCTCGAAGGCGTCGGCTGTGCGATCGAGCCGAGCGCGCTCGGGTACTCGCCCGAGGCGGTCTGGCAGGCCTGGCTGGTGTGGCGCCGCTGGCTCGTCGCCGGGCGCATCGCGCCGTTCCTGCTGAAGCCTGCCAACCGTGCGCTGATCAAGCCCGAGGCCTTGTGGGAGCACGACCAGGCCGCCGGGCTGACGGGTGCGCAGACCTTGGACGCGAGCGCGCAGCGCAGCGCGTTCTACCAGCACCTGCTGACCCTGTTCGAGCGCTGCGACGTGCTCGCGCTGCCGAGCGCGCAGGTCTGGCCCTTCGACGCCGCGCTGCGCTGGCCGAGCCACATCGCCGGCCGCGCGATGGACACCTACCACCGCTGGATGGAGGTCACGATCTACGCCACGCTGGCCGGCCTGCCCTGCATCAGCGTGCCGGCAGGCTTCGGCGCCAGCGGGCTGCCGATGGGGCTGCAGCTGATCGGTCGGCCGCAGGGCGAGGCGGCGCTGCTGCGGCTGGCGCAGGCGTACGAGCTGGCGGCGCAGGACGTGCTGCGGCTCACGCCGCCAGCTTGAGCCCCGCGATCCCGAGCACGATCAGGCTCAGGCACGCGAGCCGCAGCGGTGTGGCCGGGTCGCCCATCAGCGCGATCCCCAGGATCACGGTGCCGACCGTGCCGATGCCGGTCCAGACCGCGTAGGCGGTGCCGACCGGCAACTGCTTCATCGCAAGGCCGAGGAGCACGACGCTGGCGATCATCGCCGCGACCGTCAGCACGCTCGGCACGAGCTTGCTGAAGCCGTCGGTGTATTTCAGGCCGATGGCCCAGGCGACTTCGAAAAGTCCGGCGAAGAAGAGCAGGGTCCACGGCATGGTCTAGAGTCTAGCGGGCGTGCCGGGGGCGGCGCGCGAGGAGACGAGGTGAGCGAGGCGATGAGCACGAACCCGAAGATTCGCGTCGGCGTCGGCGGCTGGACCTTCGAGCCCTGGCGCAACAATTTCTATCCCGAAGGCTGGCCGCACGCACGCGAGCTCGAGTACGCGAGCCGCCGCCTGACCGCGATCGAGGTCAACGGCACCTACTACAGCTCGCAGAAGCCGGCGACCTTCGCGAAGTGGCGCGACGAAACGCCGGACGACTTCGTGTTCTCGCTGAAGGCTTCGCGCTTCGCGACGAACCGGCGCGTGTTGGCGGAAGCGGGCGAGTCGATCGAGCGCTTCGTGAACCAGGGCATCGCCGAACTGGCCCACAAGCTCGGGCCGATCGTCTGGCAGTTCGCGCCGACCAAGCGCTTCGAACCGGTCGATTTCGAAGCCTTCCTGAAGCTGCTGCCGCAGCGCCTCGGCGCGCTGGCGCTGCGGCACGTGGTCGACGTGCGGCACGACAGCTTCAAGACGCCCGAGTACCTGGCGCTGGCGCGCCGCCATCGTGTCGCGACGGTGTTCACCGACTCCGACGACTACCCCGCGTTCGCCGACCTCACCGGCGACTTCGTCTACGCGCGCCTGATGCGCACCGATGCGCAGCAGCCCGAGGGTTGCGCGCCGGAAATCTTCGCGCCACTGGCCGCGTGCGCGCGCGCCTGGCGCGACGGCGACGAGCCCGCCGGCCTGCCGCGCGTCGAGGCGCCGGTCGCGCCCGCGGCGCCGCGCGACGTGTTCCTGTACTTCATCAGCGGCGCGAAAGAAAAGGTGCCGGCCGCCGCGATGGCGTTGATCCGGCACCTGGCCTGACGCATTGCGCCGCGCGCGGCGCGATACTCCCGGTTGCGAGATTCGAACCCCGACAGAGGAGCCCGACCATGAGCGCCCCGTTTCGTGCCGACCAGGTCGGCAGCCTGCTGCGCCCCGACTGGCTGACCGAGGCGCGCGAGCTGAACAAGTCCGGCCAGCTCGAATGCGCCGCGCTCGCCGAGATCGAGAACCGCGCGATCGAGGAGGCGGTGCAGCGCCAGGAGGCGCTCGGCCTGCAGGGCATCACCGACGGCGAGTTCCGGCGCGACTGGTGGCATCTGGATTTCCTGGCGCAGTTCGACGGCGTCGAACTGCAGGACAACGAGGGCCCGCGCTTCCAGTTTTCCGGCCAGTCCGAGCAGCCGCCGATCGCGACGGTGGTCGACAAGGTCGAATGCACCCGGCCGATCATGGCCGATCACTTCGAGTTCCTGAAGTCGATCACCACGCGCACGCCGAAGATGACGATCCCGTCGCCGTCGATGCTGCACCTGCGCGGCGGGCGCGCCGCGATCTCGAGCGAGGCCTACCCCGACCTGACCGAATTCTGGGCCGATGTGGCTGCGGCCTACCGCGTCGCGATCGGCCATCTGGCGGATGCCGGCTGCCGCTACCTGCAGCTCGACGACATCACCTTCGCCTACCTGTGCGACCCGAAGATCCAGGCCAGTTGCCGCGCCAACGGCGACGACCCGGCGCGGCTGCCGCAGATCTACGCGAACACGATCAACGCGGCGCTCGAAGGCAAGCCCGACGACATGGTCGTGACGATCCACACCTGCCGCGGCAACTTCAAAAGCGCCTGGGTCGCGCAGGGCGGCTACGACCCGGTGATCGAGGCGATGTTCTCGACCAATGTCGACGCCTACTTCATGGAGTTCGACAGCGCGCGCGCCGGCGGCTTCGAGCCCTTGCGCGCGCTGCCGGCGGGCGCCAAGAAGGTCGTGCTCGGCCTGGTCACGACCAAGGTCGGCGAGCTCGAGGACAAGGACGCGCTGAAGCGGCGCATCGACGAGGCCGCGAAGTTCGTGTCGCTCGACCGCCTGTGCCTGTCGCCGCAGTGCGGCTTCTCGAGCACGCACCACGGCAACGCGCTGTCGCAGGACGACCAGTGGCGCAAGCTCGAGCGCGTGCTCGAGGTCGCGCACGAGGTCTGGGGCTGAACCAACCAAATCGAATCGACGCCATCCCGCCATGAACCTGCCGCAGGCCACCGACGTCGTCCCGCCCCCGAGCCCGTCCGCGGACCGCCCGCCGCGCCCTGCCGCGACGATCGTGGTCGTGCGCGACGGCGCGGCCGGCATCGAGGTGCTGTTGTCGCGCCGCGCCGAACGCGGCGACCACAACAGCGGCGCCTGGGTCTTCCCCGGCGGCATCGTCGACGCGCGGGACCGGCAGTCGCGCGACTGTTGCGCCGGTCTGGACGACGCGACCGCGAGTGCGCGTCTGGGCCTGCCCGGCAACGGCCTGGACTACTTCGTGGCCGCGGTGCGCGAGTGCTTCGAGGAGTCGGGCCTGCTGTTCGCGACCGACGCGAGCGGCGCGCCGGTGCGGCTCGACGGCAAGCTCGGCGCGGCGCTCGGCACCTGGCGCGGCCCGCTGCATCGCAACGAGCGCACGCTCGGCGAAATGTGCTGCGAATTCGGCCTGACGCTCGCGCTCGACCGGCTCGCCTACCTGAGCCACTGGCTGACGCCGCTGGCGCGGCCGAAGCGCTTCGACACGCGCTTCTTCATCGCCGAAGCGCCGACCGCGCAGACCGCGGCGTTCGACGGCACCGAGATGGTCGAGCAGCTCTGGCTGCGTCCGCCCGACGCGCTGGCGCGCGCGAACGAGCTGAAGCTGATGACGCCGACGCAGAAGACGCTCGAGCTGGTGGGTCGTTACGCGACGGTGGCCACGCTGCTGGCCTGGGCGCGGGCGCCGCGCGAGGTCGCGCTGATCATGCCGCGGGTGGCGGGCGGCAGCCAGGGCCTGCGCCCGGTGCTGCCCGACGAGCCGGCCTACGCCGAACTCGGTCGCATCGACCCGGCCGGCCACGGCGGCGGCTGCTACGACATCCAGGTCGGCACGCCGGTGCGGCTGTCGGCGCGGCTGATCCGCGTCAGCGCCGACAACGGCAGCCTGATGACCGGGCCCGGCACCAACACCTACCTGCTTGGCGGCGGCACGCGCAATGAGTGGGCGGTGATCGACCCGGGCCCGCTGGACGAGGCGCACGTCGAGGCGATCCTGGCGGCCGCGCCGGGGACTATCCGCTGGATCTTCGCCACGCACACCCACAACGACCATTCGCCCGCGAGCGCACCGCTGAAGGCGCGCACCGGCGCGCTGGTGCACGGCCGGGTCGCCGATCACAAGGAGTGGCAGGACGCGAGCTTCGCGCCCGACGTGCACCTGCGCGGCGGCGAGCGCTTCGAGCTGCCGGGCCCCGAGGGTGCGACGACGACGCTGCGGGCGATCCACACCCCCGGCCATGCATCGAACCACCTGTGCTACCTGCTCGAGGAAGAGAAGCTGCTGTTCACCGGCGACCATGTGATGCAGCTGTCGACCGTCGTGATCAACCCGCCGGACGGCGACATGGCGGCGTACATCGCGTCCTTGCGCGAACTCACCGAGCTCGATCTCGACTGGCTCGCGCCGGGCCACGGCTTTCTGATGGTGCAACCGACGCTGGCCATGGAAGCGATCGTCGCGCACCGGCTGAAGCGCGAGGCCAAGGTCGTCAATGCCTTGCGCGCGCTCGGCCCGGCGGATGCCGACACGCTGCTCGCGCGCGTCTACGACGACGTGAAGCCGCAGCTGCTGGCGATGGCGATGCGCTCGCTGCGCGCCCACCTGTTCAAGCTGCGCGACGATGGCGCAGCGCACGAGGCGACGGGGCGCTGGGAGCTCACGGGCCGCTGAGGCGCTTCAGCCGCTCCGGTACTTCCAGTGCCGCGGCCCGCCTCCGGCCGGGGTCAGCCGCCCGACAACGCCTGGGCGTCGTCGGCTGCGCTGCGGTCCAGATGCTGCGTGCAATTGAGCAAGCTGACAAGGTGCGGCGGCTGCGCGTCGACGATGTTCAGGCCGGTGTTTCCCAGGTGGGCGGGGGCGGGCACGTTGTCGGCCAGCCGCACCTGCGACGTCAAGATCGCGCGGATTAGCAGGCCATGCGTGACGACCGCGAGCGTGCCGGTGTCGTCGTCGCCGAATGAGTCCCGGCGCTGCAGCGCGAGCGCGAACGCCTGCGACGCGCGCTGTGCGAACACTGCGGCCGATTCGCCGTTCGGTGGCGCCTGCGCCATCGTCAGCAGGTCCGGCGCCAGGCCGTCGTAGGGCCGGCCGCGCCAGTCGCCGAAATTGCGCTCCTGCAGCAGCGGCGTGATCTCGATCGGCGCGCCGGTGGCGGCGGCGATCGCCTGCGCGGTACGCAGCGCGCGGGGCAGGTCGCTGCTGAGGATCGCGCGCACGTGCATCGTCGCGAGCCGTGCGGCGAGCGCGTCGGCCTGCGCGATGCCACGTTCGCTCAACGGTGTGTCGGCCGGCTGCAGCACGCGCGCGACATTCAGCGCGGTCTCGCCGTGGCGGATCAGCAGAATCGTCATGTGGCGGCCCTCGCGCTGAATTGCAGGTAGCGGTCTTCGTGGCGTAGCGTGCCGGCCGGCCCGCACAGCGACTGCCAGGCCAGCAGGCAGTCGCTGCGGAAGCTCGCGAGCGCGTCGCGCATCAGCAGATCGGTGTCGTACATGTCGAGGAACCAGGCCCAGAGCTGCACCGGCGTGCAGTCGCGCGCGGCGTTCAATTCCTCGAGCGCGAACGCGTCGAACGCCGGCGTCAGCAGTTCGCGAATGCCTTCGGCCGAGCGAAAACGCCGATCGCCGAAGCGGATGTCGGCGAGCTGCGGGCGCTTCGACGCGCCCGCATACAGCCTGATGAAAGCCTCGCGCGCCGGGCTCGGCGGCGAGCGCGCGCCGACGACGCCGGCGAAGACGGCCCCCGATCGGCAGACGCGGCGCACTTCGGCAACCACGCGCTCGGCGTCGTCCATCAGCATCAGCGCGAGGTGGCTCAGCACCGCATCGACGCTGGCCGATGCAAGCGGCAACTGCTGCGCCCTGGCGCGGACCAGCGCCGCGCGCGGGCCGAGCCGCGAACGCGCCGCCGCGAGTTCGCCTTGGCTGAGGTCGATGCCGATCAGCGTAGCGTGCGGCGCGTTGTCGGCCAGCAGCGCGAGCAGGTGGCCGTCGCCGCAGGCCAGGTCGAGCAGCGCGCGCGGCGCGTCGCGCGCACGCAGGATCGAGCCCAGCGCGTGGTAGGTCGACGCGAAGGGCTGCGTGCCGCGCACGACCGCGAGGTGCTCGAACGCGCGCGAGGTCGCGCCGGCGTTCGCGTCGTGAAAGTCGGCGAGGTAGCGTTCGGTGAGGGTCAGGTTCATCGGGGCATGCCGGAAGGTCTTTGCAAGTGACGGGAGCGGGCGCAACGCCGGATCGATTCACCATTCTCGTTGAGCCCTCGGGGCACACCTCCACGGGCGCTTTACTTCCATGCCCGTAAATGTCTTGCTTTTGCCGCATTCGGTCCGTCCACATATCATCCCGCCCATGCCGGGGAAGAGCGCTTTGGCAACTTTGCCGGAGCGGCGCGTGACCAGATTGAGCAACCCAGCTGAGCGAGATCAGTTCGCCTACGTCATCCATGGGGCTTTGGCTGGAGCGCCTCGAACACAGAAATTCAGACGCTCCCCTTCAGGTCGATCACGGCTTCACCGAATTGACGAGCAAGACCAATCATGGGCACTGGCTAAGCAAGCCGGAACTGGAGCGCTTGCTGCAGCGCGTCCTGGACGCACGCCGCTGACACCTGCCCACCCTACATGCTGCGCCGATACTGCCCGCCGACCTCGAACAGCGCATTCGTGATCTGCCCCAGCGAGCAGCATCGCACCGCCTCGATCAGCACCTCGAAGACGTTGCGGTTCTCGATCACCGCCTGCTGCAGCCGCTGCAGCATCGCGGGCGACTCGGCCGCGTGGCGCTGCTGGAACTCGGCCAGCCGCTTGAGCTGACTGCGCTTCTCGTCGTCGGTCGAGCGCGCCAGCTCCAGCGTGTCGGCGACCGGGTCGCCGTGCGGATTGCGGAAGGTGTTGACGCCGACGATCGGGTACTCGCCGGTGTGCTTGAGCATCTCGTAGTGCATGCTCTCTTCCTGGATCTTGCCGCGCTGGTAGCCGGTCTCCATCGCGCCGAGCACGCCGCCGCGTTCGGCGATTTTCTCGAACTCCTGCAGCACCATTTCTTCCACAAGCTCGGTCAGCTCGTCGATGATGAACGCGCCCTGGTTCGGGTTCTCGTTCTTCGCCAGGCCCCACTCGCGGTTGATGATCAGCTGGATCGCCATCGCGCGGCGCACGCTGTCTTCGGTCGGCGTCGTGATCGCCTCGTCGAACGCGTTGGTGTGCAGCGAGTTGCAGTTGTCGTAGATCGCGATCAGCGCCTGCAGGGTGGTGCGGATGTCGTTGAACTGGATCTCCTGCGCATGCAGGCTGCGCCCCGATGTCTGCACGTGGTACTTGAGCTTCTGGCTGCGCTCGTTCGCGCCGTAGCGATCGCGCATCGCCACCGACCAGATGCGGCGCGCGACCCGGCCCAGCACGGTGTACTCCGGGTCCATGCCGTTGCTGAAGAAGAAGCTCAGGTTCGGCGCGAAGTCGTCGATGTGCATGCCGCGCGCCAGGTACGCTTCGACGAAGGTGAAGCCGTTGCTCAGCGTGAAGGCGAGCTGCGAGATCGGGTTCGCGCCGGCCTCGGCGATGTGATAGCCGCTGATGCTCACCGAGTAGAAATTGCGCACCTTGTGGTGCACGAAGTACTCGGCAATGTCGCCCATCACCTTCAGGCTGAACTCGGTGCTGAAAATGCAGGTGTTCTGGCCCTGGTCTTCCTTCAGGATGTCGGCCTGCACCGTGCCGCGCACGTTTTCCTTGACCCAGGCGCTGATCTTCTGCGCCTCGTCGTCGGTCGGCTCGCGTCCGTTGTCGGCGCGGAACTTGTCGATGTTCTGGTCGATCGCGGTGTTCATGAACATCGCCAGGATCGTCGGTGCCGGGCCGTTGATCGTCATGCTCACGCTGGTGGCCGGGTTCGTCAGGTCGAAGCCGCCGTACAGCACCTTCATGTCTTCGATTGTGGCGATACTCACGCCCGAGTTGCCGACCTTGCCGTAGATGTCGGGCCGCACCGCCGGGTCGTTGCCGTACAGCGTGACCGAGTCGAACGCCGTGCTCAGGCGCTTCGCCGCCATGCCCGAGCTCAAGAGCTTGAAGCGCGTGTTGGTGCGGAAGGCATCGCCTTCGCCGGCGAACATGCGGGTCGGGTCTTCGCCCTCGCGCTTGAACGCGAAGCTGCCGGCGGTGTACGGGAACGAGCCGGGCACGTTGTCCAGCATCAGCCACTTCAGGATCTCGCCGTGGTCCTCGTAGGTCGGCAGCGCGACCTTGCGGATCTTGGTGCCGGACAGCGACGTGTAGGTCAGCGCCGTGCGCAGCTCCTTGTCGCGGATCTTCACGACGTACTCGTCGCCGGCGTAGGCCTGCTGCATCTGCGGCCACATCGCGAGCAGTTTGGCGGCGCGCGGGTCGAGCCGGGCTTCGCGGGTGCGCAGCAGGTCGTCGACGGCCTCGACCGCGCGGTGGCGCTCGGGCTTGTCGGTCAGCAGCATGCCGGCGGTCGCGCGCAGCTGCTGGATCGCACGTGCCAGCGCAGCCTGCGCGCGCGCATGCGTTTTGTAGCCGCGCACCGTGTCGGCGATGTCGGCGAGGTAGCGCACGCGTGCGCCCGGCACGATCGGCACCTGGTGGGTGCTGTGGCGCGTCGCGGCGATCGGCAGCGCGCCCTTGCCGACCTTCATGCCGAGCTGCGCCAGGCGCGGCAGCAGCGCCTGGTACAGCGCGGTCACACCGTCGTCGTTGAAGCGGCTCGCCATCGTGCCGAACACCGGCATCTCGTCCGGCGGCGTCTTCCACGCCTCCTTGTTGCGCTGCACCTGCTTGGCCACGTCGCGCAGCGCATCGGCCGCGCCCTTGCGATCGAACTTGTTGATCGCGACGAACTCGGCAAAGTCCAGCATGTCGATCTTCTCGAGCTGGCTCGCGGCGCCGAACTCCGGCGTCATCACGTACATCGGCACGTCCACGAGCGGCACGATCGCCGCGTCGCCCTGGCCGATGCCCGAGGTCTCGACGATGATCAGGTCGAAGCCGGCGCTCGCCTTCACCGCGGCCAGCACATCCGGCAGCGCCTGGCTGATCTCGCTGCCGAAGTCGCGCGTCGCGAGGCTGCGCATGAAGACGCGCTGACCGTCCGACGCGTCGGCCGCGGTTCCCGGCCTGGACCAGGGCTGGATCGCGTTCATCCGGATGCGGTCGCCGAGCAGCGCGCCGCCGCTCTTGCGCCGGCTCGGGTCGATGCTGATGACCGCAACGCGCAGCGCGTCGTGCTGGTCCAGCCGCAGCCGGCGGATCAACTCGTCGGTCAGGCTCGACTTGCCGGCACCGCCGGTGCCGGTGATGCCCAGCACCGGTGTGACCGCCTTCGCGGCCTCGGCGTGCAGCGCGGTCTTGATCGGATCGCCGGCCTGGCCGTTCTCGAGCGCGGTGATCAGCTGCGCGAGCGCGCGCCAGTGCGCCTCGGTCCGGCCCTGGATCGCCGCGATCGACTTCGGCGCGTAGCCCGACAGCTCGACGTCGCAGCGCATCACCATCTCGCCGATCATGCCGGCCAGGCCCATGCGCTGGCCGTCCTCGGGGCTGTAGATGCGCGTCACGCCGTAGCCCTGCAGCTCGGCGATCTCGCTGCCCACGATCACGCCGCCGCCGCCGCCGAAGACCTGGATGTGCGCGCCGCCGCGGCTCTTCAACAGGTCGACCATGTACTTGAAGTACTCGACATGGCCGCCCTGGTAGCTGCTGATCGCGATGCCCTGCGCGTCTTCGTGCAGCGCCGCGGTCACGACCTCGTCGACGGAGCGGTTGTGCCCGAGGTGGATCACCTCGGCGCCCATGCCCTGCAGGATGCGGCGCATGATGTTGATCGCCGCGTCGTGGCCGTCGAACAGGCTCGCGGCCGTGACGAAGCGCACCTTGTGCGTGGGTCGGTAGTCGGCCAGGGCCTTGAATTCAGCGGACAGGTCGGTCATCGAAAGTCTCCTAGATCGGCAAAGACGTGACAGAGAGCCCGAGCGCCCGGCCGCCCGAAGCCGGGCGACATCCCCTTGACGGATCGGATGCCGTACTCGGCAGACGAGGGGCTCACGTCAAACCACGGTGATGTTCTTCAGTGCCGGATCGCTCGGCGGGTAGTGCAGCTTCAGACGCGTCAGCACCTGTTTCATCACCGTGGCGATCATCAGGTTGCGGTGCGTCTTCGAGTCGGCCGGTACGATCGTCCACGGCGCCCACGTCGTTCCGGTGGCGGCGATCGCGTCGCTGTACGCCTGCTGGTAGGCGTCCCAGTGTTTGCGCGTATCGAGGTCGCCGGCAGCAAACTTCCAGTTCTTCGTCGGGTCGGCGAGCCGCTCCTGCAGGCGCTCGCGCTGCTCTTCTTTCGAGATGTGCAGCAGGAACTTGCAGATCACCGTGCCGGTTTCGCCGAGCATGCGCTCGAAGTCGTTGATCTGGGCGTAGCGCTGCTTCGTCTGCTCGGGCGTGATCCAGCCGCTGACTGCCGGCACCAGCACGTCCTCGTAGTGGCTGCGGTTGAAGATCATCACCTCGCCGTTGCCGGGCACCTGGCCGTGGATGCGCCACAGGTAATCGTGCGCGCGCTCCGGTTCGCTCGGCGCCTTCCAGCCGACGGTGTGCACGCCCAACGCGCTCATCTGGCCGAACACGCCGCGGATCGTGCCGTCCTTTCCGGCGGTGTCGGTGCCCTGCAGCACGACCAGCAGCCGGAAACGCTTGTCGGCCCAGAACAGGTTCTGCAGCGCGTCGAGTTCGAGCGCGAGCGCGGCGGCGGCCTCGCGGTCGCGCGGCTTGTTGCCGCTGCCGAACGGCTTCGACGCCGGGTCGAACGCCTCGAGGGCGAAACGCTTCGCACCGCGCTTGCTGTTCAGCGCGGCATCGAACTGGTAGTCGCTCAACTTCGGGATCTTTCTCGCCACACGGCCTCCGCGGTTTCCTGCAATTGACGTATACGTCAATTCGGAAGTGTATCGCCATCGTGAATCAGCCAGACTTTTTGCGAACCTGTCCCGTCCCGTGCCCGATCCGATCCCGCCCGTCCGAATCGCCGCCCACACCGCCGCTTCGGCCGTCGGCGCGGCGGGCGGTCGCCGCTGGCGCTGCCCTTGTCGACCGCGCTGGCGCTGACGGTGCAGCTCTCGGCCTGACGTGAGCGCGCGCAAGGCGCGGCGCCGCCTGCCGCCGCTGCCCTCATACTTCCGGCATGAGCGCAACGCCGGCTTCGCACGATGTCGTCATCATGGGCGGCGGTCTGGCGGGGCTGACCCTGGCACTGCAGCTCAAGCAGCAGTTCGCCGACCTAGACGTGCTCGTGATCGAACGCCGCGCGCATCCGGTGCCGCACGCGGCGCACAAGGTCGGCGAGTCCTCGGTCGAGATCGGCGCGCACTACTTCAGCAAGGTGCTGGGCCTGCAGGCGCACCTGGACCAGGCGCAGCTGCGCAAGTTCGGCTTCCGCTTCTTCTTCTCCGAAGGCCGGCGCGACATCGACCAGGTCACCGAGATCGGCGCGAGCCGCTTCCTGTCGGCGCCGAGCTACCAGATCGATCGCGGCATCTTCGAGAATTTTCTCGGCGAAGAGGTGCAGCGCCGCGGCGTGCGCTTCGTCGACGAAGCGATCGTGCGCGGCATCGAGCTGTCGGACGAGGGCGCAGCGCACCGCCTCGCCTACGAGGCCGGCGGCAGCACGCACCACGTCAGCGCGCGCTGGCTCGTCGACGCCTGCGGCCGCGCCGGGCTGCTCAAGCGCAAGCTCGATCTCGCGCAGCCGAACGCGCACGTCGCGAACGCGGTGTGGTTCCGCATCAAGGGCCGCATCGACATCGACCGCTGGTCCGACAACCCCGAATGGCGCGCGCGCTGCGACCCGCCCGCGCGCTGGCTGTCGACCAATCATCTGGTCGGCGCGGGCTACTGGGTCTGGCTGATCCCGCTCGCCTCGGGCTCGCACTCGGTAGGCATCGTCGCCGACCCGCGCCTGCACCCGCTGGAATCGATCAACAGCTTCGACAAGGCGATGGCGTGGTTCGAGACCTGGCAGCCGCGCCTGTTCGACGAACTCGACGGCAAGCGTGCGCTGCTGCAGGACTTCGCGTTCTTTCGCGACTTCTCGTATGGCTGCAAGCAGGTGTTCTCGGCGCAGCGCTGGGCGCTGACCGGCGAGGCCGGGCTGTTCCTCGACCCGTTCTACTCGCCCGGCAGCGACTTCATCGCCATCGCCAACACCTACATCACCGAGCTGATCGCGATCGACCGTGCCGGCCGGCCGCTGGGCGCGCGCGCGCAACTCTACGACCAGATCTACCACTCGTTCTACGAGAGCATGCTGGCGCTGTACACCGACCAGTACGCGATGTTCGGCGATCCCGAGGTGCTGCCGGTCAAGGTGATCTGGGATTACACCTACTACTGGGGCGTGCTGGCGCAGTTCTTCTTCCAGCGCCGGCTGACCGACCTGGCCGCGCTTGGCGGCCTGCGCGACGAACTCGCGCAATGCCAGCGGCTGAACCTCGCCGCGCAGGCCTTCCTGCGTGCCTGGTCGCTGGTCAGCGCCAAGCGCAACCCGGCGGTCATGCTCGACCAGGCCGCGCTGCCCTGGTTCGCCGAGCTGAACCGCGGCCTGACCGACACGCTCGACGACAGCCAGTTTCGCGCGCGTGTGCGCGCCTCGACCGGGCAGCTGCACACGCTGGCGGCCGAGATGCTGGCGCGCGCCTGCGGCGAGCACCCGGGTCTGGACGGCGCGGAGCTGCGCGCGCTGCTCGTCGCCGCCCTCGCCCGCCAGGCCGGCGCGCAGCGCCTGCTGGCCGCGTTTGCCTGAACCGCCGGGGCGGGCTCGTCGCCGGCGCCGGATAAAGGCACAATCGCGCCGGTTGGGAAGCTGCGACCGGAGCGACCGAGGGCATGCGTGAATGCCTCGTCACGGGCTGCAGCAACAGGAGACAAACGTGGCTGCAGGCACGATTCCGATCAAGACCCCGCAGGGGCAGGCCGAGCTGAGCACACGGCAGCGCCGCGTCAGCCAGCGCCACCGCACGGTGCTGTTCCTGGTCGACGGCAAACGCGATGCCGACGCGGTGCGCAGCATGGCGCTGCAGGCCGGCGTGCCCGAGACCTGCTTCGACGAGTTGCTGACGATGGGCCTGATCATGCTGGCCGAGCCGACCTCGCCGTCGTCGGGCCACACGCAGTCGCGCTGGCCCGACGCGCCGCGTGTCGACTTGCCCTTGTCCGGCTCCGGCCCTGGGGCCGCGACGCCCGATTCGCTGCTGCCGCCGTCGCGCACGCTGTACCCGTCGATCTCGGCCGATTCGATGCTGGGCGATGCGCGTGGCCCCGAGTCGTGGCTGCCTTCGGGCGGCGGCGCCAGCGAGGCGGTCGACCCGGTCGTCGCCGAGGCCCGCGAGATCCTGCTGCGCGCGGTGCGCGCCGAGGCGCCGCTGGCAGGCTCGCTGACCTTGCTGCGGCTGCGCCGCGCACGCACGCGCGGCGACCTGGCGAACCTGCTCGACGAGGTCGAGGCCCGCATCACCAAACCCCACCGCTCGCTGGCGGCGAGCCAGACCATGCGCCGCGTGCGCTGGCTGCTCGGCAGCCGCGCCGATTCAGCGCTCGCCTCCGCCTGACACGAGCCATGAGCTTCCTGGCCATCGACATCGGCAACACCCGCCTGAAGTGGGCGCAGTACAGCTCGCCCGCGCCTCACGCCCGCTTGCTGCAGCACGGCGCGGTCTTCCTCGAAACCATCGACAGCCTCGCCGACAACGAGTGGCGTGCGCTGCCGGCGCCCGGCAGCATGCTGGGCTGCGTGGTGGCCGGCGAGGGCGTGAAGCGCCGCGTCGAGGAGCAGCTCGAGATCTGGGATCTCGAACCGCGCTGGGTCGTCTCCAGCGCCGCGGCCTGCGGCGTGACCAACAGCTACGACCACCCGAGCCGGCTCGGCGTGGACCGCTGGGTCGCGCTGATCGGCGCGCGCCACCGCGTGCTCGCGCAGGGCCCGGCGCGGCCGGCGCTGGTGGTGATGGTCGGCACCGCGGTCACGGTCGATGCGCTCGATGCGAGCGGGCGCTTTCTCGGCGGGCTGATCCTGCCCGGCTTCGGCCTGATGCTGCGCGCGCTCGAGATGGGCACGGCCGGCCTGAAGGCGCCGACCGGCGAGGCGGTTGACTTCCCGACCAACACCAGCGATGCGCTGATGAGCGGCGGCGCCGATGCGATCGCCGGCGCGGTCGAGCGCATGCACCGCAAGCTGCTGGCGCGCACCGGCGCAAAGCCGGCGCTGATCATGACCGGCGGCGCGGCGGTCAAGCTCGCGCCGATCACCGACCTGCCGTTCGAGACCGTCGACACGCTGATCTTCGAGGGGCTGCTGCAGCTGCAGTCCCACCGCCTTGCGCTTTGATCGCGCCGATCAGAGGATGTAGCGCGACAGGTCGTCGTTCTTCGCGAGCTCGGCGAGCTTCGCGTTGACCTCGGCGGCGTCGACGCGCACGGTCTGGCCGCCGCGGTTCGGCGCGTCGAAGCTGATCTCGTCGAGCAGCCGCTCCATCACCGTCGACAGGCGCCGCGCGCCGATGTTCTCGGTGCGCTCGTTGACGTCGAACGCGATCTGCGCGATGCGCCGGATCGCCTCGGGCTGCAGCTCCAGGGTCACGCCCTCGGTGGCCAGCAGCAAGGTGTACTGCTTGACCAGGCTCGCGTGCGTCTGCGTCAGGATCGCCTCGAAATCGTCGACGCCGAGCGGGCCGAGCTCGACCCGGATCGGGAAGCGCCCCTGCAGCTCGGGGATCAGGTCGCTCGGCTTGGCGAGGTGGAACGCGCCCGACGCGATGAACAGCATGTGGTCGGTCTTGACCATGCCGTACTTCGTGTTTACGGTCGTGCCCTCGACCAGCGGCAGCAGGTCGCGCTGAACGCCCTGGCGCGAGACGTCGGCGCCGCTCGTCTCGGCACGCGACGTGACCTTGTCGATCTCGTCGATGAAGACGATGCCGTTCTGTTCGGCGTTGGCCAGCGCCGCGGCCTTGACCTCGTCGTCGTTGACGAGCTTGGCGGCCTCTTCGTCGATCAGCAGCTTGTGGGCGTCGGCGATGCGCAGCTTGCGCAGCTTCTTCTTCGTGCCGCCGGCGTTCGCGAACAGGCCCTTGAGCTGCTCGGTCATCTCTTCCATGCCGGGCGGGCCCATGATCTCGAGCGAGGCCTTCGGGTCGGCGATCTCGATCTCGATCTCCTTGTCGGCCAGCGTTCCCTCGCGCAGGCGCTTGCGCATCACCTGGCGCGCGGTGTTGTCGGGCTCGGCCCTGGCCGCCGCAGGAGCGAGACCGAACTCGTTGCCCGAGCTGCCGGAACCACGAATAGGCGGCACGAGGATGTCGAGCACGCGGTCCTCGGCGGCGTCTTCGGCGCGGCTGCGATGGCGGCGCATCGCGCCCTCGCGCTCCTGCTTGACGCTCATGTCGACCAGATCGCGCACGATCGAGTCGACGTCCTTGCCGACGTAGCCGACCTCGGTGAACTTGGTCGCCTCGACCTTGATGAAAGGCGCGTCGGCGAGCTTGGCCAGACGCCGCGCGATCTCGGTCTTGCCCACCCCGGTCGGCCCGATCATCAGGATGTTCTTCGGCGTGATCTCGGCGCGCATCGGCTCTGCCACCTGCTGGCGGCGCCAGCGGTTGCGCAACGCGATCGCCACGGCGCGCTTGGCACCGGCCTGGCCGACGATGTGGCGATCGAGTTCGGAAACGATCTCCTGCGGAGTCATGCTGGATTTCCGGTCGCTCATTCCAGCGTCTCGATGATGTGGTTCTGGTTCGTGTAAATGCACAGCTCGCCGGCGATCTCGAGCGACTTCTTGACCACGTCCTGCGGTGCCAGTTCGGTATTCGACAGCAGCGCCCGCGCGCTGGCATGCGCGTACGCGCCGCCCGAGCCGATCGAGACGATGCCGTGCTCGGGCTCGAGCACGTCGCCGTTGCCGGTGATGATCAACGAGGCCTCGCGGTCGGCCACGGCCAGCATCGCCTCGAGCCGGCGCAGCACGCGGTCGGTGCGCCAGTCCTTCGTCAGCTCGATCGCGGCGCGCACCAGGTGGCCCTGGTGCTTCTCGAGCTTGGCCTCGAAGCGCTCGAACAAGGTGAAGGCATCGGCGGTGGCGCCGGCGAAGCCGGCCAGGACCTGGTCGCGGTACAGCTTGCGCACCTTGCGTGCCGTCGACTTGACGACGATCGTGCCGAGCGTGACCTGGCCGTCGCCTCCGAGTGCGACCACATTGCCCCGGCGCACGCTCAGGATGGTCGTGCCGTGATAGTTTTCCATGTGACAAAGATAAGGTTGGTTGCGACGAGGTCAAGGACAAAGTCAACCGTGGTGTGCGCTCGCCCTGGGCGCCGGTCCGCCCAGGGCCACGAACAGGCCCACACTCGTGGCCCCGACCAGCGGCGGACCCCCTCGGGGGTGGCTGCGTACTCGCAGCCGGGGGGTTCCATTTCAGACGATGCGGACTTTCACCTTGGCGTGCTCGTTGATGCCCATCGCACCGAAGAACAGCGCCACCATGCGGTGCGCCTCGATGAAGCGCACGCTGCGGTTCTCGCTGCGCCGCGCCAGCACCCAGTTCAGCAGGTCGCCGGCGGCGATGAAGTCGACGCGGATC
>JANXZN010000193.1 GCA_025355545.1 Rhizobacter sp.
ATGACCGAAGCCCGTCCGCCTCTTTTCGAGTGAAGACCGTGTTGCCCGACCAATCCGGGCAGCCGACGATCAGCTCGGCGCGCTGCAAAGTAAATCCGTGGCTTCGTTTAAGCACTTCGAGATCAAAAATCTTGACCTTCAAGGCTCGACTATCGCTCGCTGCTTTGCGCCCGGGCCGAAGGACGCCGAAGTTAGCTGCATAGCTTCCAAGCAGGAATCCGATGCGGGTATGTTTTCGCTCAATGAAGGTCACGGGCACATTGAACGCTGCGGCCAACCGCTGATCTTCACTCGTCGCCGTCAGCTGCTCGCGAACGCGTTCGGCCCACTCGTCAAACGCCCGTTGGGTCTCTGCCGATGGCCTCTCTGCCACGCCGAACTGCGACGCGCTGAAGGCACCTCCGAGGCGCGCGGCGACCTCGAAAACCTCATTGAGGTCATGCGCAACACAGTCGCGCGGAGAGCCTAGTGCCACACCGCCAAAGGTCGGTACGAGGCTCTCGACCGGCATTCCTTGGTCGAGTTGCTTCTGAAGTCCTATGACCGTGTTGGTCACGACAATGCCAACGCCCTTGCCAGCCTGTCCGAACATGGCGGAAAGGGTCGCGGGCGGCACGGCCTGCCGCACTTGGCTCTGCCCGCTCGCAGCGCGCACGACATGCGCGATGGTGATTTGCTCGCCGGAGCCCGCGATGGTCTCCAGCATCACTGGCCACCACAAAGCCTCAAATGTCGGCAGTTCGATCGCTAGCATTGTTGTCCGTCGGTTTGGTGATGTAGGCCTGTTCGGGCAGCACACGTGCGCTAAGCAACCTGTCGAGGTGGGTCAGCCTCTCCGAGAGGAACTTGAGCAAGCTCTGATAAATGGCGACTCCGTCTTGTGCCATCTGCACGACCGAAGGAGCCGCGCCCAATTGAGCGCGTTGCGCTGCGGCCGCCCGCGCGCGTATGGCTTTGAGCAGCTGCGGCTTCTTGCCTGGAACCACCCTATCAACAATGCGCGCGGCGATCCAGTTTGTCACAGCCGCATCCGGCGACGTTTGCGGCTCCATGGCTCCCTCGTGATCGATGAACACGGCTCCGAGCTCAGCGTCGAACAACACGTCGCCCGGCCCGCGGACAGGATTTGCAATCCACTCGTCAAAGACACACGCCGCTTCTGCAAGTCCAAGTCTTTCGAGCGTTTCCAGCATGAAATCGACATCGCGGATTGGCGTCGCGAGTCCCCGACCTCCAGCTTGCACCGATCCGAAAGCGAGAATCTGCTTTCCCGGTGCGGCACCAACAAATGTCGGTTTGACTGTGACCAAATATGGGTCCGGGCAAGGTAGACCCATGCACTGCCCTACCTGCGCAGCCAACGCCTCGACTAACAAGGCGCGAAGCGGGAGTTTGGGCTTGACGTACAACACCAAGCCTTGGGCATTCACGTCATAGGCTTGGCACAGCCACACCTCGCTGCGCGTTCCCGAGAGTTTCTTGCCGGTTGCCACGACCGACGCCATGCCTAGGCCTGGCAGCGGTGACGCGTGCAACGGGATGACTTTGGCGGTTGGCATGATTCGCGGGCTTCCGCCGTATTTTGCACCGCTACTTGGTTGACCCAAAAGGTTGCCGTGGCTGGATTATTCGTGACGCGTTTTGACGCTCAGATCCTTGACGGCCCTACGCACCGTGGCAGTGAGGTCCTCCGAGCCAATGAGCCTTTGCGCCTCACTGTTCAGATGCGAAATCGCCGTTCCTTCGGGCCGGCATCAGGTAGGCGAGTTGTTGCCTATTCCTTCCCCCCAGAATGCTCCAATCGCTCGCATGCGTCGCTTGCTCTCTGTCGTCACATAGACCGTCGTCGTTGCCAGGGACGCGTGCCCCAGGTTCTGCTGCGCGATCTCGATCGGCATGCCGCTGGCGATCGCGTGGCTCGCGTGCGAATGGCGCATCCAATGCGTGCTCGCCTTCGCGAGCCGCTCCGCACCCCTTGCGTCGCCCTGCCCTCGCAGCACGTCCCCGCAGCCCGCAAAGAACACCTTGATCTGGTCGTAAAACGTCGTCGCCGCAATCCCGTCACGCGGGTCAAGCAGCTGACCCGTGTTCAAGCCAGGCGCACGTACGGCAGCATCGCTGGCCTTGCCAAGCAGGAACGCTCCCTGGTTGCCGATGTCCTCAGGGTCGGGGTCGAGCCCACGCGATTCCAGGTACTTGGCCAGCTCGCCCACCACTTCGGCAGGCAGCGGCACGTCCCGCTCCTTCTGCCCCTTGCCGATGACCCGCAGCAGCCAGCCCTCCATCGGCTGATCGTCGGTCGCATCCGCAGGGTACTCGACCCACTGCAGGTCATCGACCGTGGCCGCCACCACTTCCGACAACCGCAGGCCGGTTGCGTAAAGCAGATGCAGCCCGAAGGTCAGCCGCTGGTTCGCCGAGGTCGCCGGCAGCATCTTTAGCTGCGCTTCGATGAACTGCCACTGCGCCAGGCTGAAACTCCGTCCGGCATTCACCTTCGGCCCCGCGGTCCGCGGTACGCCGACCGCCGACCACGGATTCCCCATCAAGTAGTTCTGATCGACCAGAAACCCATACAAGTTCTTCAGGATCGTGATCGCATGCCGCTGCGCCGACGCCGACAGCGGCCCCTCGAACGGCCGCCACAGCGGCGACCAGCGTTCGCGCCCGCGGTCGCCGCACCAGCGGCTGCGCGGCTGCGGGTCGGCCAGGAAATCCCGGTACTCGATGCAGTCCTCGTTGCTCATCGAGGACAAGGCCTTGCCCTTGTGCGTGATAGCCCAGAGCAGGAATCGCTCGGCTTCCTTGCGATACGCGCGCTGGGTGTGCGACAGCGCCTGCAGCCAGTCCATCCCCTGCTCGACGCCGGTGTCCCGTTGGCGCCGGCGTGCCTGGAGGTGTGCCTTCTGCTCAGGAGTGAGGCCGTGC
>JANXZN010000208.1 GCA_025355545.1 Rhizobacter sp.
CAACAGCACTACGAAGAGCAGCAGCACCAGCGCAGCGTCGCCGCACTGAAACGCCGCGCCGCCGCGCTCGGCTTCGAGATCAAACTGTCCTCAGTGCCGGCATGAAGACCCAGCCCCCGTTACTGTTTCTTGAGAGGTAAAAGTAAGGTGCCGGCGCGTAGTAGACCGACGGCAGGGGCTGGTAGTACACCGGCTCCTGTGGCGCGACGACGTACGCGGGCGCCGCGGCCGCATCGTCGTAGCCGGCCTGCGGCACCGGCGCAGAGCTGACCGGCCCCGGCAGCGCACCGCCCCAAGCATCTGCCGGCTGCATGGCGACGGCGAAGCGCTGGCCCGGGTCGCGCGCCATGCGGGTGCTGTAGCGCTGGCCGGCGTGGTCGTACATCACGTCGTAGCCGACCACGCGGTTCTCGTAACCTGTGGCGGTCTGGCAGCGGCGCACCGGCACCTCGGTGATCGGGTTGGCGTCGGCCTCGACCTGGTTGCCGATCACCGAGCCCGCGACCACGCCGATGCCGGTGGCCGCGGCACGGCCGAAGCCGCCGCCGATGCTGTTGCCGAGCACGCCGCCGGCGATCGCACCGATCACCGCACCGGCGCCGCTCGGAGCTTGCCGGGCGTATTGCCGGGTATCGCTGCAGACCTGCCGGCGCACCGCGAAGGTGGCGGTGACCGGTGTCGACGACACGACGGTCGCGTAGTCCGCCGCGAACGCGGTCGGGGCGGCGACGGCGGCGCTGGCGGCCGCGGCGACAGCCAGTGCCGGATGAATGCCTCTGCGCATGATTCTCTCCTTGCAGCGGAAGCCCTCTGCTTGTCGCTGAAGCATAGCCCCAGGCCATTCCCCGGCATCAATCCGGCGTAAGGAATGGTTGCGTGCCCGCACGGCCTATGATCGCGCCTGCGGCGCAGGCCGGTCGACGGGTTGACACTACTTTTCGATCAGACGCGCCGCAGCAATCATCCTGCTTCGCCCCGCGGGCCCAATCACGGGCCCTCGCCGCGTGAGCGGGGCATGTTCGTGGACACACTCAGTGCAAGGATTCGAGACGTGAAGAATTTCAGTTGGTGGTCGGTGAGCGGCCTGACAGCAGCGGCAGTGGCATTGTCGGGTTGCGGCAGCGGCAGTGGTAATTCATCGAGCGCGAACGTGCGCGTCGCGAATGCGACGCTCACCCACGCGTCGATCGACCTGCTGGCGAACGCAGCGGTAGCGGCCCCGGCGGTCGCCGCCGACACCGTCAGCGCCTACGTCGCGCCGGCCAGCGGCAGCGTCACGCTGCAGGTCAACGACGCCGGCGGCGCCACCGCGCTCGTCACCGCCGTGCCCACGCTGACCGGGGGCAACCACTACACGCTGGTCGCCTACGAATCGGGCGGTGCAGTGAAGGCCGCGGTGATCGGCGAGGATGTCGCGCTACCGGCCGCGGGAGTGACCAGCTTGCGCATCTACGACGCGGCGATCGAGGCCGGCGCGCTCGACGTCTACATCACGACCGGCGCCTGCACCGTCGACAACCTCACGGCCATCTCGCCGACGACGAGCTTCGGCACGCTCACGGCCGTGGCCGCGGTCTCGTTGACGCAGGGCGCCGGCAGCTACAACGTGTGCGCCACCGCCTCCGGCAGCAAGACCGACATTCGCATGGATCTGCCGATCACGATCGCCGGCCAGACCGTCGCCACCGTGCTGATAACGCCGGCCTCCGGCGGCGCGCTGCTCAACGGCTCGCTGCTGATCCAGCAGGGCGCCTACGCCGCCGTGCGCAACACCAAATCGCGCGTGCGCCTGGCGGCCGCGGTGTCCGCGGGCGCCAGCGTCACGGCCTCGTCCAGCGACGGCACGGCGATCGACAGCGGTGTCGCGCCGGCCTTCGGTTTCTACACCCTGGTGCCGGCGAGCAGTTCGCTGAACGTGACCGTCAACAGCGCTTCGGTGGCCGTGGCCGCACCGGCGACTCTTGTCGCTGGTGGCGACGCCACGCTGCTGGTGTACACCGGCGGCAGCGGGCCGGCCGCCAAGCTGATCTCCGACGACAACCGCCCGCCGTCCAGCTCGACCGCCACCAAGCTGCGGTTGATCAATGGCGTCACCGGCAACGTCGGCACGCTGACCTTGACCGCCAATTCGTCGCCGGTCGGCATCGGCATCGCGGTCGGTGCGGCGTCGAGCTATCAGTCGCTGATCGGTACCGCCAACAGCGCCGGAACCGCCAATACCTTCGGCTTCGGCTTGACGTCTTCCGCGGCGGGTGTGTTGAACCTGATGGCCGCGAGCGCCACCGGCACCGTCAACTCGAACGCGGCGTACAGCGTGCTGGCCGTCGGTGACGTCGCGGCGCAGCCGTTGCAGTTGCTGATCCGGTGACGGCTCGAAACGGCGGCGTTTTCGCGCGCTTTTGCGCGGATGCCTCGCCGGAGCCTGCCCCTACACTCGGGGAGATGTTGTCCTGATCCCGCGCGCCACACGCGCGCGGCCAGTCTGCAGGCGCCACGACGGCGCCTGTGTCTCCCGGTGATCCGTTCATGAAGACAATTTTGCGTCGTGCTGTCACCCGGATGGCCTGCGTGCTGGCCTTGGCGTGCGTCGCCGGCAACGCCGCGCTGCCGACCCTCGAGGGCGAACGCGGGCCGTTGCGCCGGTCCGTGCCGGTGACCACCGAGACCGAGGCGCGCGTCATCGTCAAGTACAAGGCCGATGCGCCACTGATGCACGCGTCTTCTGCGGCGAGCGGCGCCGCGCCGCCGCAGCACGCGCAGGCACTGGCGACCCGGCTCGGGCTCAGCCTGAGCGACGGTCGCACGATCGGCGCGCTCGCGCAGCTGGTGAAGGGCCGGGGCATGAGCTCGCGCGACCTGGCCGACCGGCTGGCCGCGCAGGCCGACGTGGAATACGCGGTCGTCGACGGCCGCATGCACGCGCTCGCGGCGCCCAACGACCCGCTGTACCCGGCCAACCTCGCGCTCCCGACGACACCCGCCGCCGGCCAGTGGTACCTGCGTGCGCCGACCAGCGCGACCATCGCCGACGCCACCAGCGTGGTCTCGGCGATCAACGCGCAGGCGGCGTGGGACATCACTACCGGCAACCCGAATATCGTTGTCGCGGTGCTCGACACCGGCGTGCGCTTCGACCACCCGGACCTGGCCGGCAAGCTGCTGCCGGGCTACGACTTCATCAGCGACATCAGCGTCTCGGTCGATGGCGACGGCCGCGACGGCGACGCCTCCGACCCCGGCGACTTCGGCTGCAAGGCGGGCGAGCTCAGCAGCTGGCACGGCACGCAGACGGCCGGGCTGATCGGCGCCGCCACCAATAACGGCATCGGCATGGCCGGCACCGGTCGCGACGTGACGCTGCTGCCGGTGCGCGTGCTCGGCAAGTGCGGTGGCTTCGACTCCGACATCCAGGCCGCGATGCTGTGGGCCGCCAGCCTGGAGAGCGGGTCCACCACGACGCTGCCCCGCGCCCGGGTCATCAATCTGAGCCTGGGATCGACCGGCGCCTGCAGCGCGACCTATCAAGACGCGATCCAGCAGGTGAGCGCCCGGGGCGTCGTCGTCGTCGTCTCTGCCGGCAACGAGGGTCTGACGGTCGGCACGCCGGCGAACTGCCCGGGCGCGATCGCGGTCGCCGGGGTGCGCCACGCCGGCACCAAGGTCGGCTATTCCGATCTGGGCCCGGAGGTCTCGCTGGCGGCGCCGGCCGGCAACTGCGTCAATCTCAGCGGCACCTGCCTGTTTCCGCTGCTGACCACCAGCAACAGCGGCACGACCACGCCGGTCGTCGGCCCGGCCGGAGCGATCTACACCGACGGCGGCAGCGATGCCTCGCTCGGCACCAGCTTCTCGGCGCCGCTGGTGTCTGGGACGATCGGGCTGATGCTGTCGGTCAACCCCTTGCTGACGCCGGCCCAGGTGCTGTCGTTTCTGAAGTCCACCGCACGAGCGTTCCCGAGCACCGGCGCCGGGGCCGCCGTGGCCACGTGCACCGCGCCGAGCGCCGTGGTTCAGAACAGCGAGTGTTATTGCACGACCGCGACCTGTGGCGCCGGCCTGCTCGACGCCGGCGCCGCGGTCGCAACGACCGCGACCTCGATCACCGCCACGATCGGCGTCGCCTCGACCAAGGCCACGGTCGGCACGCCGGTCGCGCTCGACGCCTCGAACTCGCGGGCGAGCCAGAACCACACGATCTCGACTTACCAGTGGAGCATCGCGTCCGGCGCGACGATCGCCAGCTTCACGAGCTCGACCAACGCGGCCAGCGCGACGCTGCTGCCCAGCGCCGCCGGCAGCGTCGTCGTCGACCTGGCGATCACCGACAGCGCCGGCCAGCAGGCGACGAGCAGCGTGGCCTTGAGCGTCGACGCGGCACCGGTGCCGAGCGCGGCACCGACCTCGTCCGGCGGCGGCGGCGTGATGCCCGTCGGCTGGCTGCTGGCCTGGCTGGCGGCAGTGATCGGCATTCGGGCGGTCACGCCGCAGCGCCGCCGCTGACACTGCGCCTCAAGTGCCCGGTGGCCGCTCGCAGGCCGCGAAGCCCTTGCCGAACCCGTCGACCCCGAGCGCCGCGATCCGCGCCGACAACGCGGCGTCGGCCTTCTCGACCCGCAACACGTGGCGCGTCGACGCCGGCGCCAGCTCGACGACGCGTGCGCTGTGGATGCCCTGCTGTGCGAACCGGTCGAGCGCCTGCGTCGCGGTGGCGCGCGCGTCGAAGCGGCCAAGCGACAGGCCGGGCGCCAGGGTCGCGTTGTCGCGCACTTCCTCGAAGGGCAGCTTGCGGCGCTTCAGCTCGTCTTCCTTCTTCGTCAACGCGTCGGCGCCGACATAGCGACCCATGTAGACGATCCAGCTGCCGGGCTGCTCGGTCTTCAGCGTGACCCAGCTGCCGGCCGGCAGCGCGGCCTGCGCGGCGGCCTGCGCGGCCGCGACCTCGGCGTCGCCGAACGGGCCGGCTTCGAGGCAGCTGGTCGCGATCTCGCCGGCCGTCGCCGGGTTGCTCGTCGCGCCGGGCGGCAGAATGTGGATCAACTCGGGGTGGACCTGGCGCAGCATCCGCTCGGGCTCGCGGTCGCCGCCAGCGCGCACCCCGACCACATCGTCGAGCCAGCCCTGGGTCCAGCCGAAGAACGCCAGGTTGGCCAGCAGCAGCAGCGCGATCAGGGCCCTCAGCACCGCGCGGCCCTCATCCCTGGCCCGCGAGCCGCACGCTGACCTCGCCGCTGGCGACGCGGGTCACGCCGCCGGCCGTCTGCACCAGCAGCGCACCCTGCGGCGAGACGCCGCGGGCAATGCCTTCAGGCACCTCGGCGAGCGTCGTGCGCACCGGCCGGCCGCGCAGGAAGTCGCGCGCCGCGAAGCGCTGCGCGAACGCCGCGAAACCCTCGCGCTCGAACTGCTGCAGCGCCAGCACCAGCGGCCGCGCGATGCGTGCAAGCGCCAGCGGCGCGGTCATCGTCGGGTCGAGTTCCTGGAGTGCGGCGAACCCGGTGCTCGTGTCGGCCGCGTCGAAGAGCTGCACGTTCAGGCCGATGCCGATGACGACCAGCCGCTGCGTGCCGGCAGCGACGGTCTCGATCAGGATGCCGCCGAGCTTGCGGCCGCTGGCCGCAAGCTCCGGTGGCCCGTCCATCAGCCACAGGTCGTTCGGCCACTTCAGGCCGATGCGCGGGGCGTTCGTCGAAACCGGCTCCAGCGCCTCGGCCAAGGCCACGCCGACCGCGAGCGACAACCCCGACCAGTCGGGCGCCGCCAGCGCTAGGCCGAGCGAGAAGGTCAGCGACGCGCCGGCGGCCGATTGCCAGGACCGGCCCTGGCGGCCGCGCCCGCCGGTCTGGTGCTCGGCGACCAGCAGGCAGGGTTGCAGGTCGACCGCGCGGCGCCCGAACGCGGCGCTCTCGACACTGCGCCGCACCAGCGCGCCGTCCGGCTCGTCGCCGTCGCGGCGGCCGGGCGCGGCGCGGGCGCGTTCGAGCAGCGCGGTGTTGGTCGACAGCGTGCGCGCCACGACCTCGACGCTCAGCCCCGGCAGCAGCGGCGCCAGCTGCTGCCACAGCGCTTCGGCGTCCCAGTGGATCGATGGCTCGGACATGGCGCGGGCGGTCGGCGCGGGTGGTGGTTCAGCACTTGGGCGCGAGCATCGTGCCGCGGCACCCCAAGGTTGCGCAGCGGCATTCAAACTGCTTCTTCAGCTTCTTCGTGTGGGGCTCGTCGATGATGAGGCCGTAGTCGTAGAACAACTCGGTGTCGGGCTTGATCGCGCGCAGCGCCTTGATGAAGATGCGGCCGTCGATCTCGTCGGCTTCGCAGTTGGGCCTGCAGGCGTGGTTGATCCAGCGCGCCGCGTTGCCGCCGAACTTGGCATCGATCACGTTCTTGTCGTCGATGTGGAAGTAGAAAGTGTGGTCGGGGTCCTCGGGGTCGTGCGGGTGGCGGCGCAGTGCCTCCTTCCAGCTGATGACCTCGCCCTTGTATTCGATCAGCAGCTCGCCTTTCCTGATCGGAGCGATGCTGAACACGCCCTTGCCGTGCACGCCCGACTTGCGCACCTGGATGCGCCGGCCGCCGGCCTTGGGTTTCACGCTGGATTCGGGGCTGCTCGGCGCGCTGTCTTGCGTCATCGGATTCTTTATGTACATTGAAATCATGGGTGCGCGCGCGTACATGTGCGCGCGAGAAGCCCGGATTGTATGGATGCGTGGCGGGCGACCGCCGCGAACAACGAAAGAAACATGAGCAAGTCACTGATCATTGCCGAGAAGCCCTCCGTCGCCCAGGACATCGTGCGGGCGCTGACGCCGCAAGCGGGCAAGTTCGACAAGCACGACGAATACTTCGAGAGCGAGCGCTACCTCGTCACCTCGGCCGTCGGCCATCTGCTGGAGATCAAGGCGCCCGAGGAGTTCGACGTCAAGCGCGGCAAGTGGAGCTTCGCGCACCTGCCGGTGATCCCGCCGCATTTCGACCTGAACCCGATCGACAAGAGCAAGAGCCGGCTCGCCGCGATCGTCAGATTGGTCAAGCGCAAGGACGTGAGCGAGCTGATCAATGCCTGCGACGCGGGCCGCGAGGGCGAGCTGATCTTCCGGCTGATCCAGCAGCACAGCAAGAGCAAGCACCCGGTGCGGCGGCTGTGGCTGCAGAGCATGACGCCGGCGGCGATCCGCGACGGCTTCGAGCACCTGCGCAGCGACAAGCAGATGCTGCCGCTGGCCGACGCGGCGCGCTGCCGCTCCGAGGCCGACTGGCTTGTCGGCATCAACGGCACGCGCGCGATGACCGCGTTCAACTCGCGCGACGGCGGCTTCTTCCTGACCACCGTCGGCCGTGTCCAGACGCCGACCTTGTCGATCATGGTCGAGCGCGAGGAGAAGATTCGCAAGCACGTGTCGCGCGACTACTGGGAGATCAAGGCCACGTTCGCCGCGCAGGCCGGCGAGTACGACGGCAAATGGTTCGACCCGAAGTGGAAGAAGAACCCGGACGACGCCGAGGCGCGCGCCGACCGCGTCTGGAACGAGCGCGATGCGCAGGCGATTCGCCAGGCCGCGCTCGGCCAGCCGGCCACGGTGACCGAGGAAGCCAAGCCGAGCTCGCAGAGCTCGCCGGGCCTGTACGACCTGACGACCCTGCAGCGCGAGGCCAATTCGCGCCTCGGCTTCAGTGCCAAGACGACGCTGAGCATCGCGCAGGCGCTGTACGAGAAGCACAAGGTGCTGACCTACCCGCGCACCGACAGCAAGCACCTGCCCGAGGACTATGTGGACGTCGTCAAGCAGACGATGAAGATGATCTCGAGCGAAGACATGCCGGGCCCGCTGCGCGCGTTGGCCGCGCACGCGAAGACCGCGATCAAGGAGGGCTACGTCAAGCCGAACAAGAAGATCTTCGACAACGCCAAGGTCTCGGACCACTTCGCGATCATCCCGACCCTGCTCGCGCCCAAGAGCCTGAGCGAGATCGAGGCCAAGCTCTACGACATGGTCGTGAAGCGCTTTCTGGCGGTGTTCTTCCCGCCGGCCGAGTTCATGGTCACGACGCGCGTTTCGACGGTGAAGGCCGGTGGCGCGGAACACAAGTTCCAGACCAACGGCAAGGTGATGATGAAGCCGGGCTGGCTCGCCATCTACGGCCGCGAGGCGCAGGAGGACGACGCGAACCTGATCGCGGTCGCGCCCGGCGAGATCGTGCGCACCGAAGGCGTGGTCGTCAACGCGTTGAAGACCAAGCCGCCGGCGCGCTACACCGAAGCGACCTTGCTGAGCGCGATGGAAGGCGCCGGCAAGCTGATCGACGACGACGAATTGCGCGAGGCGATGCAGGAAAAAGGCCTGGGCACGCCGGCGACGCGCGCCGCGATCATCGAGGGGTTGATCTACGAGAAGTACATCCACCGCGAGGGCCGCGAACTGGTGCCCGGCGCGAAGGCGTTCCAGCTGATGACCTTGCTGCGCGGCCTGGACATCGAGGACCTGACCAAGCCCGAACTGACCGGCAACTGGGAGTTCCAGCTCGCCGAGATGGAAAAGGGGCGCCTCGAGCGCGAGACCTTCATGGCCGAGATCGGGCGCATGGCCGAGCGCATCGTCAAGAAGGCCAAGGAGTACGACCGCGACACGATCCCCGGCGACTACGCGACGCTCGCCGCGCCGTGCCCGAACTGCGGCGGCGTGGTCAAGGAGAACTACCGTCGCTTCGCCTGCACCGGCAAAGGGTCGGGAAGCGGCCCCTCCGGTGCCGCGGGCGCGACCGAGGGCTGCGGCTTCTCGATCAGCAAGATCCCTGGCAGCCGCGCGTTCGAGCTCGACGAGGTCGAGAAATTCCTGACCGACAAGAAGATCGGCCCGCTCGAAGGCTTTCGCTCGAAGGCGGGCTGGCCGTTCACCGCCGAGCTGCGGCTCGTGTTCGACGACGAGATCAGGAACTGGAAGCTCGAGTTCGATTTCGGCGAAGACGCCAAGAAGGATGGCGAGTCCGGCGAACCGATCGACTTCTCGGGCCAGCAAAGCCTGGGCGCGTGCCCGAAGGACCAGGGCCACGTCTACGAGCACGGCGCCAGCTACGTCTGCGAGCACGCGGTCGGTGCGAACGTGACCTGCGACTTCAAGAGCGGCAAGATCATCCTGCAGCAGCCGGTCGCGCGCGAGCAGATGAGCAAGCTGCTCGCCACCGGCAAGACCGAACTGCTCGAAGGCTTCGTCTCGAACAAAACGCGCCGCAAGTTCAAGGCGCGGCTGGCCTACGATAAGAAGGAAGGCAAGGTCACGTTCGAGTTCGAGCCGCGCGCGCCGCGGGTGCCGGCAGCGAAGAAGGCGGCGGCCAAGAAGGCCGCTTGACCGCGGGGCCGGGCCGTCAGGGCGCGCAGGGCTCTGGCATCATCGGGTTTCCTGATTAGCAATGATCGTCAGCCAGGCTCACCTGGTGAGCCAGTGGCGGTTCACTCTGCACTCCATCTCATCAAGAAGGAGTGCGCCCGTGGCGATGAATCGAATCCAATTTCAGCCCGGTCTGTCGATGCCCGAGTT
>JANXZN010000212.1 GCA_025355545.1 Rhizobacter sp.
CCTTGATGCCGACGATGCCGGGCACCTGGGCCAGGCGCAGGGTGGTCTCGCCCTGCATATCGGCGACAGTCCGGCCGGGCACGTTGTAAAGCACCATCGGAACGTCGACCGCTTCGGCGATGGCGCGGAAGTGCCGGTAGATGCCTTCTTGCGAGGGCCGGTTGTAGTACGGCACCACCGAGAGCGTGCAATCGGCGCCGACCTTGAGCGCAAAGCGCGACAGCTCGATCGCCTCGGTGGTCGAGTTGCCGCCGGTGCCGGCCATGATCGGCACGCGCCCCTTCGCGTGCTCGACCGAGACGCGGATGATTTCGCAGTGCTCCTCGACCGACACGGTGGGCGACTCGCCGGTCGTGCCGACCACGCAGATGCAGTCGGTGCCCTCGGCGATGTGCCAGTCGATCAGGCGACGCAGCGCCTCGAAATCGACGCTGCCGCCGTCGCGCATCGGCGTGACCAGCGCGACGATGCTGCCAGCTATGGATTTCATGCGGAATCCTCTGAATCCGAAGATTTTACCTGCCCGGGCGATCCGCCCGACGCGAGCAGAAAGCGCCGCGGCAACGGGGTTTGCGAGGGGTGGTCGCGGACCGCAACGATTCTTTGCACGAAGCGCATCGGGTCGGCCTCGAAGCCGTCTTCGAACGCGACGATCCGCAGACCCTTGGCGGCCTGCAGAAGTTCAGCCTGCCGCAGCAGGAACTTCGGATTCGATGGCTTGCCGACGCTCTCGTTGCCCGCGGCGAAGGTCTCGTAGATCAGCACGCCGCCCGGCCCGACGCTGGCGATCACGTCGGGCAGGCGCTCGCGCCAGAGGTAGTTGGTTACGACCACCGCGTCGAAGCGGCGGTCGGCGAATGGCCATGGGCCGGCTTCGATGTCGGCGACGACGATCTCGGCGATACCGGCCAACGGTGCCAGCGCGGCGGCGTCGCGGTCGACGCCGGTGACGTGGGCGCCACGCTGCGCGAACCAGCGCACATGGCGCCCGCTGCCGCAGGCGAGGTCGAGCACCGTCGCGCCGGCGGCCACGAGGTGCGACCAGCGGCGCACCCAGGCCGACGCCGCCAGCGACGCGTGGGCCGCGGTCATGTCAGGCGCTCGCCGCATCGATGCTGCGGATCGCCTCGGCATCGAGTGTCAGGCGCGCCGCGGCGATCAGGTCGCTCAGCTGCGCCATCGAGGTCGCGCTGGCGATCGGTGAGGTGATGCTGGGCCGCGCGATCTGCCAGGCGAGCGCGACCTGCGCCGGCGTCGCGCCCAGGCGCTGCGCGACCGCGTCGAGCGCTGCCAGCACGCGCAGCCCGTGCTCGTTCAGGTACTGCTTCGCACCCTGGCCGCGCGGGCTCTTGCCGAGGTCGGCAACGCTACGGTACTTGCCCGACAGGAAGCCGCGTGCCAGCGCGAAGAAGTTGATCACGCCCAGGCCGTGCCGCACGCACACCGCTTCGAGCTCGGCTTCGTACGCCGGGCGCTCGACGAGGTTGTAGAGCGGCTGCAGGCATTCGTAGCGCGGCAGGCCGAGCCGCGCGCTGACCGCGAGCGCTTCGCCCAGGCGCAGCGCGCTGAAGTTCGACGCGCCGACCGCGCGCACCTTGCCGGCGCGGATCAGTTCGGCGTAGGTGCCCAGCGTCTCTTCCAGCGGTGTGGCGGGGTCGTCGTCGTGTGACTGGTACAGGTCGATCACGTCGGTCTGCAGGCGCTGCAGCGAGGCGTCGACGGCACGGCGCAGGTACGCCGGTGCCAGCCCGACCTTGCCGTCGCCCATGTCCTTGCCGACCTTGGTCGCGATCACGACCCGGTCGCGCCTGCCGCTCTTCTTCAGCCAGCAGCCGATGACGGCTTCGGACTCGCCGCCGCGGTGGCCGGGCACCCAGCGCGAGTACACGTCGGCGGTGTCGATGAAGTTCATGCCGGCGTCGACCCAGGCGTCGAGCAGCCGGAACGACGTGGCTTCGTCGGCGGTCCAGCCGAACACGTTGCCGCCGAGGCACAACGCCGAAACCTGCAGGCCGGAGCGGCCGAGCGGGCGGTGGTTCATCGCGATCTCCTGTGCGTCCATACAGCCCGATTCTTGCAGGCTCCTAGAATCCGCGCCCATGGCAAGCAAGCAAAGCAGAGGTTCCGGCAGCAGCTACGGCGAGGCGTCGATCCGCATCCTGAAGGGGCTGGAGCCCGTCAAGCAGCGCCCGGGGATGTACACCCGCACCGACAACCCGCTGCACATCATCCAGGAGGTGATCGACAACGCGGCGGACGAAGCTCTGGCCGGCTTCGGTGCGCGCATCGACGTGACGGTTCATACCGACGGCTCGGTCAGCGTCGCGGACGACGGCCGCGGCATCCCGTTCGGGCTGCACCCCGAAGAGCGAGTGCCGGTGGTCGAGATCGTGTTCACGCGGCTGCACGCCGGCGGCAAGTTCGACAAGGGCGCGGGCGGCGCGTACAGTTTCTCGGGCGGGCTGCACGGCGTGGGTGTCAGCGTGACGAACGCGCTGTCGCGCCGGCTCGAGGTCAGCGTCTGGCGCGACGGGCAAATGGCGAAGCTGGCGTTCGCCGGCGGCGACGTGGTCGAGCCGCTGGTGCTGCGCAAGGGCGCGCCCGGCGAGCGGCGCTCCGGCACGACCGCGCGTGCCTGGCCCGATGCGAAGTACTTCGAGAGTGCCGAACTGCCGAGAGCCGAACTGATGCACCTGCTGCGCAGCAAGGCGGTGTTGATGCCGGGTGTCACGGTCACGCTCACGTTCGAGAAGAGCGGCCGACACGAGGAAGAGCGGACGACCTGGCTCTACCAGGGCGGCCTGCGCGACTACCTGATGCAGTCGCTCGCTGCCGACCCGGTGATCCCGCTGTTCGAAGGCGCGCACTACGCCGATGGCGGCGAGACCGAGAACTTTGCCGAAGGCGAGGGCGCCGCATGGTGCGTGGCCTTCACCGAGGACGGCGCGCCGATGCGCGAGAGCTATGTGAACCTGATCCCGACGGTCGCGGGGGGCACCCACGAATCAGGCTTGAAGGACGGGCTGTTCGGTGCGGTCAAGGGCTTCATCGACATGCATTCGCTGCTGCCCAAGGGCGTGAAGCTGATGCCCGAAGACGTGTTCTCGCGGGCCAGCTTCGTGCTCTCGGCGAAGGTGCTCGACCCGCAGTTCCAGGGCCAGATCAAGGAGCGGCTGAACTCGCGCGACGCGTTGCGGCTGGTCTCGACCTACGTGAGGCCCTCGCTCGAGCTCTGGCTGAACCAGCACGTCGAGTTCGGCAGGAAGGTGGCCGACCTGGTGATCCGCCAAGCCCAGACGCGCCAGCGCGCGAGCCAGAAGGTCGAGAAGCGCAAGGGTTCCGGCGTCGCCGTGCTGCCCGGCAAGCTGACCGATTGCGAGAGCCGCGACCTGCGCCTGAACGAACTCTTCCTCGTCGAAGGCGACTCGGCCGGCGGCAGCGCGAAGATGGGTCGCGACAAGGAGACGCAGGCGATCCTGCCGCTGCGCGGCAAGGTGCTCAATGCCTGGGAGGTCGAGCGCGATCGCCTGTTCGCGAACAACGAGATCCACGATATCGCGGTCGCGATCGGGGTCGACCCGCACGGCCCCGGCCCTTATGCCGATGGCCACGCGCCCGACCTGAGCGGGCTGCGCTACGGCAAGATTTGCATCCTCAGCGACGCCGACGTCGACGGCTCGCACATCCAGGTGCTGCTGCTGACGCTGTTCTTCCGGCACTTTCCGAAGCTGATCGACACCGGTCACATCTACATCGCCAAGCCGCCGCTGTTTCGCATCGACGCGCCGGCGCGCGGCCGCAAGCCCGCCGCGAAGATCTACGCGCTCGACGAAGGCGAACTCCATGCCACGCTCGACAAGCTGCGCAAGGAGGGCGCGCGCGAAGGCTCCTGGAGCATCAGCCGCTTCAAGGGCCTGGGCGAAATGAACGCCGAGCAACTCTGGGACACGACGCTGAACCCCGAGACGCGCCGGCTGCTGCAGGTCGAGTTCGCGGTGCTGGGCTTCGAGCGGACGGTGTCCTCGCTGACGCAGCTGATGGGCAAGGGCGAGGCGCAGGCGCGCCGCGACCTGATTGAACGGCACGGCGATGCCGTAGAGATCGACATCTGACCAACCGTTCGCCCTGATTCAAACCCTCGAAGCCCGGTCTACCCGAATTCGAGGATAGACAAATTCTCACAAATGTGATCGACTGGGATACCGGCTTGAATTCCAAGACGACCGGACGAACCGGTTTTGTCAATCAGCTGGAGGCCGATCCGTCGCGGGTCGGCCCGACGCGAAGGTCCAGATCACGGTGCCCGTTCGACGCCGTATCGAGGCGCTGTGAACGGGCAATCTCAATTGAAAAGAAGGGGAGGATGAACGATGAGCAAGCAGTTGTTGATTTACGAGAGCGCTGTACCGGTGTCCAGCGCACGGCACCGGACCGCGTCGGTCGAACCGAGCAAGGGCTACGCCTTCAGTGCCGGCATCAACGCGGTGCCGCTGATGGCGGTCGAGTTCCTGCGCGCCGCGTCGGAATACGCGATCGTCTTCACCGCGGCCGGCGACGAGGTCGTTCCCGCGGTGGTGCTCGGCATTCGCAGCGACCAGAACCTGTACCTGACGAACGATGCGCAGTGGCAGGCGAAGTACATCCCGGCGTTCATTCGGCGCTACCCATTCGTCTTCTCGACCAGCGCGGATGGCAAGACGCTGACCCTGTGCATCGACGAGTCCTTCCCGGGGCTGAACCGCGACGGCCTCGGCCAGCGTCTGTTCGGCGACGACGGCCAACCGGCGCCGTACGTCGACGCGGTGCTGAAGTTCCTGCAGGAGTACCAGGCCCAGTTCGAGCGCACCCGGCAGTTCGGCAAGCGCATCAAGGAGCTGGGGCTGCTCGAGCCGATGCAGGCGCAGGTGGTCACGCCCAAGGGCGGCAAGTTCACGCTCAACGGCTTCCTCGGCGTGAGCCGCGCCAAGTTGCGGGCGCTCGACGCCGAGGCGCTCGCGACGCTTGCCAGGACGGACGAGCTCGAACTGCTGTACCTGCACCTGTACTCGATGCGCAATTTCGACGACGTCAAGGACCGCCTGTTCGGCGCCCTGGCCGCCGACGCCGAGGCGGGCGCGGCGACCGCGGTGCAGAGTTCGACGGCCGAGACCTCACCGTCCGCCGAGGCGACCACCTGAGCGCGGGTGCGCGGCATGGCGGCGAATCGCGCCGCCATGCCGCAGCGACCGGAACGAGGCTTTGACCATGCCGGCAAGCGCGCCCGTCTATTCGATCACCGAGGAGCACCGCGTCCGCGCGGAGTTCGCGGCATGGTCGCGATTCACCGCACCCAACGACAGCGCCGAGTTTTGCGGCGCGTGGCTGGCGCTGCTGTGCACGCACGTCGATCGCGCCCGCGCCGCGTTGGTGCTCACCGGTGAAGAGGGCGAGGGCCCCTTCACGGTGGCGGCGGCCTGGCCCGACGGGCAGCGCGACCTGCAGTACCTGGGGCCGACCGCGCAACTGGCGCTGACCGAGCGGCGCGGCGTCGTGATCGGCGCCGACGGTGCCGCGCCGAGCCATGACAGCCCGGCACAGGTCGCCTACCCGGTGGAGCTCGAGGGCCGACTCTTCGGCGCGGTGGTGCTCGACGTCGGGGCTGGCGCGCTGGCCGATCTGCAGGGCGCGCTGCGTCAGGTTCATTGGGCCAGCGCCTGGCTCGTCGACCACTTCAGGCAGCGCCTGCTGCAGCGGCGCGAGATCGAACTGGCCCGTGTCGCAACGCTCAACGAGTTGATGGCCACGGCGCTGCAGTTTCGCGAGTTGCGGCCGTCGGCGCTGGCCATCGCCAACGAGCTGGCGCGGCGTCTGCAGTGCGACCGGGTCAGCGTCGGCTTCGACGAGGCCGGCCAGATCGTGCCGCTGGTGCTGTCGCACACGGCGTCCTTCGACAAGCGCTCCGACCTCGTGCGCACGCTCGGCGAGGCGATGGACGAGGTGCTGGACCTCGGCGTCGCGGTCGTCCACCCGGGCGCGGACGACGACGAACTCGGGGCCCTGGCCCACGCCGAGGCCGCGCGTTCGCTGCACGCCGCGGCGATGCTGTCGGTCCCGCTGATGCACGAGGGCGCGACGATCGGCGTGATCACGCTCGAGCGCCATGCGGCCGCATCGTTCGACGCGGCCGAGCAGCGGCTGCTGCAGGCGCTCGGGGTCACGCTCGGGCCGGTCTGGGCGCTGCAGCGGGCCAATGGGCGCAGCTGGTGGCAGCGCGCGACCGACACCTCGCGATCGGCGCTGCAGGCGGCGGTCGGCCCGCAACACCCCGGGCTCAAGCTGATCGGCATCGTGCTGGCCGCCGCGCTGCTGATCGTCACGCTGGTCAATGCCGACCATCGAATTGCGGCGCGGACCGTGATCGAAGGCGCGACCCAACTGGCCGCGGTGGCACCGTTCGAAGGCTACATCGAGGCCGGTCTGGCGCGTGCCGGCGACACCGTCAAGCGCGGCCAGCCGCTGGCCCGACTCGACGATCGCGACCTCAAGCTCGAACGCGCGCGCTGGGCCTCCGAACGCGAGCAGGCCGCGCGCAAGTACCAGGTCGCGATGGCCGCGGCCGATCGCAGCGCGATGGCCGTGCTGTCGGCGCAAGTGAACCAGGCCGAGGCGCAGCTGGCCCTGGCCGAAGAGAAGCTCGCGCGGGCCACGCTGGTGGCGCCGTTCGACGGCATCGTGGTGTCGGGCGATCTGAGCCAGCTCATCGGCACGCCGGTGGAGCAGGGCAAGCTGCTGTTCGAGATCGCGCCGTTGTCGGACTACCGCGTCGTGCTGCAGGTCGACGACCGTGACATGGCGCACCTGGCCAAGGCGCAACGCGGTGAACTCGTGCTGTCGAGCCTGCCCGACCTGAACCTGCCGATCACCGTCACGACCATCACGCCGGTGGCGACGCAGCGCGACGGGCGCAACGTGTTCCGCGTCGAGGCGCAGATCGACAGCGGCGATGCGGCGCGCCTGCGCCCCGGCATGGAAGGCGTCGGCAAGGTCGTGGTCGGCCAGCGCAGCCTGCTCTGGATCTGGACCCACAGCTTCACCGAGTGGCTGCGGCTGACGGTCTGGAACTGGGTGCCCTGACCGGGCACGACGATGAACGCCGACGGCCCGCTGCAGAGCAGCTCGTGGTATCGCGTGGCGACGTTGCGGCCCCGGCTGCTGGCGCGCGCGCGCCTGCACCGCCACCGCTATCGCGGCGAACTCTGGTACCTGCTGCAGGACCCGGCATCTGGCAAGGTGCACCGGTTCACGCCGGCCGCGCGGCTGATCCTCGCGGCGATGGACGGCCGGCGCAGCGTCCACGACCTGTGGCAGCTCGCGCAGCGCCGCCTCGGCGACGATGCCCCCACGCAGGACGAGATCCTGCAACTGCTCGGCCAGCTGCACGGTGCCGATCTGCTGCAGACCGACGTGCCGCCCGACGCGCTCGAGGTCTTCGAGCGCGGCCAGCGCGAGTCGCGTTCCAAGAGCCGGCGCGCCTGGGCAAACCCGATGGCGGTGCGTATCCCCTTGGTCGACCCGGGCGCATTCCTGGATCGGCTGGCCGCGTGGTGGCCGCGCCTGTGGGGCATCCCCGGCGCGCTGCTGTGGCTGATGGTGGTGGTGCCGGCGCTGGTGCTGTTGCCGCAGCACTGGCCCGAACTCACCCACAACCTGTCGGACCGTGTTCTCGAAGCCGACAACCTGCTGCTGCTGGCCCTCGTCTTTCCGCTGATCAAGGCCTTGCACGAACTCGGCCACGCCACCGCGACGCGCGCCGGCGGCGGTGAAGTGCACGACATGGGCATCATGCTGCTGGTGCTGATGCCCGTGCCGTACGTCGACGCGTCGGCCGCGACGGTGCTGCGCTCGCGCTGGTCGCGCGCGCTCGTCGGCGCGGCCGGCATGCTGGTCGAGCTGTTCGTCGCTGCGCTGGCCTTCTACCTCTGGATGTCGGCGGAGCCCGGGCTGGTGCGCGCGCTGTGCTTCAACGTCATGCTGGTGGCCGGCGTGTCGACGCTGATCTTCAACGGCAACCCGCTGCTGCGCTACGACGCGTATTACATCCTTGCCGATCTGATCGAAGTGCCGAACCTGGCGCAGCAGTCGGCGCGCTACTGGGGCTATCTGGCCGAGCGCTATCTGCTGCGCGTCGACGACGCGGTGTCGCCGGCCGGCAGCCGCTCCGAGAGCCTGTGGTTCCTGTTCTACGGCCTGGCGTCGACGATCTACCGGCTGCTGGTGACGATCGCGATCGCGCTGTTCATCGGCACGCGCTTCTTCTTCGTCGGCGTCGTGCTCGCGTTGTGGGCCGGCACGATGATGGCGGTGATGCCGCTGGTGCGAGTGCTGCGTCTGCTGCAGGCGCGGCCGTCGCTGCGCGAGCGGCGCCGGCGGGTGACGCTGATCGGCGGCGCGCTCGCCGTCGTGATGCTGCTGCTCATCGTGCTGGTTCCGGTGCCGATGCGCGTGCAGGCCGAGGGCGTGGTCTGGCTGCCCGAGCAGGCCACACTGCGCGCCGGCGCGAACGGCTTCTTCAGCCGCTTCGAGGCCGAGCCGGGCGCTGCCGTGCAGGCCGGCCAGGTTCTGCTGGCCAGTTTCGATCCGACGCTCGACGCACGGCTGCGCGGGCGCGAGGCGCGCGTGGCCGAGCTCGAGGCGAACTACCAGATCGAGTTCGTCAACGACCGTTCGCGCGCCGACATCGCGCGCGAGCAGCTGGAGCTGGAGCGCGACGCGCTGGCGCGCGATCAGCTGCACGCCCGCGGCCTGAACGTGGCGGCCGCGAGCGACGGCGTTTTCACCGTGCTGCAGGCCGCCGACATGCCCGGCCGCTACTACCGTCAGGGCGAGATCCTCGGCTATGTGCTCGGCGTGGCCCGGCCGGTGGTGCGTGTGCTGGTCGAGCAGGCGGTCGTCGACGCCATCGCCAGCGGCACGCGGGCGATCGAGATGCGCGTGGCGGGCGATGCCGGCAGCCTCGTGACCGGCCGCATCCTGCGCCAGGTCCCGGCGGGCGGCGACGAGAGCCCCAGCCGTGCGTTGCTGTCGCAGGGCGGTGGCCGGATCGCCGCCGATCCGCGCGATCCGCAAGGGCGGCGCGCGCTGGAGCGCGTGTTCCAGTTCGACGTCGAGCCCGACGCGCCGATCGGCCCGGCCGGTCTCTACGGCCAGCGCGTCTTCGTGCGCTTCGAACTGGCGCGCGAACCGCTCGCACGCCAGTGGTACGGCAGCCTGCGGCGCCTGTTCCTCTCGCACTTCAGCGTCTGAACGACCATGTCGACGCAGACCCTGCTCGGCCTGATGCCCGGTGACCTCGCGTCGGGCCGACCCTATGCAGAGCGCGACGAGCGCGAGCCGCCGTGGCACGACAAGCTGGCGCTGCGCCTGTGGCACGGCGCGGCGATGCCGCTGCTGCGCGCGGCACGCGCGCGCGAACGGCGCGGGCCGGCGTTCGTGGCGCGCGTGAACAGCCACGCCGACGATTTCGCGCGCGCCGACGACGCGCAGCTGCGGCTCGAAGCGCGGCGCCTGCGCGCCCGGCTGCGCCGCGAGGGCTTCGCGGCCGGGGCGAGCGCGCGCTGCTTCGCGCTGGTGCGCGAGGCGGCCACGCGCGTGCTCGGCCAGCGCCACTACGACACGCAGCTGGTCGCCGGCTGGTGGCTGCTGCGCGGCATGCTGGTCGAAATGGCCACCGGCGAGGGCAAGACCTTCGCGGCGACCCTGCCCGCGTGCGCTGCCGCGCTTGCCGGCTTGCCGGTGCACGTGATCACCGTCAACGACTACCTGGCCACGCGCGATGCCCAGACGATGGGGCCGCTGTACCGTTTCTTCGGCCTGCGCTGCGCCCCGGTGGTGCAGGGCATGCCCAAGCCGGAGCGGCGCGCGGCCTACGCCGGCGACATCACCTACTGCAGCAACAAGGAGCTGGCCTTCGACTACCTGCGCGACCGCGCCGCGCTCGGCGACCAGGCGAGTCCGCTGCACCTGGCGGTCGAGGGCCTGCGCGACGCGCGCGCACGCGCCGACGCGACCGTGCTGCGAGGCTTGAGCTTCGCGATCGTCGACGAGGCCGACAGCGTGTTCATCGACGAGGCGCGGACGCCGCTGATCCTGTCGGCCACCGCCGACGCGAGTGCCGACCGCGAGCCGTGCGAGCGCGCGCTGGCGATCGCGCGGCGGCTGCAGGCGCCGGTGCATTTCGAGGTCGAGCGCAGCCACCTGCGGGTGCGCCTGACGGAGTTCGGGCGCGACGAGATCGAGCGGCTCGACGAGGAAGACGCCGGCGCGGCGTGGTCGTCGCCGCGCGAACGCGACGAGAACGTGCAGCGCGCGCTGGCGGCGCTGCACCTGTATGCGCGCGATCGGCAGTACGTGATCGTCGACGCCAAGGTGCAGATCGTCGACGAATCGACCGGCCGCGTCATGCCCGACCGGGCCTGGGAGCGCGGCCTGCATCAGATGATCGAGGCCAAGGAAGGCGTGGCACTGACCGGTCGGCGCGACACGCTCGCGCGCATCACCTATCAGCGCCTGTTCCGCCGCTACCTGCGGCTGTGCGGCATGACCGGCACGGCCACCGAGGTGGCGGGCGAGATCGGGCGCACCTACGGCCTGTCGGTGGCGCGCGTGCCGCTGCACCGGCCGTCGCGGCGCGTGGTCGCCGGCGCGCGCTGTCTGCCGGACGCGGCCGCGAAATGGCAGGCGGTCGCCGACGCGGTGCTGCGTACCGCGGTGGGCGAACAGCGCCCGGTGCTGATCGGCACGCGCACCGTGGCGGCCTCCGAGGCAGTGAGCGCGGTGTTGCACCGGCGCGGCATCGCCCACGTCGTGCTCAACGCCAAACAGGATCGCGAAGAGGCGCAGATCGTCGCCGCTGCCGGCCAGGTCGGGCGCGTGACGGTCGCCACCAACATGGCGGGCCGCGGCACCGACATCGCGCTGGCGCCGGGTGTCGCGCAGGCCGGCGGGCTGCATGTGATCCTGACCGAGTACCACGACTCCGAGCGCATCGATCGCCAGCTGAGGGGGCGCTGCGCGCGCCAGGGCGACCCGGGCAGTTGCGAGGTATTCGTTGCGCTCGATGACGAGCTGTTCCTCACGCAGGCGCCGTGGCTGACGAGGCGCCTGCGGGATTGGTCTGCGGCGCGCGGCATCGGTTTGTCGAGCCGGGCCGTCGAGTGGCTGCGACGGATCGCGCAGGGCGCGGCCGAGGCACGCTATCGCGACGTCCGGATGCAGACACTGCGACACGACCGCCAGCTGTCGCGAATGCTGGCTTTTTCGGGGAGAGGGGAATGAACATGACAACCGGGTGGAAGACGCGCGTGACGCTTGCCGCGACGCTGGCCGTGGGCGCGGGCGGCGCGTCGGCGGGCGGCTTCGAGTGCCTGATGGAAGCGTGGCAGGTCGTCGAGATTCGCAGCCCGGCCGAGGGCCTGATCGACAAGGTTCTCGTGCAGCGCGGCGATACGGTCAGGAAGGGCCAGCCGCTGGTCGAGCTGCTGTCGGCGGCGGAGCGCTCGGCGGTCGAGTCGGCGCGCTACCGCGCGCACATGGAAGGCCCGGTCGCGCAGTCGCGCAGCCGCCTCGAGTACGCGACCAAGAAGCTCTCGCGCGCGAACGAGCTGGCGCAGCAGAACTTCACGTCCGCCGAGGCACGCGACCAGGCCGATGCCGAGCGCCGCATCGCCGAAAGCGAACTGCAGGCGGCAAGCGAGAACCGCGAGCTTGCGAAGATCGAACATCGCCATGCGCTCGACCTGCTGAACCTGCGCACGATGGTCAGCCCGTTCAACGGCGTCGTCGTCGACCGGCTGCTGAACCCCGGCGACCTGGCCGAGGCCGGTACCGGGCGCAAGCCGGCGCTCAAGATCGCGCAGATCGACCCGCTGCGCGTGGACGTGGTGTTCCCGGCGAGCCTGTTCGGCCAGCTCAAGCCCGGCATGAAGGCCACCGTCGTGCCGCAGGGCATCGGCGGGCGTCACATCGCGAGCGTGAAGATCGTCGACAAGGTGATCGACGCGGCCAGCGGCACTTTTGTCGCGCGCCTCGAGCTCCCCAACCCGACGAACGCGCTGCCGGGCGGCTTGCGCTGCGTTGCGGAGTTCGAGTCCTTGGCCGCGCCGGCGGCACCGGCACGCGGCTCGACGCGGTCGTTGCCCTGATCTGGCGGATCCCTGGCGCTCCGCCGCGGGTGGCGCTTCCATTGGGTTTTCAAGGGGGTTTCATGGCCCGCGCGCGCGGGCCCCAGAGCACCTCCGCAAATAAATATTAAATAAGTGTCGATTTGTCACGCAAAGGTATACCAGATTGCGTACAGTCGCCTGAAATCGAGGCAGGACCGGGTCCGATGGCCGCGCAGCACAGACTGCGCGCAACGCCCCGGAGCCCCGACAGAAAAACCGAGAGCGAATTGGGGCAGGGTCGGCGAGCGCCTGAAGCCGACTCCACGACGACCGCGTCATCGCGCGGTCGATTTCAGGTTGATTTGCTTTTGAAGGACTGCGGCCATGCAGTGGATGCGTCATCTCGGTGCTCGTCTGTCCCAATCCCGCCGCGCGCGCGCGGCACATACAGGCCGGCCGGCGCGGCGCACGAGTGTGCTGCTGGATGCGATGGAGCCGCGGATTTTGTTGTCGGCGGATCCGACGGTCACGTTAGGTGCTGCGTCGATCGTCACGTTCGCCGGCAATACCGACGATGTGGTGGGGATCCACCTGGTGTCCACCGGGTCGACCAACGGCGGAGTCATCGTCGACCTCAGCTATGTCGACAATTCCTCAGTCGTCCAGACATTGACGCTGGGCACGGCGGCCACCGGTCTCACCAGCCTGACCCTCTTCGGTGGCGATGGCAACGACCGCTTCACCACCGACGCGCTGGCGATACCGCTCACGATCCACGGTGGCGACGGCACTGACACGCTGATCGGCTCGGATGCCGACACTGCGTGGACCATCAGCGCTGCCGACAGCGGTTCGGCCACGGGCATCAGTGCGTTCGACGGTATCGAGAACCTCACCGGCCGCGGCGGTGCGGACGTGTTCACGCTGGTTGATGGCGCATCGATCAGCGGCCAGATCGATGGGGGCAACGGTGATGATCGGCTGGTCGGGGCGGACGCGGCCAACGCCTGGACCCTGGCCAGCGGCGACGCGGGCGTGCTCAACGCCGGGGCGCTGACCGACTTCGCCAGTTTCGTCTCGATCGAGAACATCACCGGCGGCAGCGGGGCGGATGTCTTCACGGTCCAGTTCGCCGATCCGACCCTCGCCAAGATCGACGGCGGCGCCGGGTTCGACACGCTGATCGGCAGCGACGCGGACAACACCTGGAACCTCACTGGCCTCAACGCGGGCACGCTCAATCCCGACACGGACGCGGCGCATCCGGTCCCCCACAACACCGACTTCGTCCACATCGAGAACCTCACCGGCGGCAGTGCGGCCGACCATTTCATCATCGGCCCCACGGGATCGCTCGGCGGCGCGCTCAGCGGTGGCTTGTTCGACCCCAGCGCACCGACCGTCAACAGCCTCGACTTCTCGCAGCGCGGCTCCGCCGTCAGCGTGAACCTCGAAGTCACCACCGCGACGACGGCGCTGCCGGGTGGATTCTCGAATATCACCAAGGTCGTCGGCAGCGGTTCGACCGACACGCTGACTGGCCCCATGGCACGCGCCGATCAGACCGCCTGGACGCTGACTGGCGCCAATGCCGGTGTGGTCGACGGCACCGCGTTCCAAGGTTTCGAGAACCTGACGGGCCAGGCGTCGTCGAACGATGCCTTCGTTTTCCTGCCCGGCGGCGGCGTTAGCGGCACCATCGATGGGGGCACGGGCTCGCTGGATGGATTCGCAAGAGCGGATGGCGCCGGGAATCTGACGGCGTTCCAGCCTGCTGGTACCGACCAGAGTGGTACCGACGGTGGCATCAAGTTTGCCGGCATGGATGCCTACGACCCGCGCGGCGGCGACAACGCGAACCGCGTGATCACCGGCACGATCTTCGACCACAACCTCGTGCTCAACGCCGCCGGTGCGGGTCTGACCGTGAGTTTCGATCAACTGTCGTTCAGCTCCGGTGGCAGCAGTTTCGGCTTCGCGACGCCGACGGCGTCGCTCACCCTCATCACCGGCTCGGGCACCGACATCATCAGCGCGCCGATCCCCGCCTTCGCAGGCGTCCTGATCACATACAGCGGCGGCGTATTGACCGGCACGTTGACGGGCGCCGCCGACACCGCCCTCGTGGCGCTGGCCTCGCCGGACACGTCCGGCGACGGCGGCCTGATCATCAACCTCACCGTCAACGGCCAATTGCAGACCTTCGGCAGCGCCGTGGCCGGCGTCAAGCACATCGCGCTCAGTGGCCTGGGCGGCAATGACCACTTCGAGATCGACCAGGCACTGCCGATCGACGTCGTCATCAACGGCGGCGCCGACATCGACACCATTGTCGGGCCCCTTCTCGGAACAGACTGGACGATCGACGGTGCCGGCAGCGGGTCCGCCAACGGCATCACCAGCTTCAGCGGGATCGAGAACCTCGTCGGCGGCAGCGACACCACGAACAACCACGGCAGCGATATCTTCGCCTTCGTGGGCACCGGCGCAATCAGTGGCCTGGTCGATGGCGGTGGCGGACAGGACATGCTGGTCGGCCCCGACGCGATCAACAACTGGGTGCTCACCGGTGCCGATGCAGGCACGCTCAACACGACAGCCGCCCACTTCGTCGGCATCGAAGATCTCGCCGGCGGCTCCGAGGACGACACGTTCCACATCGGGCCGGGCGGCTCGGTCAGCGGCTTCATCGATGGCGGATCGAGTGCCGACGACGGCACGGCGCCCGTCGACACGATCGACTACTCCAGTTACGGCTCGGCGGTGACAGTCGACCTCGGACTGGCCACGGCAACCGCGGTGCCGGCGTTCTCGGGCATCGATGCCTTCGTCGGCCGAGGTGTCACGGGTCTTGCCGGCGACATGCTGAAGGGCCCCGGTGCGCCCGCTGATTCCATCGCCTGGACGATCAGCGGCGCCGACGCAGGCGAGGTCCAGGGCGTCACGTTCAGTGGCTTTGCCAACCTGACCGGCCGGGACGGGGTTTCGGACGCGTTCTACTTCACCAAGACGGCCACGAACACGGGCAGCTTGAGCGGCCAGTTTGATGGTGGTGGCGGTGTCGATGTGGGCACCTTTCCCGACATCATCCATGTCGAAGGAGCGGATGGGTTCGTGGTGGCCAGGGGCGTTGGCGACAACGTGGCCTTCGCGCCGTCGTCGACGGCTGCTGGCACCACCACCATCCCAGGCGACATCCGGCTGTTCCAGTACAAGGGCATGGAGTCCTACACCCCGCTCAGCGGTGATCTGTCGCATCCGGTCGTCACCGGCTCGGCGATTGCCGACCACGTCGTGCTGGAGGCTGGAACGCCAGATCACGTGAAAGTGAGTTTCGACAGCCTGACCTTCTGGAACGGCTCGGTCTTCACCACCGCCAGCTGGGACGTCCTCGACCCCCTGGCGTCCGTCACCAGCATCCCGGCTTCGCTGACGATCGTCACCGGCGCGGGCGGCGACACGATTACCGTCAAGTCGCTCGATGCGGCGTTCCACGCCGACCTGCTGCTGTACGGCAACAAGGCCGGCGCGCCGAGCCCCGAGCCTGACGCCGCGCACGACCGGATCGAGTTCCTGGGCGACGTCTACACGCACGGTGGTTACCTCGAGGCCTTTGCCGACGACATCGTCGTGGCCAGCGGCAAGACCCTGTCCACGCTGGGCAACGCGGCCCTGATCCCCGGCCCGACGGGCGACCCCAACCACCCCGACAACCCCCCGGTGGTCGACACCCGCGGTCAACCCGATTTCTCGGGCGACAACAACGACATCGTCTTCCGCGCCCGCCGCATCGGCACGCCCGAGATCGAGAACCTGCTGCCCTCGGGCTACCTCTCGAAGTCGGTCTCGATCGACATCGGCGCCAACGCCAACCTCTACGCCGGCAACATCTACCTGGTTGCGCAGTCCGAAGACCGAGATATTGCGACCCAGATCGGACTGTCGACGACGGCATTCCTGCAACAAGGGCTGATCGGGCCCATCACCGGCTTCCTGAGCGACCTGGTCGCGTTGCCGGTCAAGGTGCTGGTGAAGAACGCCCAGGCCACGGTCACCGTCGGCGACGGCGCACGCGTGCTGGCCGACAACGTGATCGGCGTCTACGCCACCGCCGCCACCGACGCCTCGGCCCAGGCCAACGGCAAGGTGGTCAGCCTGGGCTATTCGCAGGCGGGCGCCACGGCCACCATCGACATCATGAGCCACGCCGAGGTGCAGGGCGGCGGCGCGGTGAACATCACCTCGGACGCGGGCGCCACGGCCAAGATGGCGGCCAAGACCGAGCGCGAGGAGCAGGGCGAGGTGGCCGGCGCGAAGGCCAAGCAGAACAAGGGCAACACGTTCGCTGCGGCGCTGGCGATCACCAATGCCAACACGGTCTCCACGACGACCGTCCATGACGGCGCGTTCGTGCACGGCGGACGCACGGTCAACGTGCGCGCGCTGGGCTCGGTCGAATCCGAGGCCGAGGCCGAGTCCGGCCTGTTCGCCGACGGCACCGCCGCGCTCGCGGTCGCGCTGCAGTTCTCCAACGCGAACATCCTGACGACGCTGGCGGGCAAGGTCACCGCCGACATGAACACGCCCACCGGCGAGGTCGTGAAGTTCGAGTTCGACCCGACGGTCAAGCCCGCGGTCTATGCCACGACCGACGCTGCGCTGCCGCGCCTGAAGCAGGGCGACACGGTCGTCCTGAAGTCCGACCTGAATCCGAATACCGCCAAGCCCGCCGGCATCCTCGATGCCAATTGGGAAAGCCGACTCATGGGCAAGGGCACCGTGCTCGTGTACGTCGGCCCCAACCCGGGCGACCACGGCTACGTCGCAGGTCCGAAAGACCTCAGCGTTGCAGCGAACGAGGTGAACTACCGCAACCGCGCGCTGTGGCAGGTCACCACCGAGCCCTGGGGCTACGTCGACTACGACAACGACCGGATCTCGGTCTTCCACGCCGACGACGGTGACCAGAACTGGGTCGTCGTCACCGAGGACACGGTCGACTACTCGCCGCGTCGCGGCGAGAGCATCGGCGGGCTCGACGCGGGCAAGACCTACGTCGTCATCGCGCTTGCGGACGATCCATTGACCGCCACCGACGAGAGCCACTACATCAAGCTGGCGGCCAGCGAGAGAACGGCCATCGCGGGCATTGGGATCGACCTGACCCCGCCGCACACGCCGCACGCTGCTGCGGACGTCACCGTCAACGCGCCGCTGTTCTCCGCCGCAGATGTCGACGTCGCGGCCGACACGATCACGCTGCATCCGGCAGCCGGCGGCACCTTCCTGAATTCGCTCGAACTCGGCCAGGCGGTGATCTACCGCGAGCCCGGACGCACCGACGACGACAAGGTGGTCGACGGCCCCGACGGCTACAAGGTCTGGCAAAGCCCGAACGCCGCGATCGACGGCACGCGCTACGTCCCGCTGATCGGCGGCGCCGACGGCCTGGCCAAGGGCGACGACTACTACCTCGAGCACGGCGGCACCTACTACGTGATGGCCGGCACGAACCAGTTCAACCTGATCGGCGACCTGCGCGCCAGCGCGCAGACCATCCAGCTCGGCACGCTCGAGAACGAGACCCGCGGCGGCATCGCACGCGTGAAGCTCGGCTATGTCGACCCAAGCGCCGCGGGCTTCACGCTCAGCTCCGATCACATCCTCGACTCGACCTTCCTGACCTTCGGCGGCGTCTCGGCGCTCGAGGCATCGGACGTGGCCGCGGCTTCGGCGGGCTTCGTCACGGAAGACACGAGTGGCGATCCGAAGACCAAGCTGGAGAAGGTGTCCGAGGTCCTGGGGACGAATCTGTTCGATGCCCTCACCGACAAGATCACCAAGTCCTACAACGACAAGCTGGCCGCCAACGCGCCGGCCAACGCGCCCGCCAACCAGACGTCGAAGGCGAAGTTCCAACTCGGCGGCGCGTTCGCGTTCTCCTATACCGATCACAACGTCCAGACGCTGATCAAGAGCACGGCCGACCTCAACTCCAACGACGACATGGAGTTGACGTCGAACATCACCGAGTCGCTGAGCCTGACGGCCGAGAGCGACACCCAGCCGCAGGAAGGCAAGAAGGACGCCACGACCAAGAAGGTGGCCGCGAACACGTCGGCCGACAACAGCGCCAGCGTTGCGATCGTGGTGGGCGTCGAGAACAACAAGACGCATTCGATCATCGAAGGCGGCGCACACCTGGACTCGATGCGTGCGCTGCGCCTGCTCTCGGGCGTCACCTACCCCTTGCCCACGCGCTTCGACGAATTCATACCCTTGTCGGCGGGCGAGCTCAGCGACGCCATCGCCAACGACGGCTTCGATGCCGTCAACAAGTACCTCGACGGCTACGGCGGGCTGACCTCGCTGTTCAACACCTGGGCGCGCAGCAAGTCGAGTGCCGACAAGATTTCGGTTGCAGGCTCGATCAACGTCGTGAGCATCACCAACCTCGCTGAGGCCATCGTGCGCAGCGGCGCACTGCTCAACCAGGACCCGTATTACCGCCCCGATCCGCGCTTCTTCCTGGTGCCGGGCGACGCCGGGTATGACCCGGACTACGCCCCTGACGCCGGAGGCGTGCACGGCAACGACGGCATCACGCACAGCGCCAACGTCAACAACGACAACCGCCATGTCGTGTCGATCGAGGCGACCAACTACATCCAGCTGATGAACCTGACCGGCGTGTTCGGGTTCAAGCTGCCGACGATCAGCCTGGGCGTGCCCAGCCCGTCGGGGGCCGTCGACATCGCGGGCAGCGTGCTCAAGCTGCGCAACAAGGACTTCAGCGAAATCAAGGAAGCCTTCGAGAAGCCCTCGCTGGGCGGCAAGGGTGGCACCGGCGGCGTCGGCGGCGCGATCTTCCTGCAGTTCATCGACAACACGACGCACGCGGTGGTCGAGCCCGGCGTCAAGCTCTACAGCGGCAACGACTCGGGCCTCAACGTGAAGGCCGAAGAGACGATCCTCGACCTCGCGTTCTCGCAGGCCGGTGCGGACTCGGGCAAGTGGGCCGTCGCGGGCACTTTCTCGCTCTTCAACCAGCACAGCGACACCCTGGCCCAGCTGGCCGAGGGCGCGCAGATCGACGGCGGCCGGGTGGACGTTTACGCCGGCAGCCTCGAGACGCAGGTCGGCTGGGCCGGCGGCGTGGCCAAGGGCAAGTCGGTCGGTGCCGGCGTGGCGGTGGCGGCCAACCATACCGAGCGCTCGACGCTCGCGGTCATCGGCGAGAGCGCAGACAGCGCCGGAACCGGCGCCAACGGTCGCGCCCATCTGGGCACGGCCGATGACCTCGCCGATGGATTCGTGGGCCCTCGGCCCATCTCGGGCAGCGTGACCGCTCGCGCCACCGTCTCCGGCGGCATTTACACCTTTGCGGTGGCCGGCGCAGTGGTGAATACGGAACCCGACAAGACGGCAACCCAGAACCAGAAGGCTCAGCAGTCCAACAGCGGCGTGGCGATCGCCGGCGCCGCGGCGATCAACCTGATCAAGGACACGACGCAGGCCTCGCTTTCCGATGCCAACGTCGATGCCGCCGCGGTCGACGTGCGGGCGTTGAACGAGAACCACATCGTGACGGCCAGCGGCGCGCTGGCCTTTGCCAAGGCCTCTGGCGGTAAGAGCGGCTCCAACCAGACCGCCGCATCGGTGGCCGGTGCGGTGAGCGTCAACGAGATCAATGCCGCGACCGACGCCTTCGTGCGTGACGCGACCATCACTGTCGAAGGCGTGCCGCTGGACGACCTCGTGGTCGAGAACGCGAAGCGGCGCTTCTCGGTCACGGCCGACGACATCGGCAGCATCTGGGCACTCTCCGCGGGCATCGGGATCGCGATCGCCGATGGCGGCAACAATGTCGGCGGCACGGCCGGCGCGCTGTCCGGTTCGGTCGCGGTCAACTCCATCGTCGGGCACGCGCGCGCCCGCATGATCGACAGCCAGCTCGACCTCGAAGCCACCGACGCCGATTTCCAATCGACCGACATCGTGCCGACCCTGGTCAGCGGAACGACCGTTCGCATTGCCAGCGGCCTCCATCAGGGCGAGGTCTACGAATACGTCGCCACGACGCCGATCGACGTGCCGGACCACACCAGCTTCGACACGGACGTGAATCTGTCGGCGGGCAAGCGCGTCCTGGTCGTGGCGACCTCCGGCGGGCCCGCCGCGAACGCGGTCTACGAGTACCTCGGCGCGACCGTTGCGCACGCCGACCTGTCAGCTCAGAACTATACGAACGCGAACCTCTGGAAGCGGTTGAATGCGCTGCCGGCGCAGGCCGCGGGCATCCTCGGCGATCCGACGTCCTGGAGGCTGGTCACGAGCGACGCCCTGGTGCGCGCCACCGAAGGCGCCGACATCTTCGCCATCGCGGGCAGCCTGTCGGTGGCCATCGCCAAGGGCGGCGGTGACAATGCGGCGGCAGCGTCGGTCGGCGTGGCGGTCGCGGTCAACCAGATCGCGACCGACACCGACGCTCTGGTGGAAACCAGCACGATCACCTGGCAGCCGGGCGCGCTCGGCACACTTTCGATCGACGCCGAGGCCACCGGCAGGATCAAGGCCTTCACGCTCGCCGGCTCGTTGGCCGCAGCGAAGGCCTCGGCCCAGCACAGCGGGCTGGCTATTTCGGGCGCGGGCTCGGGCTCGGACAACCAGATCGATGCCGACACGACGGCCACGCTGCGCAAGAGCACGGTCGACGTGGGCGGCGCCGTGACCGTCCGGGCAACGGACGATTCCGAAATCATCGCCGGTGCCGGCGCGGTGGCGGTGGCCATCGGCACAGGGGTCAGCGGCAACGCGGGGGCGGTGGCCTTCGGCGCGTCGGTGGCGATCAGCGAACTAGGCGGCAGCGTTGACGATCACCAAAACGACGCCAACGTCGTCTGGGCCGACGTGGACCAGTCCAACGTCCATGCCAAGGGCAGCATCACGCTCGAAGCCGACATGCTAGGCGGGATCTTCAGCCTGGGCATCGGCGCGGCCGGCGGCATCGCCAATTCCAGCAGCGGTTCGGCCGTCGGTGTGGCCGGGGCGGGCTCAGTCGGGCTGAACAAGATCCGCAACAACACCCAGGCGCGCGCGCGCAACGGCAGCACGCTCGTCTCGTCGGGCAATGCCGCGAGCGTGTCAGTGACGGCGCACGACACCTCGTGGATTAACGCGACGGCGGGTGCCGCGGCATTGGCGATCGCGGTCGGCCAAAGCGAATCCGCGGCCGTCGGCCTGGGCTTCTCTTTGACGAAAAACGACATCGCGAACACCACCCGTGCCGCGATCGAGGCCGCTGCTTCGGTCACGACGGCCGGCGCGGTCACCGTCGCGGCGGACAGCCACGCGCGCATCGACTCGCTGGCCTTCGGCATCGCCGTCGGCGTGGCCATCAGCGGCGACGCCGAGGCGATTGCCGTCGATGCCACGGGTGCGCTCAGCTTCAACACCATCCACAACACCGTCGAGGCCATGCTCGGGGTCACGGGCACTCTGTCGGCGGGCAGCGTCAGCGTGACCGCCAGCGACGACTCCAGTATCCAGGCCATCGCGATTGCTGCGGCGGCGAGCATCGCGGGCACCACGAGCGAGGCGTCCATCGCGGTCAGCATCGGGCTGGCGCTCGCGCACAACCGGATCGAGAAGGACGTCACGGCCACGATCGTGAACTCGCCGAGCGTCCTCACGCAAGGCGGCGACGTCGTCGTGAGCGCCCACGACACCGCGCAGATCAAGGTGCTGTCGGTGGCCGCCGCGGCTGCTGTTGCTATCGGCGAGACCGGGGTCGGTGTGGCCGGGGGCGCATCCGAATCGACCAACGTGATCCTGGCGCGCACCAGCGCGACGATCGAGAACAGCACGCTCGGCAGCGCCGCGCAGCAGGTGGGCGCGGTGCGCCTGGAGGCCATCAGCACGGCCAGCATCGAAGCCATCGTCGCGGGTGTGGCGGTGGCGGTCGGCGTCGGCGACGACGGTGCCGGCGTCGGCGTGGCCGTGGGCATCGCGGTGGCGCGCAACTACATCGGCTGGGATCCGGAAGGCACCGATGTCACGCCCGACTACCAGAACATCACGTTCGATGCACAGGGCAAGCGGCATGCCGTGCTGGTGGCGGCGCTGACGCCGCCGAACAGCATCACGCACGTGCCGGGCACTCGCGTGCAGATTGCCGAGGGCGCGTTGAAGGGCGACGTCTACGAATACGTCGGCCCGGCCCAGACCGACAGCGACCCGGTGAAGCCCGGCGTTCAACCGGTCGATCTCAGCACGCAGCAATACCGCGATTCGAGCCTGTGGCGCCAGGTGAATTTCCGCAATCCGGATACGGTCCAGTCCCGCGTCCAGGCCACGCTGCTGGACTCGAGCCTGCACGCGGCCGGGGGCCTCACGATCGACGCCCACGCCACCGAGCGCATCGACGCGGTCGTGATCGCAGCGGCCGTCGCCGTCGGTGGCGGCGAGGCTGTCGGAGTCGGCGTGGCCGGCGCCGGCGTGTATGCCGAGAACAAGATCAAGACCGACATCCTCGCCTCGATCGACGGCGACGGCGCGACCGGTGTCTCGGCGGCGAGTGTCGCCATTTCGGCGGACGACTCCTCCATCATCAACTCGATCGCCGGCGCAGCGGCGATATCGGTCGGGTTCGGCGAGGCCGCCGGCGTGGCGGTGTCGATCGGCCTGTCACTGGCCTTCAACGAGATCGGCAACAACGTCGAGGCCCTCATCCGCAATGCCGACCAGGGCGTCACCACGACCTCCGGCGACGTGAAGGTCACGGCCGATGCGCTCGGCGGCAAGCTCTTCGAGCTGGGCTCGTCGATCACGGCCGCCGCACTCGACAACGTGGCCAAGGCCGATGCCGACAACCCCAACGACCCGACGGTCATCGACAGCAACCTGGACAACCCAGACAACGTCAAGGACGACCACGTCAACGAGGCGCGGCAGGATCTGATCGGCGATCAGGCGCGTCTGACCGACCTGCGCGCGGCGCTCAATGCCGGTCTGACGGCGCGTGGTCTGGACCCGCTGGCCCGCACCGACGTGCTCGCCTCCGATGCGTTGAACACCGAGACCGGCCATGTGGCCATTGCCGAGGTCGTCGCGGGCAACCAGATCGGCTTCCGCGGCGAGCATGGCTACTCGACCGGCGACAAGGTTCACTACGACAACGGCGGCGGCACGTCGATCGGCGGCCTGGCGGCCGGCGACTACTACGTCATCCGGGTCGACGCCAAGCACGTCAGGCTGGCCCTCAGCGAGGCCGCGGCCGAGGCGGGCACGGCGATCGCCGCCCTGGTCGAGCCCACCGGCGGCCTGCAAGGGCAGAGCCTGCGCAAGCTGTGGGAGCTGAGCTTCGGCGCCACCGTGAAGGTGCCGGCCGGCTATGCGAACGGCGGTGGCGACGCCACGGCGGACCGGGTCTACGAATTCATCGGGTCGACGCCGCTCGGCTACGACACGGCCCACGGGGTCAATCTCTCGGCCGAGAACTACGCGTCGTCGCGTTGGTTGCAGATCGACAAGCTGCGCGTCTCGACCGAGATCGAGGGCCATCGCTGGACCGTGGTGTCGCCGGACGGCAAGACCTTCGTGCTCGAACTCGACGAGGCGACCGGGCGGATCGGCGTTTCGCGCAGCACGATCAATTCGGTCTCGGTGGCCGCGTCGATCGGGATCGGCGTCGGCGAAGGCGCCGGCATCGCGGTGGCCGGCGCGGGCGCCGTGTCGCAGAACGTGATCCTGACCAACGTCGAGGCCTTCGGCCAGAACAGCGTCATCCACAGCGCCGGCAATGTCGAACTGCATGCCGAGAGCACGTCGACCATCTCCTCCGTCGTCGTGGCGGCGGCAGTGGCCGTCGGCGTGGGCGAGGGCGTCGGCGTCGGTGTGTCGATCGGCGTTGCGGTCGCGCGCAATTTCATCGGCTCGACGCCCGACGGCACGGCCGTGCCGACCGTGGTCGAGGCGGCGCTGAAGAATACGAGCGTCGATGCCGTGGGCGGCGTCACGCTGAGCGCGGCAGCCCAGCAGGAGATCGATTCCATCGTCTTCGCGGGGTCGATCGCCGTCGGCGTGGGCCTGGCCGTGGGCGTGGGCGCCGCGGGCGCCGGCGTCTATGCCGAGAACCGCATCGGCGTCGACGTGTCGAGCTCGATCGACGGCGGCGGTGCGACCGGCATCCACGCCGGCAGCGTGACGCTGACCGCCGACGACACGTCCACGATCAATACCTTGGCGGGTTCCGCCGCCATCGCGGTCGCATTCGGCGACGCGGCAGGCGTGGCCGTCGCGATCGGCGTCGCCGTCGCGAGCAACACGATCACCAGTTCGGTCGAGGCCTCGATCGCGCATGCCGGCGGCGCCGGCACCGGTGGCAGCAATGGCGTCCACGCCACCGGCCCGGCCGGCATCGTGGTCTCGGCGGACGAGGAGGCCTCGATCAACGCGATCGCGTTCGCGGCATCGGTCGGCGTCGGCCTCGGCGTGGGTGTCGGCGTCGGCGTGGCCGGCGCGGGCGCGGCGGCCACCAACGTGATCCTCACGCGCACGAATGCCTTCGTCGACGACAGCGACCTGCACAGCGCCGGCGCGACGAAGATCACCTCGGTGATGGACAGCGCCATCGATGCGATCGTCATCGGTGCGTCCGTCGCCGTGGGCGTCGGCGTGGGCGTCGGTGTCGGTGTGTCGATCGGCATCGCGGTCGCGCGCAACTTCATCGGCTGGGATCCGGGCTCGACGGGCCTGGTCACGACCGACTCGACGGCGTCGCAGCCACAGCATCTGAACCCGGGCGACACGGTGCGCGTGCTGGACGGTGTGCGCCAGGGCGACGTCTATCTGTACGTCGGCGAAAGCCGCACGCGCTGGGCCTACGCCAGCTCCGATGCGAGTTCGCATTCGCTGGCGAAAGACGACCTCGTCAAGGTCGACGGGCGCGCGGTCACGGTCGTGATCGACGCCCAGACCGTCGTCACCTCCGGCGCTCTCAAGTTTGCCAAGGCGCATGCGTTCACCGAGGGACAGCTGCTGACCTTCCAGACCAGCGGCGACAACGCCGGCGGCCTGGCGAAGGACACGTACTACCGCGTGCACGTGGTCGACGACCACACCATCAGCCTGACGACGCTGGGCGGCGCCGCGGTCGCCTTCGTGGCCAACGACTGGTCCAAGGGATCGAGCGCACTGGTGACGACGTCGCCGGGGATCTACAAGTACGTCGGCAGCGGTACCGGACCGGTGCAACTCGCCGACGGTGTCCAGCTCTACGCCACCGACCGTCACAACTGGCTGCTGGTCGACGCGAGTGACCTGTCGACGCAGGACTACGGCGACACCAAGCTGTGGACGCAGATCGTCGCGACCCATCCGGCGATGGTTCAGGCCTTCGTGCACGACGCCTCGATCCACGCGACGGACGATCTCGAAATTGCCGCCAGCACGCACGCCAACATCGATGCGATCGTCATTGCCGCCGCCGCCGCGATCGGCGGGGGTGGGGTGGCCGGCGTGGCCGCCGCCGGGGGCGGCGCCTACACCGCCAACCAGATCCAGACCTTCGTGCACGCCTATGTCGACGGCGACGGCGCCACCGGCATCGACGCCCACGCGATCGACATCATGGCCTTCGATGCGTCGGGCATCAACGCCGTTGCCGGCGGTATCGCGCTGTCCGCGGCGATCGGCATCGCGGGCGGCGCCGGCGCGCTCTCGATCGGCCTGTCGCTGGCCTTCAACGAGGTCCACAACGACGTCGAGGCCTACATCCTCAACGCCGACGACCACGTGCACAGCACCGGCGGCGACCTGACCGTCTCGGCCCAGACACAGGACCGGGGTGCCTTCACGCTCAACTTCAACCCTCAGCTGACGGGCGCCAATCTCGACGACGCGGCCATCGTCGACACGTCTGACAACCACGCGCAGGACACGGTCGATGCGATCGGCGACATGCTCGTGCTGCAGGCCTTGCGCGACGAGATCTTCGCCGCCACCGGCGACGCGTTGGCGATCTTCGACAGCGTCTCGACCGCGGCCAAGTTCAAGACCAATGTCGCGACGCAGACCGGCAGCAACCCGGCCGATGCCCACCTGCAGGAACTGCACTACGGCGATACCGTCGAGGTCGTGGCCGGGTATGAGAACAACCGCGGCGCGGCAGGCCGTGTCTATCGCTACATCGGCGGCGGTGCGACGCTGCATCTGGACCAGCTGGACTACGCCCACGATGCCAGCAACTGGCTGCTGCTCGACAAGCTGAAGGTCTCGACGCTGGTCAAGGGCGAGCGCTGGTCGGTGCTGGCACCGGACGGCAAGTCGTACGTGCTCGAGATGGATGCGCTGGGCCGCCTGAGCGCCACCGGCATCACGATCAACTCGGTCGCCGTGGCGGCTTCGATTGCTGTGGGCATCGGCGGTGAAGGTGTCGGCATCGGGGTCGCCGGCGCCGGCGCGGTGTCGCAGAACGTGATCCTGAGCAGCACCCGCGCGTTCGCCGAGGACAGCGTGCTGCAGAGCGCGGGCGACGTCGTGCTGGACGCAACCAGCAAGTCGAAGATCTCTTCCGTCGTCGTGGCGGCAGCCGTCGGCGTCGGTGCGGGCGCTTCGGCGGGCATCGGTGCGTCGATCGGCATCGCGATCGCGGACAACTACATCGGCGTCACGCCGCACGGCGCGCCGCCCGCAGGCAGCGGCGAGGTCAAGAGCTATCTGAAGGACACGAGCGTCAACGCCGCAGACGCGCTGCGCCTGACGGCGCTGGCCGAAGAGAAAATCGCGGCGGTGGTGATCTCGGGCGCGGTGGCGATCGGCGGCGGCGGCTACGGCGCTGCGCTCGCCGGGTCGGGTGTCTCCGCGCACAACCGCAGCGCGGTCGATGTCGAAAGCACGATCGACGGTAGCGGTGCGACCGGTATCATTGCCGACAGCGTCTTGCTGGCGGCGAACGACACCTCGACGATCGAGGCGGTGGCCGGAGCGATCGCGGTGGGCTTCTCGGTCGGCGCCGCGGCCGACGCCATCTCGGTGGCCGTCACGATCGCCGAGAACTCGATCGACAACCACGTCAAGGCATCGATCAAGGGTGCCCACGTGACGACGCGCACCGGCGACGTGGTCGTCGACGCACAGGAGCGCGCGCAGATCCATTCGGTCGCCTTCGCGGCCTCGCTCGCGATTGCGGCCGCGCCGTTCGGGCTGGCGGTCAGCGCGGCGGGCGTGAACTCCGTCAACGTCGTCGGCAACACGGTCGAGGCGTCCATCGTTGGCGCGGCGGACGTGCATTCGGCGGGCGCCGCCACCGTGTCGGCGGACGACACTGCGACGATTTCGGCCACCATCGTCGGCGTGTCCCTCGCCGGTGGTCTGGCCGCCGTCGCCTTCGGGCTGACGCTGGCGGACAACACGATCACCGACAATGTCTCGGCATCCGTCGGCCAGTCGTCGGTGACGGCGGGCAGCGGCGACATCAAGGTCACGGCGCACGACCTGCCGGACATCGAGACCACCAGCGTGCTGGTGTCGGTCGCCGCAGGCATCGGCGGGGCGTTTGCCGGAGCGGAATCGAAGGTCCGGATCGGCGGCACCACGCAGGCGTTCGTCGATGGTTCGACGCTCACGGCGCTCGGCCATCAGGTGCTCGTCAGCGGCAGTTCCGACGCGGAGGTCGCGCCGTTCACCTTCGCCCTCTCCGCGGGTGCGGTCGCGGTGACGGTGATGACGTCGGACGCCGTCATCGAGGGCGTGACGCAGGCGTACGCCAGCGGTGACTCGACCATCTCGGCCGGCAGCCTGAACATCCAGGCCTACGCCAAGAACGTCTCGAAGCCCAAGGTGGACGTCCTCGCGGTCGGCCTTGGGGCCGGCGCGGGCGTCAGTGCCACCAGCACGATCAGCCGCGATACCCTCGCTTACGTCGGCGACGGCGCCAGCGTCTCGGGCGGCAGCGGCCCGGTGACCGTGCATGCCGAGACCGACTCGTACGCCTACGGCACCACCACCGGCGTCGCCGCAGGCGGCGTCTCGGTCAGCGTGCTGCTCGTCGGGTCGACGATCAGCGGCGACACCACCGCCCGCATCGGCGCCGCCGCCAAGGTCAATGCCGGCGACGTGACGGTGTCCGCGCTGGCCACCAACACCGTCGACGGCAGCACGCTGGGACTGGCGCTGGGCGGCATCGTCGCCGTCAGCGTGGTCAAGCTCGACGCGCACATCGCCAGCCTGACCAGCGCGGAGGTCGGTGCGGGCGCGTCGGTCGATGCGGCGAGCCTGTCGGTGCACGCGCAAGCGAGCAACACGGTGAAGGCCGACGTGGTCTCGTTCGCCGCAAGCTTCCTGGGCAGCGGCGCCGGCGTCAAGGCCGTCGCCACCATCGACGCGGGCACGGTCACGGCGGCGAGGGTCGGGGCCGATGCCCGGATCACGCTGACGGGCGCGCTCGACGTGAACGCCACCGTCCACAACACCGCCGAAGCATCGGCAAAGGGTGGCGCGGTGGGTGCCTTCGCCGGGATCTCGGTGATGCTGCCCGAGGCCCACGTGCACGGTGCGACGCAGGCGACGATGAGCGGCAAGGTGCTGGCCGCCTCGGGCGTGAACGTCACGGCCGACGGCACGAATTCCGCCGAGGCCATCGACCTTTCAGTGAACATTTCGGTCGGGGTCAGTCTCGGCATCACCGGTGCCACGGCCGAGGTCGCATCGGATGCCGGTGTGCTGGCGGAGGTCGGCTCCACCGCCAGCGTCGCCACCTCGGGCGCGCTGCATGTCGACGCCACCTCCGCCAACACCGCGCACGCCAAGTCCGACGTCGGCTCGGGCGGGTTGGTCGGCGTCGGTGTGTCGACGCTCACCGCAACGGTGGGCGCCGGCACACAGGCCGCGATGGACGGCAGCGTCAGTCATGCAAGCTCGGTGGCGCTCAGCGCGACCGGCACCAACAGTGCCAACACCGAGGCCCTGGGCGTCGGCGTCGGCCTCGCCGGCGTCGTGACGATCGCGCCGGTCTCCAGCGTGACCGGCACCGCGGTGGTCCAGGCCACGATCGGCAGCACGGCCCGCGTCACCGACACCGGCGCGGCGGTCGAAGCGCGCGCCAGCAGCATCGATCACAGCGCGGCCAGCGCCAGCGGCGTCAGCGTTGCCGGACTGTCCATCAACATCATCGACGTCGAGTCGAGCGTCGCCGGTGCCACGCGCGCCACGGTCGGCGACGACGCCGTGCTGCACGCGCGCTCGCTGCTGCTCGACGCGAGCGCCACGACCACGCCGTCGTCCAGCGAGACGAGCGTCGGCGTCGGTCTGATCGCGGGTGCCGAAGCCGACACGCACGTCACCGACACGCACGCGGTCTCGGCCACGGTGGGCCAGCGCGCCGTGATCGATACCACCGGCGATGTCAAGCTCGTCGCGATGAGCACGAGCCAGGGCATTGTCAGCGTCGTGCTCGGAACGGGCGGCCTCGGCGCCGGCGTCGGGTCGTCCGCGCAGGCGACCCTGACGCCGCTGGTGACCGCATCGATCGGCAACCGCAGCACGGTGACCGCGGGTGGCGACGTCATGGTGGATGCCGAGTCGCATCGCGCCGCGGCCAATCTGTCGACCAAGGGCGTGGCCATCGGCGGCGTGGCCGTGGGGACGATCACGAACCACGGCTACATCACCCCGACCGTGCGCGGCTATATCGACAGCGGTGCGACCGTGACCGCGGGCGGGCGCGTCGACGTGCTGGCCGACATCCTGGCGCAGACCGATATCGGCGGCGTCACGCTCGACGACACCTTCCAGCCGTTCAACGACGTCGACACGACGGCCGACACGATCCGCTTCGTCTCGCACGGCCTGAGCACCGGCGACGTCGTCACCTACGACCCGAACGGCAATGCGTCCGTGCAGACCGCCTCCGGCGCGCTGCAGAGCGACCGCAACTACCGCGTCGTCGTCGTCGACGCCGACCACGTCCAGCTCGGCACGACCTTCGGAGCCGGGTCCGCAGACACTGGCTCGCTGTTCACGCCCGGCGTGGGCGTCGACGGCGCGCGCGACGTGATCCGCTTTGCGGCGCCGCACGACCTCGCCACCGGCGACGCGGTGCGCTACGACCCGGGCAGCACCGCGAGCATCGGCGGAGCCGTGCTGAACGCGGCCGGCACCTACTACGTGCGCGTGCTGGACGACTTCACGATCAAGCTGTTCACGACCCAGGCTGGCGCGCTGGCCGGGCCGGTGACGTTCGACCCCGTGGCGTCGCCCAACGTCGTCACGGCCGACGGCTTCATCCACCTGTCGGGCTTCAACGATGGCCAGGCCGTGAGCTATGTCGCGCCGGCGCCGACCGCCTTCAGCAGCGTCCAGGTCGACACGAACGGCGGCCGCGAAACCGACGCCAACATCACCACCGGCAGTCCGGCGCTGACGACGGTCAACAACGACAGCATCTATCTCGCCCGCTTCGACGTCCACGGCAACTACGTCGGCGGTTCGGGTTACGCCACCGGCAACAAGGTCACCTACGTCACGAACGGCACCGCGATCGGTGGGCTCGTCAACGGCGCGACCTACTACACGTTTGCCGTCGACGCCGACAAGATTCAGTTGCTGCCGAGCTATGCATCGCTCGCGAGCGTTTCGTTCAACCGCGTCGCCAACGCCGTCGACACGATCGTGCGCAACGATGGTGGCAATTGGGCGAACGACGGCTTCGCCGCCGGCCAGCAGATCGTCATCACCAGCACGGCGAACAACAACACGACGCTGACCATCCTGAGCGTCAGCGGCAACACGCTGAATTTCGCCGGCGATGTCGTGACGAACGAATCGAACCATGCTGCGACGGTGCGCGGCACCGCACTCGTGCTGGCCCCGAACAAGACATCGAGCGGGCTGGGCGTCCAACACGACCTCGTGCGCCAGACGCTCGGCGCGCTGCAGGCCGGCGTGCCCTACTACGTGCGCGATTCCAACGGCAGCCAGTTCAAGCTCGCGGCGACGCCGGGCGGCGCAGCCCTCGACGTCAGCGACATTGGTCGCAGCGGTGTGCAAGGCTTCGGCGGCGCCGGCATCGACCTCGCAGGCAGCGTCGGCACGCAGGCCCTGCACATCGACCTGGTCGGCCCGCTGCCAGGCGGCACGGACAAGCTGCTCGGGCCGGGCGGGACGTCGCTGCGGCTGCTGTCGCCCCCTGCGGGCGACGGCACCTCGCACTCGAACGTCGACTTCGGTGCCGGCGGCGGCATCGCCATAAACCTGCCGACGGCGCGCATCACGATCACCAACGACGCCCAGGCCTACATCGCGGCCCCGTATGTCGACGCCGACACCGGCGTCACTACGGCCACACTGGTCGACGCCGAGACCGGCATCACCGTGGCCACGCATTCGGTCAGCAAGGGCGCGGCCTACGTCTCGGCCGTCGGCGGCGGCGCCATCTCGGCGATGAAGGACCAGGACAGCGTCGATGTCACGAACACGAGCAAGGCCTACCTGGCCGACGGCGCGATCCTGAAGTCGCGTGGCCACGTCGCGATCCTGGCCGATTCGTCGATCGACACCCACGTCTACGCGAACGCCGAAGGCGGGGGCATCGGCGCGGGCTCGAACGCGAGCGCCACCACGACCGTCGACAACAACAGCGCCACCGGCCACGGCACGCTGAGTTCGGTCGGGCAGCGCGTGCAGATCGACGCCGACACGCTGACGCTGAACGCGCAGGTCTCGCACCTGTCGACCTACGCGCACAGCCACGCGATTGCCGGCGGCTTCGTCGCGGTCGCGATCTCCGACGCGGTCATCACTACCGACTCGACGGTCACGACCTTCATCGACGCCGACGCGCGCATCAGGAGCAAGCGCGGCGTCGACATCGGCGCGTTCACGCGCGACGCGGATGCCGACCAGAACACCCAGGCGATTCCGATCGCCTTCATCCCGATTCCGATCAACACCGGCGGCAACACGACGAACCTGACCGACCTGGTTCGGGCCGTCGACGGCGCGCGCATCCAGACCGCATCGCGCGCGAACAGCGACACGCCGCTGCGCCGCATCAACGGCAGCGACATCGACGCCACCGGCTCCGGTGTCAACGGCAGCTACGACCAGCTGGCGCTGCTGGTGCAGTCCGATGACGTCAAGGTCGCGCATGTGTCGACCGAATCGCGCAAGATCCAGTGGGACGCCGACGTCGAAGTCTCCGCCGGCCCCAGCCCCGAGGTGCTCATCGACGTCAACGGCAACGTCGTCAAGGCGATCGGCGCGACCGTGACGCTCGGCGCGGGCGTCAACGGCGATGCCACGGTGGGCGACATCGCCGGCGCCGGCGGCGGCCAGGCCTTGTTCATCGCGAACCAGATCCTCAACGACCAGCCCGATCCGAGCGCGACCGACTTCCGCGCGCTGTTCCAGTTCGCCGACACCTACAGCGGCATCACCATCACCAACCTGTCCACGCGCCGGCTCGAGATTAACAACATCAGCCTGTTCGGCGGGGCCGATCCGTTCGTCGACCTGCAGGCCATCGGCGGCAGTCCGGCCGCGAGCCTGACCTTCGATCTGCGGCGTACCGTGGCGCCTTCGCTGGTGCTGATCCAGAACCTGAACACGCAGGCCGGCTTCGCGCCGGACATCGTGCTCAACGGCACGATCGAGAACCCGATCGGCCAGACGATCATCACCGCGAAGACCGGCGACATCGTCGCGGCCACGGCGCGGGGCGTTTCGGCCGTCGGCCTGGGCGGCCTGAGCCGCACGACGCTGATCCGTACGCGGGACCTGACGCTCGACGCCCAGCAAGGCACGATCGGCTACGACGCGCAGATCCCGGGTGCGATGAACCACCTGGCGGTGGACATCGTGCAAGGGCCGCTGTTCGCGTTCGACTCGGCGCACCAACTCGAGACCGGCGACGCAGTCGTCTACCACGCCGTCCCGGGCAGCGCCGCGCTCGGCGGCCTGGTGGACGGTCGTACCTACTACGTCATCCGCCTGGACGACCTGCGCCTGCGCCTGGCGTCGACGGCGGCCAACGCCGTCGGCGGCATTGCGATCGCGATCGACCCGGCGAACATCGATCTGGGCACGCACACCATCACCAAGGGCGCGACGACGCTGGCCCTCACCAGCGGCATCCGCCTGGTGGCGCAGGCCGGTGCCGACGACTTCATCGACCTGAAGGGCCGGCTGCGCGACCCGGCCGCCGCGCTCGGCGGCGCCGCGCACCCGAACCCGGCCATCTTCGACATCGACCTGATCCGCGCCGGCATCGGCGGCAACGGCAGTGCCAACGTGATCCTGCAGTCGGGCGTGCTGGAGACCGGCGTAGGCAATGCCGGTGGCGTGCGCGTCCGCGCCACGACCGGTCCTGCAGTCGACCAGAACTTCTACAACCAGTTCCGGCCCGACGACCCTGTCAATGCCACGTTCGGTGCGATGGCCGACGTCGGCTTCTTTGGCAGCGGTCCGGTCACGATCAAGGCCACCTACAACTTCGTCAACCCGAACGGCAACACCGCGGGCCTGGTGGCCAACGGCACTCCGACCACCGGCAACATCATCGTCACCGCGGCCGATCCGGCCCCGACGGCGCCACAGGTCAACGTCACCGGCATCACCGAGATCCTCGGCCTCGGCCACATCGACGTGCTGACCAACGGCTTCGTCACGCTGACCGAACAGACCGGCGACATGCGCGTGGGCAGTATCACGTCCACCGCCAACGCCGTGACGCTGACGGCGCCGCTGTCGATCGTCGACGCGCTGGCCGACCCCGAGGCCGACGTCACCGGCGTCAACATCATCCTGAAGGCGGTGGCCGGCCTGATCGGCTCGACCGGCAACTTCCTCGAGATCAATCTGCTCGACACGGTGAGCGGCGTGACCCAGAACGGCACGCTGACGGCCGAGGCGCTGCAAGGCATCTACATCGAAGAGACGGTGGGTGACCTGCGCGTCAACACGGTGTTCTCGCACACCGCGGACGTGACGCTGGCGACCCGCGCCGGCTCGATCGTCGACGGCAATGCGCAGCTTGTGGCCGACCGCAATTCGCGCATGGTCGACCGCCCCAATGTCGTGGCCGTGAACGTTGACCTGCTCGCCAGCGGCGGCAGCATCGGCCTGCGCGCCGACGATCTCGACATCGACTCTGGTTCGTTGAACGGCCAGCATGTGTTCGGGCGCCTGTACGCCGAAGCCGACCAGAACATCTTCATCACCGAGTCGAACTACGAGCTGAACGTGCTCGGCGCGAAGGCCGCCGCCGGCGACCTGCGCCTCACCGTCCCCGACACGAGCCTGACGTCGGTGTTCGCCAATGGCGACCCGTCGCAGACCACGACCGCCGGACATGGCGAGGACCTGGTGCTGCTGGATGCCGTCGCTGCGCTTGCGCACCTGCGTGAGGGGCAGACCCTGTCGATCACCGGTGCGCAGATCACCGCGGCGCTCTCTGTCGCGCTCTGGGTCGGCGACAACGTCGTGACCTCGACCAGCGGACGCATCGGTGCGGGCAAGAGCATCACGATCCGCGGCGATCAGCGCCGCAACGGCGACACCGTCGACCCGACCGAGGCCGATGCCGGCTTCGGCACCCACATGCTGTTGCGCGGCACGATCGGCCTGACCGGTGCGCCTTCCGACGTGACGCAGCCGAACGCCGACGCGGCGGGCTTCACGCAGATCTACGGCCACGACGACGCCGACTTCTTCACCTTCGACCGCACCCGGCTCGACGCCAACACGCGTGTCTACGGCAGCGCTGCTGGCACCGTCGGCGCACTGCAAGGCATCAACGCGCACGATGATGAGGATCATTTCCTCGTCGACCACCTGCAGTCGATGCACATCGACCGCAACGGCTTGGGCGACACGCTGGTGCTCGATGGCCAGTCCGACACCGACTACTACGAGGTGCGCACCGCGGGCAGCCTCACCGTCAACCCGCAGAACTACGTGGTCGACGTGCTCGACACCGGCGCGCGCGAGAACGGCGTGGACGAATTGAAGATCCTCGGCTTCGACAGCGCGCTGAACGGCGTCGGTCAGGCCACGGACGACATCTTCGTGCTGCGTGCGATGAATGCGATTCCGAGCGAAGCCGCGACCGCGCCGGCCTTCGTCGCGCTGCTGCACGGCAGCCTGAGCCAGGCGATGGCGGGCACCGGTCCGTCGCAGGTGGAACGCATCAACTACGACAACCAGCTGAACGGCCGGCTGATCGTCGAGGGCCTGGGCGGCAACGACTACTTCGCGGTCGACGACAACAGCGTGATCACCACGCTCGACGCCGGCGCCGGCAACGACAATTTCCAGATCGGCCAGATCTACGGCAGCCAGCGCAACCTGGCCGCCAACCTGGCGTCGACCGACGTCTTCGGCACGATCGCGACGACGCGCGGCTACCTCAGCCGCGGCACGAGCGCGCCGCTGGTTGCCGAGGGCGGCAGCGGCGACGACGTGTTCCAGGTCTACAGCAACCAGGCCGCGCTGCGGCTCGAAGGCAACGACGGCGACGACCTGTTCATCGTGCGCGCGTTCGCGCTCGCGGAGACGAACGCCGACGGCACGATCATGACCGACGCCGCGGGCGTCGCGGTGCGCAAGGGCAGCGGCGGCAGCTCGGCCGCGGCCACCAGCACGCTGGTCGGCGGCGCCGGCAACGACTTCATCCAGTACAACATGAACGCGCCGGTCTCGATCGACGGCGGCGCCGGCTTCGACAAGGTGCTTGTGCTGGGCACCGAGTTCGGCGACAGCTTCGTCATCACCGACCAGGGCGTGTACGGTGCGGGCGTCAACGTCAGCTACAGCAACATCGAGGTCCTGGAGGTCGACGGGCTCGAAGGCGACGATCACTTCACGGTGCAAAGCACGCCCTACGGCGTGGCGACGCACATCGTCGGCGGCCTGGGTAACGACGTCTTCAACATCGCCGGCGACGTCACCGACGTCATCGCTACACAGGAGCTCGAAGGCCAGAGCGCCATCATCAACCACCAGGCCGCCTCGATCGGCGATATCGGCTACGACGGCCTGCTCGTGCCCGGCATCAACCTCAACGTCGCCGGCCTGAACGGCGGCAGCGCCGGCGGTCTCAGCGGCAACGTCGTGATCACCGAATCGGTCGGCAGCACGCTGGTCCGCGAGACGGCCAGCGGCGACTGGGGCACGATCGACAGCTATGGCGTGCACCTCGCGGTCGCGCCTGCGATGGGCACCCGTGTCTACGTGACCGTGAGCGCGGCGCGCTCGCCGCAGGAGGAGCAGGACGCCGCCGGCCACGGCGACTCGGTGCTGGTGCGCAGCGACTCCACCGCCTTCGTGCGCACGCCGCAGCAGGACGGCCAGCCGACGCCGGTGCGCAATCGCGCCGTCGTGCTGGTGTTCGATTCGACGAATTGGCAAACCGACCAGACCGTCTACGTGGCAGCGGCCAACGACCAGCAGGCCGAAGGCACCCGCGTGGTCACCGTCAGCCAGAGCGTGCAGGCGGCGGTGATCGATCCGACCGCAGCCAGTGCGGCGGCCCAGGCCGCGACGCTGGCCGCGTATGACCGCATCCCCGTGAAGAACGTGCTGGTCACGGTGATCGACAACGACACCGCCGGCATCCTGCTGACCGAGATCAGCCAGAACGCCTACGACACGGCGACGACCGTGCTCGAGGGCGCGGCGCATGGCATCACCGACAGCTACACGGTCGAACTGACCAAGGCGCCGACGGCCGATGTGACGCTCCAACTCGTCTACGACCACAGCCAGCTGACGCTGTCGCAGGACACGATCACCTTCCACACCGACGACTGGTTCAAGCCGGTCACGATCACGGTGACGGCATTCGACGACACGCTGCGCGAGGATCCGAAGCTCGCGCTGGTCTCGCACACCGTGCTCAACAGTTCCGACCCGGCCTACTATGCCGGCGGCAAGAGCCAGGTCCAGCAGACGCTGCCGGTCAAGGTCTACGACAACGACGTGCCGGGCGTCATCGTCCAGCAGAGCAACGGCAGCACGCTGGTCAGCAACGGCGTTTCCGACAGCTACACGGTGCGCCTGACCAGTGCGCCCACGGGGCCGGTGACGATCGCCCCGATCAACGACGGGCTGACGACCGAATCGGCGCTGGCGCCGTTCGACGCCAGCAACTGGTGGATCCCGCAGGTGGTCACGGTCACGGCCGTGGTCAACCCGCCGGCCAGCGCCCTGCACCCGGGCAGCAAGCAGTTCGCGGTGCAGCCGCACCTGTTGTCCGAGATCAAGGGCCCGCTGCAGATCGATGGCGGCGTTGGCGCGGCTATTCATCCGCTGGTCGAGGCTGTGCTGCTGCCGGGCGAGAAAAACGCGCCGGTGTTCAACATCGCGGTCCAGCCGCCGGAGAACACCGCCATCGACGTGCTCAACGTCTTCGACGATTCGAGCCAGGAAGACAAGAAGGGCGTTCTCACCGGCACCTCGCTCACTGGGTTCGGCTTGGCCGCCTCGCTGCACTTCGACCAGGTCGCCTTCGGCGAGAACGCCGGCTTCCCGGCCGGCATCACCTACGGCAAGGCCGGCACGAGCGGCGCCGCCGACAGCTCGAACATCGAAGTGTTCAACCTGATGATGGGCTCGGGCAATGACTGGCTGAACATCACCAGCACGCTGCACACCGATGCGCTGCACGGCGGCCTGACCCTGATCCAGGGCGGCGGCAACATGGCGGTGCAGGCAACGGTGGCCGGTGTCTACACCGGCACCATCGCCGGCGACACCATCATCGCCAGCGGCGCCAGCGGCGGCCCGAGCTCGCCGCTGGTGATCTACGGCGACACCTCGCAGGACGCCGCGTGGTACGCCGGGCGACCCTACGCCGCGGACACTTTGGACACCCTCGTGCTCGGGCCCAACCCGCTGCAGCCGGCCGCATTCTTCCGCATGCCACGCGCCAACCCGTTCGATCGCAACGGCGACGACTACATCGACGTCAGCGGCATCGCACCGTCCGACCGTGGTCTGGGTGGCGACGCGCTCGGCGTGGTCGCCTACGGCGGTGCGGGTAACGACACGATCATCGGCAGCAGCTTCGGCGACGTGCTCGCCGGCGGCTCCGGCAACGACACGATCTCGGGCAACGCCGGCGACGACCGCATCTACGGCGACTCGGGCGTCAACATCGACGTCATCAGCCGCGTGCTGTCGGTGCCGACCACCGACGCCGCACGCCCGGCCAACGACAACCCGCAATCGAACCGCGACGGCCTGCTGGCCGGCATGGACACGCTCTCGGGCGGCACCGGCGCGGACATCGTCTTCGGCGACCACGGCATCGTGCAGCAGGCCATCCCCGATGCGCAGAAGATCCTGAACGTGCGCCAGGTGTCGGACATCCGCACCGACCAGCCGGGCAACGGCGCCGTCGACATCATCGACGGCGGCCCGGGACGCGACCGCATCCTCGGCGGCGGTGGCGGCGACACGATCACCGGCGGCGACGATTCCAACGTCATCTTCGGCGACCAGGGTCACCTGAGCTACGCCTCGCCGGACTACCTGGGCTTCAACGACGGCAGCGTGGTCACGCTCGAGCTCGTCGAGAGCGTCGACACCGCAGCCGTCTATGGCGCTGCCGACAAGATCACCAGCGGTACGGGCGACGACATCATCTTCGGCGGCCAGGGCAACGACGTGATCGATGCCGGGGTCGGCCAGAACATCGTGTTCGGCGACCACGGCCGCATTCTCGGCGTCGATCCGACCACGCCGAACCTGGGCGCCAACCGGCCGATCGGCGACCCGATCACGAGCAAGACCGACGACGACTACCAGGTGCAGGTGCTGGGCCTGGTCACGTCGATCGACTGGGGCACGATCAACGGTGCCGCCAACGAGTACGGCAACGGCAACGACGTGATCACCACCGGCATCGGCCGCGACATGATTTTCGGCGGGGGCGGCGACGACACGATCGTCGCCAACGCCGGCGAGACCGCGCTGGTCAGCGACGGCAACAACATCGTCTTCGGCGACCACGGCCTGGTGGACTACCTGGCCGAGGAACGCGCTGCGGGCAACAACCTGGTGGTCAACCCCGTGCGCACGCTCGACATCGACCGCATCTGGTCGATCGAGGCCGCCACCTCGATGGGCGGCGCCGACACGATCGCCACCGGCAACCGCAACGACATCGTCATTGCGGGCACCGGCAACGACGTGATCGTCTCGGGCGACGGCAGCAACATCGCGATCGGCGACAACGCGAAACTGACCTCGGCGCCATTCGACTACGCGGCGACACCGTACTCGGTGCACGAGTTCACGATCTGCTCGATCGAGACGATCGGCTTCCTCGACAGCGACAGCGGCAGCGACGTCGTCAACGGCGGCAAGCTCAACGACGTGCTGTTCGGCGGCGGCGGCAGCGACACCATCTATGCCGGTGCCGGCGACGACCTGGTCTTCGGCGACCAGGGCAAGATCGAGTGCGAGAACGGCGTGCCGTTCATCCCCGAGATTAGCCTGCGGCCGGTCTGCTGGGATCTGCTGCTGGCCAACGGCCAGCCCGACCCGAACCACGGATTCCTGTCCTTCGAGGCCACCAACGTCAACAGCAACCAGGGCGCCGGCGACGACACGATCTTCGGCCAGGACGGCAGCGACCTGATCATGGGCCAACAGGGCAAGGACACCCTGTACGGCGGCAACGGCGACGACATCCTGATCGGCGGCAGCAACGTGGCCGGGGCGCTCGACAGCGACGACCGTCTCGACGGCGGCGCCGGCGCCGACGCGATCGCTGGCGACAACGCCGACATCTGCTTCCGCCCCGACGCGCTCGACGTGCGCATGCGCAACCTCGACGGCACGACGATCTACGGCATCGTGCCGGGCGTCAACGACGGCCAGGTGCTTGTCGGCATCGGCGCGGCCAATGCCAACAACCTGCTCGATCCGAACAACCCGATCCTGAATGCGATGAAGGATCCGCGCTACGCGGCGCGCACGCTCGTCAACGGCGTGATCGACGGCAACAGCGGGCATGCCGAGTACCACATCGAGCTGCTCGACCACAGCGACGACATCCAGGCGAACCACCACGAACTGTTCGGCAACGATTACATTGCCGGCGGCGCGGGCGAGGACGAGATCTTCGGCCAGCTCGGCAACGACGTGATCCAGGGCGACGGCACGATCGGCGTGCGGGCTGATGCCAGTTTCGCGCGCAACCTGAGCGCGGCGCAGCTGAGCCTGACGCGCAGCGACGGTACGCTGGTGGCGATCGCCGGCCTCACGACGTACGGCGCGTACCGCGACGGCGCCAGCATCGGCGCAGCAGGCGACTTGGCGATCGGCACCGGCGACCTGCATGTCGCGGCCTCGTTCGAAGGCAAGTACGACGGCGACGACTACATCGAGGGCAACGGCGGCAACGACGTGATCTTCGGCAACCTGGGCCAGGACGACATCGTCGGCGGCAGTTCCGACCTGTACGGCTTCGTGCTGGCAACGCAGCGCCCCGACGGCAGCGACCTGATCTTCGGCGGTGCGGGGACCGACATCACGCGCAACGACATCGGCGACGCGACCACGGCCCGCAGCGCCGGGCTGCCGAGCTCGGCACCGAACGACCTGATCGTCAACAACCCGGGCAGCCACGCCCACGACGCCGACGTGATCATCGGCGACAACGGCCGCATCCTGCGTCTGGTTGGCGTCAACAAGTTGCAGCGGCCGACGACGGGTGACGTCTACGCGAACGACGTCTGGAGCACCGGCGGCTTCCTGAACTTCAACTACGACGTCAACGGCACGGCGGCCGACGGCTACGGCAGCGATGGCAACGCCGCCACCTACGACCGCATCGTCGTGCGGGCAGTGACGTTCCTCGACTACCACGAGGGTGGCATCGACATCAATGCCGCGGCGGCCACCGATCGCGGCGGCAACGACGAGATCCACGGCGAGTCCGGCGACGACGTCGTCTACGGCATGAAGGGCAACGACGTCATCTACGGCGAAGGCCAGAGCGACGACCTGATCGGCGGCTACGGCAACGACTGGATCAGCGGCGGCACCGGCGACGACGGGGTGATCGGCGACGACGGTCGCATCATGACGAGCCGCAATGCGACCACCTACGGCGAGCCGCTCGCCGGCGTCATCGCGCTGCTGCCCGACGACGGCGACACCAAGACCTTCAACGGCAACATGATGAGCGAGACGATCGCCACGCCGGGGACGATCCAGCAGGCGGTGATCAACGTCGGCGGCGAGCTGAAGAAGGCGATCAACCTGACGCCGCTCAGCTACGACCCGAACTTCAACGGCACGACCGACGAGTTCACGACGACGACCAAGAAGACCGTCGACGATCAGGGCAAGCCCGGCGCGCACAACGCCGACGACATCATCTTCGGCGGCCTGGGCAACGACTGGCTGCACGGCGGCTCGGGCGACGACGCGATCCTGGGCGGCGAGGCGCTCGCCACCGCGTACACGCAGGTCTACGACTCGACCGGCAAGCTCGTCGGCATCGCCCGCAGCGACTACAGCCGGCCGTACAACCCGGTCGACGTGCTGCGCTACAACCCGCTCGATCCGAACGGGTGGCATTTCGACCGCACGCGGCGCGCCGGCGAGTTCGCGCTCTACGACGAATATGACCCGCTGCGTGAAATCACGCTGAACGTCGACGGCACGGCAAACAAGGCCGATGCTGGCGGTGTCCAGTGGTTCCTGAACTTCTCGACCAAGGAAGGCACCTACGTCCCGGCCGGCGTCAATCCGAAGCCGGTCGGACAAACCGCCCCAGGTTATCCCGAGGCCTGGAACGACGGCAACGACCGCATCTTCGGCGACACCGGCAACGACTGGCTGGTCGGTGGCACCGGCCGTGACGACAGTTATGGCGGCTTCGGCAACGACCTGCTCAACGCGGACGACGACCAGACCACCAACCTGCTGCGCAACGACCAGCCCGACACCCAGGTCTCGTATGAAGACCGGGCTTACGGCGGCGCCGGCCGAGACGTGCTGATCGCCAACACCGGCGGCGACCGGCTGATCGACTGGGTCGGCGAGTTCAACTCGTACCTGGTGCCGTTCGCGCCGTTCGGCATGGCCACGGTCAGCCGCACGCTGCAGCCGCAGCTTGCCGAGTTCCTGTATGCGCTGAGCGCCAGCGACGGCGCCGACCCGACCCGCGCCGCCGACACCGGCAAGGAAGCGATCCGCAACGGCGAGCCCGAAGGCGAACTCGGCGTCGTGCGTCAGAAGGACGTGGCGTGGCAGTTGCAGACCGGCGCGCCGGCCGACCCGCAGGCCGGCAACATCCCGGGCGGCAAGCGCGACGTGCTGCGCACCGCCAACTTCAACGACGGCACGCTGCAGGCGCTCGCACCGGACAGCGGCACCTGGGCCGTCTCCGGCGGCACGCTGCAGGTCGCCGCGACCTCGCTGCACGGCGACGCGGTGGCCGTGTTCCAAGTCGGCGATGCGCTGCCGGTGTACTACGAAGTGCAGGCGACGGTGAAGGCGGGCAAGCCGACCGCCGGCTGGGGCTCCAATTCGTTCGTGATCTTCGACTACCAGAGCCAGACGAACTTCAAGTTCGCCGGCATCGACACGGCGACGAACAAGCTGGTGATGGGGCACCGCAACGCGAGCGGCTGGATCATCGACAAGCAGGCCTCGTTCCCCAGCAGTCTGAAGCCCGACACGTTCTACAACCTGCTGCTGACCGTGAACGGCCTGGTCGCGACGCTGTACGTGAACGGCAGCAACGCCTTCAGCAACACCTATGCGGCCACCGTCGTCGACGGCTACAGCTACGGGCTGAACTGGGGGCTGGTCGGCTTCGGCTCGAACAACTCGCAGGGCGCGATGGACGACCTCGCGGTGCAGGTCGTGCCGCCGGCGACCACCGTGACCAAGACCGACGACTTCACCGGGCCGGGCAACATCCTGTTCGCGGGCGGCGCGGCCAACGTCACCGGCGGCTCGTTCACGCTGGCCGGTGGCCGCTACGGCGGCACGCCGTCGGGCAGCGACGCGGCGATCAGCCTGGCCAACCTGGGCGGCGTGACGCAACTCAACGCCTTGTCGATCCTCGACCTCAACGCGACGCTGAACACGACCGCGCGGGCCGGCTTCGTCTTCGACCAGTACAGCCCGACCGACTTCAAGTTCGCGGCGATCGACGTGCTGACCAGGCAGGTGCTGATCGGCCACCGCCAGGGCAACAACTGGGTGATCGACGCGGCGGCGAGCAAGTCGACGCTCGTTGCCGGCACCAACTACACGCTGAGCGTCACGCTGCGCGGCTCGACCGCCAGCGTCGCGCTCGACGGCCAGACGATGGTGTCCTTCGCCTACAACGCGGTGACGATCGACGGGCGCTTCGGCATCTTCGCGAAGGGTGGTTCGGTATCGCTCGACACCGCGACGTTCCGGACCAACGACGCGTCGGTACCGGCCACGCTGAACCTGGCCGAGGCGCCCGCCAGCAGCGCGACTGCGACTGCGACCGCGGCGCCGACCGCGGCGCAAGTGCAGCCGCTGGTTGCCGAGGCGATCCGGCGCTGGTCGCTGGTGGAAGCCGCAGCGCTGGTGGCGCGGCTGCGCGGCATCTCGGTCGAATTCGCCGATCTGGCCGGCGGCGAGCTCGCCGAGTATCACGACGGAGTGATCACGCTGGACATCGACGCCGGCGGCTACGGTTGGTTCGTCGATCCGACGCCGCGCAGCGACGCCGAGTACGCGGGCAGCGGCGCGACGCTGACCGCGCGCTCCGGCGTTGCCGCGCAGCAGGTCGATCTGCTGTCGGTGCTGGCGCACGAGCTGGGCCATGCGATGGGCTTCGCGCACAGCGCATCCGGCGTGATGGCCGAGGGCCTGCTGCCCGGCCAGCGCGCAACGCCGGATCGCTGGTTCGCCGTGCCGGCTGCGCTGCTGCCGCGCCTCGACGCGGCGGCGGCCGAAGTTCCTGTGGCCACGCCGGCGCCGCTGCCGGCGCCGCAGATCGACTGGCGTGTCGCCCTTGCGGGTGCGCCGGGCCTGCCGCGCAGCGAGCCCTCCGCGTCGCGCTCGCGCGGGGCGGACGCACCGTGGCAAACGCGCTTCGTCAACCACCTCGGGGTGTCGGCCCAGCAGCTGAACCCGAACGCGGCGATCCGGCTGCAGGTCGAGGCGACGCCGCGCGTGACACCGGAGCTGGCCACGCTCGATCGGGATTGATGGCCATGAGGCGAAGGCCCTGCAGCAAGCGCTGCAGGGCCTTCGCGCGCAACGCGGACGCGCAGGCGCTGGGCCACAATCGGCGCCCATGACGAATTCAGCGCGCGTGCGCCTGCGCCTGACGATGCTGTCCGACCTCGACTTCGTGCTCTCGGTCGAGCAGGACGGCGCAAACCGCCCGTTCATCACGCCCTGGGAGCGCATCCAGCACGAGGGCGCGATCCGTTTCCCCGACTTCCGTCACTTCGTCGTCGAGGCCGGCGCCGGCTACGCGTCGGCGGGTTTCGTGATCCTGCAGGGCTGCCGCAACCCGCACCGTTCGATCGAACTGAAGCGCATGGTGCTGCAACCGTCGCTGCACGGCCGGGGCATCGGCCGCGCCTGCCTGCGGCTGCTGGCGCAGATGACGTTCCGCGACCAGCACGCGCACCGCTTCTGGCTCGACGTGAAGGCGCGCAACCTGCGTGCGCAGGCGCTCTACCGCAGCGAAGGCTTCATCGAGGAGGGGCGCCTGCGCGAGAGCGTGCGCACCGACGACGGCTACGATTCGCTGATCGTGATGGCGATGCTCGAGCACGAACACGCGGCCCGCGTCGCCGCCCGCGGCGCGGGCGCGGCCTGACGATTTATCACCGGGAGACACGCATGCAAGCCACGATGATGAATGTGCCGCTGTCGCTGAACCACCTGCTGGACCGCGCCGGCCAGCTGTTCGGCGGCAACGAGATCGTCTCGCGCCTGCCCGACAAGTCGTTCAAGGTCCACACCTACCGCGAGTTCCATCGCCGCACGCGCGCACTCGCCTCGGCGCTGCAGTCGCTGGGCCTGCGGCGCGGCGAGCGCGTCGCCACGCTGAGCTGGAACCACCACGCCCACCTGGAGTGCTACTTCGGCATCCCGGCCGCCGGTGGCGTGATGCACACGCTGAACCTGCGCCTCGCGCCGGACGAGATCGGCTGGATCGCCAGCGACGCGCAGGACCGCTTCCTGATCGTCGACGACGTGCTGTTGCCGCTGTACCGGCAGTTCGCGCATCTGCACGCGTTCGAGCGCGTCGTCGTCGTGCCGTTCTCGGGTGCGCCGGTGGCGGCCGAGTTGATCGACTACGAGGCGCTGCTGGCCGGCGCCGACCCCGACCGCTTCGAGTACGCGCCGCACGCCGAGGACGACGCGGTCGCGATGTGCTACACGTCGGGCACGACGGGCCGGCCGAAGGGCGTGGTGTACTCGCACCGCTCGACCATCCTGCACACCTTCGTCGGCTGCCTGGCCGACCACTGGGGGCTGCGCAGCACCGACGTGCTGTTGCCGGTCACGCCGATGTTCCATGCGAACTGCTGGGGCGTGCCGTATGCGGCGGCGATGCTCGGCGTGAAGATCGTCTTCCCCGGCCCGCACCTGCACCCGGACGACCTGCTCGACCTGATGCAGGCCTATCCGCCATCGCTCGCGCTGGGTGTGCCGACGATCTGGATGAGCCTGATCCAGCGCTTCGACGCGGCGCTCACGGCCGAGCCCGGCCGCTGGACGCTGCCCGACGGCATGCGCTCGCTGGTCGGCGGCGCGGCGGTGCCCGAGGCGCTGATCCGTGCGTTCGCCAGGCACGGCGTGTGGTTGCTGCAGGGCTGGGGCATGACCGAGACCTCGCCGCTGGCGACCGTCTCGTACCTGCGCAACGAGCTGAAGGATGCGGGCGACGAGGTGCGCTTCCAGCGTGCCGCGATGGCCGGTGTGCCCGCGCCGCTGGTGGACGTGCGCATCCGCACCGGGAACGACACCGACGCGCCCTGGGACGGCCACACGATGGGCGAGATCCAGGTGCGCGGGCCGTTCATCACCGGCTGCTATCACCAAAATTCGCACGAGGTGCCGGTCGCCGAAGACAAGTTCACGCGCGACGGCTGGCTGCGCACCGGCGACGTCGCGACGATGGACGCGCTCGGCTTCGTGCGCATCACCGACCGCACCAAGGACCTGATCAAGTCGGGCGGCGAATGGATCAGCTCGGTCGACCTCGAGAACGCGCTGATGGCGCACCCGGCCATCGCCGAGGCCGCGGTGATCGCGATTCCGGACGAGAAGTGGAGCGAGCGGCCGCTCGCCTGCGTGGTCGTCAAACCGGGGCAGGATGCACCTCTTGCCGACGAACTGGCCGCGCATCTGCTGCGGCACGGCTTCGCGAAGTGGCAGGTGCCCGACCGCTTCGAGTTCATCGACGCCGTGCCGCGCACCTCGACCGGCAAATTCTGGAAACTGAAACTGCGCGAGCGCTTCCCGCGCTGAGGCGGCTCGGGGGTGGATATACAATCTCGCAATGTCTATCCAGGCCTGAAAGCGATCCGCGATGCAAGTCTCGAAGTGGGGCAACAGCCTGGCCATCCGCCTGCCCGCCGCCGTCGTCGCGGTTCTGAATTTGAAAGAGGGCGATCAGGTCGAGGTCGAAGTGGCGAATGCGCGAACCCTGAGCGTGCACCGCTCGGACGCGGGTGACCGACAGGCGCTCGCGCGCCTGCGCAAGTTGCGCGGCACGCTTCCGGCCGATTTCAAGTTCGACCGCATGGAAGCCAACGAGCGCAGGCCGTAGTCGTGTGGGTGCGTCCGTTCGTCGACACGAACGTCTTGCTGTACCTGCTGTCGGGCGACGCCGCGAAGGCAGAGCGCGCCGAGGCGCTGCTGCGCGGCCGCGCCGTGATCAGTGTGCAGGTGCTGAACGAATTCGCGAACGTGGCGCGCCGCAAATTGCGGCTCGGCTGGCCCGAGGTCGGGCTGGCGTTGGTTGATATTCGGCGCTTCTGCGAAGTGCAGCCGCTGACCCTGGAAACCCATGAACGCGGCATCGCGTTGGCGGCACGCTACCAGCTGAGCGTCTACGACGCGATGATCGCTGCCGCCGCCCTGGAGGCGGGTTGCGCAACGCTGGCGTCCGAAGACTTTTCGGCGGGTCGGCGACTCGATCGCGTCACGATCCGCGACCCGTTTGCGTGACATCCCGGCTTCATCTGCCTTCGAAGAACCTCTGCATGACTTCCGAACCCGATCTTTTCGACACGCCCGCCGACGACAACGGCAACGCCATCGGCCTCGCGCAATACGCCGAGCGCGCCTACCTCGAATACGCGCTGAGCGTCGTCAAGGGCCGCGCGCTGCCCGACGTCTGCGACGGCCAGAAGCCGGTGCAGCGCCGCATCCTGTACTCGATGCAGCGCATGGGCCTGGCGTTCACGACCGCGGCCGGCCCGCGCGCCGTGAAGAGCGCGCGCGTCGTCGGCGACGTGCTCGGCAAGTTCCACCCGCACGGCGACACCGCGGCCTACGACGCGATGGTGCGGATGGCGCAGGATTTCTCGCAGCGCTACCCGCTGGTCGACGGCCAGGGCAACTTCGGCTCGCGCGACGGCGACGGCGCGGCGGCGATGCGCTACACCGAGGCCCGCCTGGCACCGATCACGCGGCTGCTGCTCGACGAGATCGACGAAGGCACGGTCGACTTCGTCGCCAACTACGACGGCTCGACCGAAGAACCGCGCCAGCTGCCGGCGCGGCTGCCGTTCGTGCTGCTCAATGGCGCGAGCGGCATCGCGGTGGGCCTGGCGACCGAGGTGCCGAGCCACAACCTGCGCGAGGTTGCGGCCGCGGCGGTGGCGCTGATCCGCAACGAGCGGCTCGGCGACGACGAACTCGCCGCGCTGATCCCCGGCCCCGACTACCCGGGCGGCGGCCAGATCATCAGCAGCGCGCAGGAGATCCGCGCGGCCTACACCTCGGGCCGCGGCAGCCTGAAGCTGCGTGCGCGCTGGAAGACCGAAGACCTCGCGCGCGGCCAGTGGCAGCTCGTCGTCACCGAACTGCCGCCCGGCGCGAGCACTCAGAAGGTGCTCGAAGAGATCGAGGAGCTGACGAACCCGAAGGTCAAGGCCGGCAAGAAGGCGCTTCTCGCCGAGCAGGCGCAGCTGAAGGCGACCATGCTCGCGGTGCTCGACGCGGTGCGCGACGAGTCGAGCAAGGATGCGCTGGTGCGGCTCGTGTTCGAGCCGAAGTCGCGCACGATCGAACAACAGGAGCTGATCACCATCTTGCTCGCGCACACCTCGCTCGAGAGCTCGGCGCCGATCAACCTGACGATGATCGGTGCCGACGGCCGGCCGACGCAGAAGAGCCTGCGCCAGATCCTCGCCGAGTGGGTCGCGTTCCGCGCCGAAACGGTGCAGCGCCGCACGCACCACCGGCTGGGTCGGGTGCTCGCGCGCATCCACGTGCTCGAAGGGCGGCAGCTGGTGCTGCTCAACCTTGACGAGGTGATCCGCATCATCCGCGAGTCCGACGAGCCCAAGCCGGCGCTTGTCGCGCGCTTCGGGCTGAGCGAGATCCAGGCCGACGACATCCTCGACATCCGGTTGCGTCAGCTCGCGCGGCTCGAGGGCATCAGGATCGGGCAGGAGCTTTCGGCCCTGCGCGTCGAGCAGGGCAAGCTCGAGGACATTCTGAACAGCCCGGCCTCGCTGAAGCGGCTGCTGATCAAGGAGATCGAGCTCGATGCCAAGACGCATGGCGACGCGCGCCGCACGCTGATCCAGGCCGGGAAGAGGTCCGTCGCCGAGATCAGGATCGTCGACGAGCCGATCACCGTCGTCGTCAGCCTGAAAGGCTGGGCGCGCGGCCTGAAGGGCCACGAGATCGAGGCTGCCAGCCTCGCGTTCAAGGCCGGCGACGCGCTGTATGGCACCTTCGCCTGCCGCAGCGTCGACGCGTTGCTGGTGTTCGGCAGCAACGGCCGCGTTTATTCGACGCCGGTCGCGCAGCTGCCCGGCGGGCGCGGCGACGGCCAGCCGATCACCTCGCTGATCGAGCTCGAACCGGGTACCCAGCCGGCGCACTATTTCGCGGGACACGCGCAGCAGACCTTGCTGCTCGCCGGCACCGGCGGCTTCGGCCTGCTGGCGCGCGTCGGCGACCTGCTGTCGCGCCAGCGCGGGGGCAAGAGCTTCCTGAGCCTGGAGGCCGACGAGAAGCCGCTGCCGCCGAGCCTGGCCGATGCGCAGGCCCAGGTCGCGTGTCTGTCGCTGGCGGGCCGGCTGCTCGTGTTCCCGCTCGACGAGCTGAAGCTGCAGGCTAACGGCGGCCGCGGCCTGACCTTGATCGACCTTGACCCAAAGGACGCGCTCGTCAGCGTCGCGGTCTTCGGCACGACCCTGCAGGTGCTGGGCAGTGGCCGCGGCGGCAAGCCGAAGGACGAACTGCTGCGGGGCGCCGCGCTGACCGCGTACGCCGGCAGGCGTGCCCGCAAGGGCCGGGTGCAGGACGTGATGCCGAAGGCATTGCGGGTGCTGCGCGCCGAGTGAGCGCAGGTGAACCGGACACGTCCTACACGCCCCAGGCGTCGCGCCTGATCGCGCCGCCGCGGTGCGCTTGATGCAATGGCCGCTTCGGCAGCCGCATCCGGTGAAAGGAACCCGCATGACCACCACGACGATCACCGACCCGATCCTGGCCCATAGCACGCTCTGGAGCCTGATCAAGGACATCAGGTTCGCGATGTTCACGACCCGCCAGGCGAACGGCCAGCTGCATTCGCGCCCGATGACGACGCAGAACTCCAGCCTCGACGAGGATTCGAACCTGTGGTTCTTCATGTCGCGCGGGGGCGACCCCGTCGCCGATCTGAGCGCCGAGCCCAGCGTCAACGTGAGCTATGCCGATCCGGACAGGGACAGCTACGTCTCGGTGTCCGGCACCGCGAGCGTGGTCGAGGACACCGCGAAGAAGCAGCAGCTGTGGACGAAGCTCGCCGAGGCCTGGTTTCCGGGCGGCATCGGCGATCCCGATCTCGCGCTGGTGCGCGTGCGGATCGTCCATGCGAACTACTGGGACATGAAGCAAAGCAAGATCGTCCGGCTCTACCAGATGGCCAAGGCCGCGCTCAACGGCAAGCCGCCGACCGGGCTCGGCGAGCATGCCGAGATTCACATAAACTGAGGCCGGGCTCGCGTGTCCGTCTTCTTCGACATCAGTCACAGCACGCACTACCGCTATCACCAGCCGGTGCGTCTGGGCGAACACCGCGTGATGTTCCGCCCGCGCGGCAGCCACGATCTGCGCGTGCTCGCAACCGATCTGCAGGTGACTCCGGAGCCCGTCGACATCCGACTGATCCAGGACGTGTACTCGAACTCGGTGGCGCTGGTGCGGCCGCAAAGCCCGGCCACCGAACTGAAGCTGGAGTGCACGTTCTCGGTCGAGCACACCGGCACGCGCGCGCTCGACCTGCCGCTGAAACCGGCCGCCTCGGCCTACCCGTTCGCCTACAGCGACGAAGACCGCATCGCGCTGCAGCACTACCTGCTGCCGTACTACGACGACCCGAGCGGCGAACTCGAGGCCTGGGCCCGGGCCTTCGTCCGCGACGACGGCAGCAGCGGCACGCGCGAGCTGCTGGTCGAGATGACGCAGGTGATCCGCGCCTCGATGCGCTATGTCGCGCGTTTCGACGAGGGCGTGCAGACGCCGTACGAGACGCTGCAGTGGCAGTCCGGCACCTGCCGCGATTTCGCGACCTTGATGATCGAGGCGGTGCGCCGGCTCGGCTACGCCGCGCGCTTCGTCTCGGGCTACCTCTACACGCCGTGGCTCGACGACGGCGGCCCCGAGCACGTCGGCGCCGGGGCGACCCACGCGTGGGTGCAGGTCTATCTGCCGGGGGCCGGCTGGATTCCGTTCGACCCGACCAACAACCTGGTCGGCGGCACCGATCTGATCCGCGTCGGCGTCGCGCGCCACGCCGGCCTGGCGTCGCCGGTCAGCGGCTCGTGGGTCGGTCGCCCCGGCGACTTCGCCGGCATGTTCGTCGACGTGCAGGTTCGTCGACGCTAGTGCCCGCCGCCGAACGGGCGGCGCAGCGTGCGCAGAAGCGCGATTGCCAGCGCCGCGAAAAGCGCCACGCTCCAGAAGTCGTAGGGCACACCGAACAGCTTGACCGCCGCATCGGCGCAGCTCGCGCGGGCCGAGAACACGTCGGGCAGCAGGCTGTCGAGGCCGAGCCAGCCGCTGACGATTTTGTCGGCGAGCGTCAGATTGCACGACGCCGATGCCGCCGCCTCGAAGTGCTGCCACAGTGCCGCTGCCACGCCGCACAGCGCGAGCAGCAGCGCCACGCCGCCGGCGATCGCGCGCCCGGCGGCACTGCGCCACAACAACCCGATCACGCAGGCCGCGGCGACGCCCAAGAAGATCACGCGCTGCAGCACGCACCACGGGCAGGGCTGCATGCCGAACCCGTGCTGCGAGACCAGCGCCGCGCCGACCGCGGCCAGGCTGGCGACGGCGACGCCGGCGAAGACCCGCGCGCCGCCGCTCATTTCACCTGCGCGATCAGCTCGATCTCGACGCAGGCACCCATCGGCAACTGCGCGACGCCGAACGCGCTGCGCGCATGTGCGCCCTTGTCGCCGAAGACATCGGCGAACAGCTCGGAGCAGCCGTTCGTCACCAGGTGCTGCTCGATGTAGTCGGGCGCGCTGTTGACCAGGCTCATCACCTTGACGATGCGCTCGATGTCGTTGAGATCGCCGACCGCGGCGTGCAGGGTGCCGAGCAGGTCGATCGCGACTGCGCGCGCCGCATGCTTGGCGGTGGCGGTGACCATGTCGCGCCCGAGCTGGCCGACCCAGGCCTTGCCGTCGCGCCTGGCGATGTGGCCGGCGACGAACAGCAGCTTGCCGCTGCGCACGAACGGCAGGTAGGCCCCGGCGGGCATCGCGATCGGCGGCAGCGTAATGCCGAGCTCGGTCAGGCGGTCGTAGATCGAGCCGGCAGAAGATGCGTTCGCCATGGGTTTGCCGCCTGTCGGGTTGGGAGGCGCAAATCCTACACTGCCGCGATGCAGGGACGAGCCGACACCGGGGCGCGCCTGGCGGCGTTGGCGCTCGCCTGGGTCGCGGGCGTCGCGCTGCACCTGCAGCAGCGCGCGCTGTGGCCGATCGAGGCCTACGTCGCGGCGATCGCGCTCGGCCTGCTCGGTGCGACCGCGGCGTGGCGCTGGCGGCGTGCGTTCGTGCCCGGCCTGGCCGCCGCTGCGCTGCTGGCGATCGGCGCGTCGGGCGTGCGCGCGTCGCTGCGCCTGGCGGATGCATTGCCGCCGGCGCTCGAGGGCCGGGATCTCGTCGTCACCGGCGTCGTCGCGAGCCTGCCGCAGCGCAGCGCGGCGGGCTTGCGCTTTCGCTTCGAGGTCGACGGTGCGGCGCTCGACGGGCAGGCGGTGACGCTGCCGGCGCTGCTCGCGCTCGGCTGGTACAAGGGCCAGCACGAAGACGCCGCGCTGAGCGAGCCGCAGGCCGAGTTGCGCGCCGGCCAGCGCTGGCGCTTCGCATTGCGGCTGCGCCAGCCGCACGGCAACCTGAACCCGCACGGCTTCGACTACGAACTGCAGCTGTTCGAGCAGGGCGTGCGCGCGACCGGTTATGTGCGCGACGCGCCCGCGCCTGCGATGCTGCACCGCGCCGCGGGCTTTCCGGTCGAGCGGCTGCGCCAGCGCGTGCGCGACGCGATCTTCGCGGCCGTGCCGGACACGCGCGCCGCCGGCGTGCTGGCCGCGCTCGCGGTCGGCGACCAGGGTGCGATCGAGCGCGAGGACTGGGACCTGTACCGCAACACCGGCATCGCCCACCTCGTGTCCATCAGCGGCCTGCACATCACGATGTTCGCGTGGCTCGCCAGTGCCGCGATCGCTCGGGTCTGGCGGCGCAGCCGGCGGGCGATGCTGTGGTGGCCGGCGCCGCTGGCGGCGACCTGGGGTGGCCTTGGCTGCGCCGCGGCGTACGCGCTGTTCTCGGGCTGGGGCGTGCCGTCGCAGCGCACCATCTGGATGCTCGCGGTCGTCACGCTGGCGCGCGCCAGCGGCGTGCGCTGGCCGTGGGCGCTGGTGCTGCTGGTCGCGGCCGTGGTCGTCACCGCGATCGACCCGTGGGCGTTGCTGCAGGCCGGGTTCTGGCTGTCGTTCGTCGCGGTGGGATTGCTGATGGCGTCGTCGAGCGCAGGCGTCGCTGCCGATGCCGCCGCGTCGGCCGTGCCCGCGGGCTGGCGCGGCTGGCCACGCCGCGTCTGGGCCGCGCTGCGTGCCGATCTGCGCACCCAGGTGATCGCGACCGTCGGCCTCGCGCCGCTGTCGCTGCTGTTCTTCCAGCAGGTCTCGGTCGTCGGCTTCGCGGCCAACCTGATCGCCATTCCCGTGGTCACGCTGGTGATCACGCCGCTGGCGCTGCTCGGCGTCGCGCTGGTGCCGTTGTGGAGCGTCGGTGCCTGGGTCGTGCAGCAGCTCAACGCGGTGCTGGCCGCGCTCGCCGCGTGGCCGGGCGCGGTCTGGCTGGTGCCGGTGGCACCCGCCCTGGCGCAGCTCGTCGGGCTGCTCGGCGCGGTGCTGCTGGTGCTGCCGCTGCCGTGGCGCGTGCGAGCGCTGGCGCTGCCGCTGCTCGTGCCCTTGCTGTGGCCGCCGCGGGCGCTACCGCCGCCGGGCGGGTTCGACCTGCTCGCGCTGGACGTCGGGCAGGGCACCTCGGTGCTGCTGCGCACCCACGCGCACCTGCTGGTGTTCGACGCCGGCCCGCAGTATTCGCGCGAGAGCGACGCCGGCCAGCGCGTGTTGCTGCCGCTGCTGCGCGCCCGCGGCGAACGCCGCATCGACCGCCTCGTGCTGAGCCATCGCGACCTCGATCACGTCGGCGGCGCCGGCGCGCTGTTGAAGGCGATGCCGGTCGACGACGTGCTCAGCTCGCTCGAGCTCGACCACCCGCTGCTCGGTCGCGCGCGCCACACGACGCGCTGCAGCGCCGGCCAGTCCTGGGACTGGGACGGCGTGCACTTCGCGGTGCTGCGTCCGGTGGCCACCGACTATGAGCGCGCGCTGAAGGCGAACGCGATGTCCTGTGTGCTGCGTGTCAGTGGCGGCGGGCGCAGCGTGCTGCTGACCGGCGACATCGAGCGCGAGCAGGAACTCGCGTTGCTGGCCGATGGCGCCGACGGGCTGCGCAGCGACGTGCTGATCGTGCCGCATCACGGCAGCAAGACCTCGTCGACGCCGGCGTTCCTGGACGCGGTGCAGCCGCGCGTCGCGGTGTTCCAGGCCGGCTACCGCAACCGCTTCGGGCACCCGGCGCCCGAGGTGCTGCAGCGCTATGTCGAGCGCGGCATCGAGATCGATGCGACGCCGAGCTGCGGCGCCTGGCGCTGGGATGCCGCGGCTTCGGCCACCGGCCCGACCGCCGGCATTTGCCAGCGCGACGCGGCGCGGCGCTACTGGCATCACGGCGACGGCTACCATCGCCGGGCGGTGCGGTGACTGGCCTGGAATTTGCTACCCTGTCGGCGAGGAGACGTGCTCATGAGACCCAGCTTCGACGAGATGCGCGCCGACGCCAACACGGTGCGCGAGCATTATCGCGGCTACGATCGCTGGCTCTCGCTGCAGCCGAACGACGTGATGCTGTCCCGGCGCGAGGAGGCCGAGGTCATCTTCCGCAGGGTCGGCATCACCTTCGCGGTGTACGGCGCGAAGGACGAAGACGGCCACGGCAACGAGCGCCTGATCCCGTTCGACCTGATCCCGCGCGTGATCCCGGCGCACGAGTGGGCCGAGATGGAAAAGGGCCTGGCGCAGCGCGTCGCGGCACTGAACCGATTCATCCACGACGTCTACCACGACCAGGAGATCATCAAGGCCGGCCACGTGCCGGCCGAGCAGCTCCTGCAGAACGCGCAGTTCCGGCCCGAGATGATGGGCGTCGACGTGCCGGGCGGCGTCTACTCGCATATCTCGGGCATCGACATCATTCGCGCCGCGAACGCCGACGGCAGCGGCAGCTATTACGTGCTCGAGGACAACCTGCGCGTGCCCAGCGGCGTGAGCTACATGCTCGAGGACCGCAAGATGATGATGCGGCTGTTCCCGGAGCTGTTCAGCCAGCACCGCGTCGCGCCGGTCGCGCACTATCCCGACTTGCTGCTCGAGACCTTGCGTTCGGTCGCGCCGGCGTCGGTCAACGAGCCGACCGTCGTCGTGCTCACGCCGGGCATGCACAACAGCGCGTATTTCGAGCACGCGTTCCTGGCGCAGCAGATGGGCATCGAGCTGGTCGAGGGGCAGGACCTGTTCGTCAAGGACAACTTCGTCTACATGCGCACGACGCAGGGCCCGAAGCGCGTCGACGTGATCTACCGCAGAGTCGACGACGACTTCCTC
>JANXZN010000230.1 GCA_025355545.1 Rhizobacter sp.
GTGGCCGCGGCGCTGGCGTCGGGCAGTGCCACGCCGATCAGGCCCTGTGCGCTCCAGACCAGCGCGCAGGGGCCGATCGGCGTGTCGAACAGCGTGAAGCCGGGCGCGTCGGGTGTGTCCATCACCCGCGATGATCGCTCAACCTTGCCAGACCCCATAGCCCGCCTCGCGCAGCGCGATGCCGAGCTCGACCTCCATCTCGCAGGCGCCGTGGTACGGCATCGGGTTGTAGACCGCGTAGAGCTGCGGCAGCAGGCGCAGCCCGTACTCGCGCACGAAGCGGTTGGCCTGGACGCCGGCCTTGTGGGGGTCGAAGCGCAGGTCCGGGTCGAGACCGGTCATGCCGACATAAACGCAGGGCCTGCCGAGTTCGTGGCCGGGATTCGCCTTGCGGAAGCTCGCGAGGTTCCAGACCCGGCCGTCGAGCTCGACGACGTAGACGCTGTAGTGGTGCGAGCGACTGCGGACGGGTGAAGCGCGGCGCGTGGTCATCGGTGCCTACACTAGCAGGCCATGTCCGACGACCCGCTCGCCGCCTTCATCGCCCGGCTCGAACGCGCGCTGGCCGACGCCTCGTTCGCGCGCCTCGTGCTCGCCAAGCCGCGCGCGGCCGGCGCCGACCTGGTGCGCGTGACGCTGCGCGCGCTGACGCTGAAGGGCGCGCCGGCCCTGGCCTTCGTCCACACCCACCGCACGCGCGACATCACCAAGAACCTGTCGCCCGGCGATGGCGTGCAACAGGTTCGCGCGCTGCTGGAGTCCACGTTCGGCCACGCGCATCTCTTCACGGCGACCGCCGAGATCCAGCTGCTGATCAGCAGGAAGGGCAGGCGCACGCTGCTGCAGGGCAAGGCCAGCCACGCACCGGCGCCGGCGGCGCACGACCGCGAAAAGCACCGCTTCCTCGATCTCGACCGCGCCTTCCTGGCCGAGCTCGGCGTCACCGATGCGCAACATCGTCTCGTGCCGGCGATGGCGCGCAAGTGGAAGCAGATCAACAAGTTCATCGAGGTGCTGGACGACGCGCTCGATGCGACCGCGCTGAAGCACGCGACGCGCCTGGACGTGATCGACTTCGGCAGCGGCAAGGGCTACCTGACCTTCGCGCTGCACGACTACCTGCGCGCCACGCTCAGCCTGCCGGCGCGCGTGACCGGCGTCGAACTGCGGCCCGACATGCTGGCGCTGTGCGCGGGCGCGGCGCAGCGCCTCGCGCTCGAAGGCCTGAGCTTCGAGCAGGGCGACGTGCGCACGATCGTGCCGGAAGCCATCGACATCATGATCGCGCTGCATGCCTGCGACACCGCGACCGACCACGCGATCGCCAGCGGCGTGCGCGCCGGCGCACAGATCATCATGTGCTCGCCGTGCTGCCACAAGGAGCTGCGCCCGCAGCTGCTCAGCCCGCACCCGCTGCGGCCGATCCTGAAGCACGGCGTGCACCTCGGCCAGCAGGCCGAGATGCTGACCGACGGCCTGCGCGCGCTGCTGCTCGACGCCTGCGGCTACGACACGCAGGTGTTCGAGTTCGTGTCGCTGGAGCACACGAACAAGAACAAGATGATCCTGGCGGTGAAGCGCGCGGTGCCGAGGCCGACCGACGAGCAGTGGCAGCAGATTCGCGAACTGAAGCGCTTCTACGGGATTCGCGAGCAGTGCCTGGAGACCTTGCTGCTGGCGGACCGCGGCCGCGCGCCGGCCTGAGCGCGCTGCGCTCGAATCAGCCCAGGCCGTGCTGCCAGCCGCGCCAGGCGGTCCAGCAGGCCACCAGCAACAGCAGCGCGCCGATCGTCCGCCCGAGCAGAACCTGGGCGTGGCCGTGGCGGCGCAACCAGCCCCTCAGGCCGCCCGCGGCGACCGCGACGCCGCCGTAGACGACGGCCTGCGTCAGCGAGGTGATGAGGGTCAGCGCGATCGCCTGCGCCGCGATCGAGCCGTACTCAGCGCGCAGGAACTGCGGGAACACCGCCAGCATGAACACGTAGGCCTTGGGGTTGAGCAGGCAGGTCAGCAGCGCGCGCGCGAAGGTCGAATGCAGCGGGCGCGACGCCTGCTCGCGCAGCTCGCCGAAGGCGCGCGCGCCGCGCAGCAGCGACCAGCCCATCCAGGCCACGTACAGCGCGCCGGCCAGCAGCAGCGTGTTGAACAGCCCGGGTGCCGACAGCAGCAGCAGCAGCGCGACGCCGAGCACGCCCATGACCATGTGGACCCAGCCGCCCGCGACGATGCCGGCGACCGCCGCCGCACCCGCGCGGCGCCCGTCGGCCAGCGCGCTGGCCATCACGAACGCCATGTCCATGCCGGGCAGCACGACGATGCCCGCGACCAGAACGAAGTAGAGCCAGAGCTGGCTGGTGTGGGTCAGTTCGAACATCGGCGTCAGGCGTGGCTCGCCGAGCGCGCACTCGGCGCGAAGCGGTGTGTTTCGGTGGGGCGTGCCTCGACCGGCGCGGCCGGGTGCGGCAGCAGGACGTTGACGGAAGTCATCGTCGTCGCGTTGCCCGCGGCGGGGTCGACGAGGGCGGAAGGCATGGCGGTGGGGTTGATGGGTGACGACATGCCCGCATCATCGTTCGCGTAACATGACACCTGATGTCATGATTTGCCAGACCCCATGAAAGCCAGCCGCCTGCTCTCGATCCTGATGCTGCTGCAGGCGCGTGGCTGCGTCACGGCCGCCGCGCTGGCGCAGGCGATGGAGGTGTCGCAGCGCACGATCCTGCGCGACATCGACCAGCTCTCGGCCGCCGGCGTGCCGCTGTGGGGCGAGCGTGGCCGGCAGGGCGGCTTCCAGCTGCGCGAGGGCTGGAGCACGCAGCTCACCGGCATGACTGAGCCGGAAGCGAACGCGCTGCTGCTCGCCGGCCTGCCCGGCCCGGCGACCGAACTCGGGCTGGGCGCCGCGGCGGCGTCGGCGCGGCTGAAGATGGTGGCGAGCCTGCCCAGCGGCTGGCGCGCGCAGGCCGGCCAGGTCGGCGAGCGGCTGCACATCGACCCGGTCGACTGGTACCGCGCGCATGACACGCCGAAGTTCCTGCGCGAGGTGGCCGACGCGGTCTGGCACGCGCGCCGCCTGAGCGTGCGCTACGAGAGCTGGCGCGGCACGGCGCAGCGCGAGCTCGAACCGCTGGGCTTGGTGCTGAAGGCCGGCGCGTGGTACCTGGTCGCGCGCACGGCGGGCCAGCATGCGCTGCGCACCTACCGGCTCGCGAGCCTGCTCGAGCTGAAGACGAGCGGCCGAAGCTTCCGGCGCCCGCGCGGCTTCGACCTCGCGCTCAGCTGGCGCGAGTCGGCGGCGCGCTTCGAGTCGGAGTTGCGCCGGCTGCAGGCGCGCATCCGGGTCTCGCCACGCGGCCTGACCTGGTTGAACAACGCGCGCATCCCGGTCGTCGCGTTGCCGGCCACGGGCGCGAAGGCGCCCGCGCGGCCAGGTTGGCACGAGCGGTCGGTCGCCCTCGAATCGATCGAGCACGGCGCGCGCCAGCTGCTCGGTTTCGGCGCCGAGATCGAGGTCGTCGAACCTGCCGAGCTGCGCGCCGAGCTGCGGCGCCAGCTCGCGCAAGTGACGACGCTCTACGAAGACGCGCCCGACGTCGGCCGGGCACCTCGATCGCCGGCAGCGCCAGAGCGCGACACTCGCCGAAGCCGAGCCGCGCGCGCCCCGGCGCCTTGCACGAGCCGCTGAAGACCACCGTGTCGCCATCGCTCAGCACCGACAGCCAGCGGCCCTTCAGCAATGGCGGTGCGCCGGTCAGCGTCTCGAACTCTTCCTGGATCACGTTGCCGTCGAGGATCTTCGTGGTGCGGTTGCGGCCGGTGCCGGGCGTGCCGTTGGCGTTGCGCCAGCTCAGCGACCACTCGCCGACCCAGAAGTGGAACAGGCCGGGGCGGCGCACAGGCCGAGCGCCGAGAGTGCCAACGCGCCGGCGCGCAGTATCGATTTCCCGAGCATGGAATTCATCGATTCCTCCTTCTCAGGCTGCCACTTCGCGGCGCCCGAACATGCCCCAACCCTGCATCGTCAGCACGAGTTCGCGGTGCTGGTTCAGCACCTCCCATTTCGACAGCACCAGGCCGACCTTCGGACGGCTCGCCATCGGCCGCGATTCGAGCGTGCTCAGGCGCACGCTCAATGTGTCGCCGGGGTGCACCGGCTTGGTCCAGCGCAGGCTGTCGATGCCGGGCGAGCCCAGGCTGCTGGATTCGATCAGGTAGTCGTCGCACATCATCCGCATGGCCATCGCGCAGGTGTGCCAGCCGCTGGCCGAGAGCTTGCCGAACAGCCCGGCCTCGGCGGCACGGTCGTCGAGGTGGAAGGGTTGCGGGTCGAACTGCGCGGCGAACGCGACGATCGCCTCGCGCGTGACCGGCAGCGCGCCGAACTCGGGCGACTGGCCGACGCGAAAGTCCTCCCAGTACCAGCGGATGCTGCGGGGCGGCGCTGCGGCGGCGGGTTCGGTCACGGTGCGGGGTCGTCGGGTTTCGATGCCACCGAGCATAGCGACTCGCGCTGCCGCGCATCGAACACGAGCTCGGCCGCGGCCAGGTCTTCGAGCGCGCTGCCGACCGCCTTGAACAGCGTGCGTTCGGTCGCGTCGCCGCGGCCCGCGCGCGTGCCGCGGCACAGTTCGGCGAGAGTGCCCTGCAGTCGCTCGGCGCCGAACGTGCCGGCAGCGATGGCCCCGAGCACGTCTCCCGACTTCGCGAGCGCCTCCTCGGTGTCGACGAACACGCGGCCGCGCGCGAAGCACTCGGCGTCGGCCTCGCGCATCTGCGGCGTGAAGCTGCCGATCAGGTCGAGGTGCGTGCCGGGTTGCAGCCACTCGCCGCGAATCAACGCGGCGGTCGCGAGCGTCGCGCAGCTGACGATGTCAGCGCTCGCGACCGACGCCGCCAGATCGTCGGTCGCGCGCGCCGCGAAGCCGGCCGCGCGCAGCTCGGCCGCCAGCGCCAGCGCCGAGGCCGGCCGGTGGTTCCAGACCAGCACCTCGTCGATGGCCCGCACCGCGCGCATCGCCTCGGTGAGCAGCGCCGCGACGCGGCCGGTGCCGACGACGAGCAGCCGGTGCGCGTCGACGCGGGCAAGGAACGACGCGGCCAGCGCAGCCGCGGCCGCGGTGCGGCGCGAGGTGATCTCGTTGCCGTCGAGCTGCGCGAGCGGCACGCCGGTCGTCGCGTCGAACAGCAAGTAGGTCGAATGCAGCCCCGGCAGGCCGCGCGCGGCGTTGCCGGGGAAGATCGTCACGCTTTTGATGCCGAGCCTCAGCCCGGCGCGCCACGCCGGCATCAGCAGCAGCGTGCCGCCGCCGTCGGCGCCGTCGATGCGATGCACGCCGCGCGCCGGCAGCTCGCAGCCGGCGACGAACATCGTGCGCAGCGCGGCGATCAGCGGCCCGAACGCCAGGTGGCGGCGGGTCGTGGCGGTGTCGATCAGCTGCATGCCGGGCCGCGCGCTACTCGGCCGGCCGGGTCAGCGCCCAGTTCGCGCAGCGGCCCTGGTCGAACACGATGCGCAGCTCCGCGCCCGAGGCGTCGGCCCAGGCCCAGGTTTCGGGCGTGCCGGCCACATGCCGGCCCAGGCTCTTCGTCAAGGTGACGATCTGCAGCATCGGCAGGCCGACGCGCAGCTTCGAGTGCAGCATCACCGCGCTCGGCACCGACCCCACCGGCGAGGCCGCCGCGTCGCGCATCACGCGCACCGAGCGGTTGAACTGGATCAGCAGCCAGAACACGATCACCGAGAACGCCAGCGCCAGTCCCGGCCAGCCGTAGCCGAACCAGCCGGACGCGACCGCGGCGGCCGCCAGGCCCCAGCCGAACCATGGATTCATGCGCGCCGCGCGCCGGCGCCGATGTCGGCGCGCAGGCGCGCATCGCCCTTGGCCAGCGACCACAGCACGGCGAGGCGTTTGAACATGAGGGTCTCCTTCGAAGCGACCGCGCGGATGCGACCGGGGCTGAACGTGCGGCCGGCCGGGGCGACGACAAGGGCCGCGCGCCGGCCGCGTTGTAACCGATGCGCGCGATCATCGGCGGCGGCGCTTCGGGTTCACAGGCCGCGCGCGATCTCGATCGCGTGCTCGATGCGCTCGACCGCGTGGATCGTCAGGCCTTCGATCGCCTTCTTCGGCGCGTTCGCCTTCGGCACGATCGCGACCGAGAAGCCGAGCTTCGCGGCCTCCTTCAGGCGCTCCTGGCCGCGCGGCGCCGGGCGCACCTCGCCGGCCAGGCCGACCTCGCCGAACGCGATGAAGCCGCGCGGCAGTGCGCGCCCGCGCAGGCTGCCCTGGATCGCCAGCATCACCGCGAGGTCGGCCGCCGGCTCGCTGATGCGCACGCCGCCGACCGCGTTGACGAACACGTCCTGGTCGAACGACGCGATGCCGGCGTGGCGGTGCAGCACCGCGAGCATCATCGCCAGCCGATCGCGCTCGATGCCGACGCTCAGGCGCCGCGGGCTGGGCCCGCCCGAATCGACCAGCGCCTGGATCTCGACCAGCAGCGGGCGTGTGCCTTCCAGCGTGACCAGCACGCAGCTGCCCGGCACCGGCGCGCCATGCGTGGACAGGAAGATCGCGCTGGGGTTGGACACGCCCTTCAAGCCCTTCTCGGTCATCGCGAACACGCCGATCTCGTTGACCGCGCCGAAGCGGTTCTTGATCGCCCGCA
>JANXZN010000237.1 GCA_025355545.1 Rhizobacter sp.
GACGCCGCGCGAGAGCGAGGTGCTGACCTACCTGAGCAAGGGCTTCACGATCAAGGAGATCGCGAACCTGATGGGCATCAAGTGGTTCACCGTCAACGACCACATCAAGTCCATCTACAAGAAGCTCAACGTCTCGAGCCGCGCCGAGGCGGCAGTGCTCGCCAGCAAGCAAGGCCTGGTGTAGATCCTCGCGGGAGGCGGCCGTGGTGCATGACGTCACCGATCCTGCGCGCACGCCCGGCCTGAACAACACCTGGCCCGGCCGCACCTCACCCACCTGGACCGGCTACCCCAGCCAGCTCGGTGACTCCGGGCTCGATTCGGGCGTGGGTGAGCGCGGCGCCGAGCAGGCGCCCCGGGCCGCGCGCTGGATGGGCTGGCGCCTGCGTCTGCTGGTCGCCGTCGCGCTGCTCGGCTGCATCGGCCTGTTCATACTGATCCGGGCGATGGCCGTGGCGCCGCATGTCGACGCGCTCTGGCGCATCGACGCAAAGGGCCGCATCGAGCTCGCGGCGAGCGACGATCCGGCCCTGCGCCCGCACGTCGGCCAGGCGCTGCGCGGCGCGACCGGCGGCGACGCCGTGGTCGTGCTGAGCGATGCACTCGCGCTGCAGCGCTCGCCGCGCTGGGTCATCGACGACGGCCAGCGTGCGCGCCAGCGCGTGCTGCACGAGCAACTGGCCGCCGTGCTCGCGCATGCCGAGGTCAAGCTGTTCTTTGCCGACGGCTCCAACGCCGAGTTGCAACCCAAGCCGCGCGGCCTGCTGGGTCTGCCGATCCTGTTCTGGTTGCTGTCGGCGTTCGCGCTCGGCTTGTACCTCGTGGCGATGGTCGTGCCACTGGCAAACCCGTCCAGCCGCAATCTCGTCTACGCCGTGATGGCGCTGTGCCAGTCCGGCAACCTGCTGTTCGTCGCGGTGGGATGCGTGTTCGATTTCGGCCTGCCGATACCGTTCGCACGCTGGAACATGCCGGTGCGCGCCGGGTTCGACCTGTTCACCGCGGCCGCGATGGTCAACGCTGCATGCCTGCACCCGCGCCGCCTGCCGGGTTCAGGCTGGATCGCACTGGCCGGCTGGGCCCTGGTGCTGGTGCTGGTCGGCGGCATCGCCAGCGACGCGCTCGCCAACGCGTGGTGGCATGCCCAGATTGCGGTGACCGGCCTCGGGCTGGTCGCGATCGGCCTGCTGAGCTGGTCGTACCAGATCGAGCCGCATCCGTTCGCGATCGTGCTGCGCCGCTTCGTCATCGTGACGGTCGTGATCTGGACGCTGCTCACCTCCGCGCTCGCCGCAGCCGATCGCCTGCCGGGGCTGCCGCCCAACATCGCCGACGTCGGCTCGCTGGTCTGGTATGTGTTCCTGGGTTCGCTGCTGCTGCTGGTGCCCTTTCTCGCGCGCTCGCAGGACTTCATGCGCGAGTTCTCGCTGCTGGCGGCGATCAGCACCGTCGCGACCTCGCTCGACCTGCTGTTCGTGTCGGTGTTCTCGCTCGGCCAGTTCGCGTCGCTGACGCTGTCGCTGTTCGTCTCGCTGGCGGTGTATTCGGGCGTGCGGCAGTGGATCCTGAACCAGCTGCTGGGCACCAGCATGCTGACGACCGAGCGCATGTTCGAGCAGCTGTACCGCATCGCGCGCGAGGTCGAGGCACAGCCGGAGCGCACGCCGGCACTGCTGTCGCAACTGCTGGGCGATCTGTTCGAGCCGCTCGAGCTCAACGTCGTCGAGCGGCGCACCGCCAAGACCCGCGTCGCCGGCGACGGCTCCAGCATGCTCGTGCCGGTGCCGATGCTCGGTGGCGAAACCAGCCCGCGCGGCGCGGTGATGGTGCGCTTCGCGCAGCGCGGACGGCGCCTGTTCACGTCGGAGGACGCGCGCCTCACCGATCGCATCGTCGAGCAGCTGCGGCGCGCCGTGCACTTCGACAAGGCGGTCGAGCAGGGCCGCAGCGAAGAGCGGCTGCGCCTGGCGCAGGACCTGCACGACGACATCGGCGCACGCCTGCTGACGCTGATGTACAAGGCCCAGTCGCCCGAGATGGAAGACTACCTGCGCCACACGCTGCAGGATCTGAAGACGCTGACGCGTGGCCTGGCCGCATCGAACCACCGTCTGTCGCACGCCGCCGCCGAATGGAAGACGGACCTGGCGCACCGCCTGATGGAGGCGCGCGTCGAACTGAAGTGGATCTTCGTGTTCGACGACGACATCCTGCTGACCGTGGTGCACTGGTCGGCGCTGACGCGCATCCTGCGCGAGCTGGTCAGCAACGCGATCGCGCACGCGCAGGCCCGCACGCTCGACATCGATTTCCGGCTCGAGAGCGACCGCATCGAGCTGAACATCACCGACGACGGCGTCGGCCGCAACCCGCGTGCCTGGTCGCACGGCCTCGGGCTGGGCGGCGTGCGCAAGCGTGTCAAGCAGCTCGGCGGCCAGGTCGAATGGCGCGAAGTTGCGCCGCACGGCATCAGCTGCCGCGTGATCATCCGCAATCTCTCGGCGCGCGGTTAGCGAAGGATCGTCACAGACCGACTTCGAAGCGAAGTTGGACCACCAGCGCGTTGGCGTTGGAGCGGTCGGTATTCGGGCGCACGATGTACTGGATGTCGGGCTGCAGGCTGAGGTGCTTCGATACCGGGGTCAGGTAGCTCAGTTCCAGCGCCGTCTCGGCACGGCCCGGACGCTGCAGAGCCCGCGAACGCAGGTAGTGCGAGCCATTGCGCACCTGGGCGATCGAGACGCCGAACTGATCGGATGCCCGCCACCCCGAGCCGACGATTCCGGCGCCGACGTACGCGCCGAAGCGGTTGGTGCGCGGGTCGGCGATGCCCGATTGCGCGAAGACTGCGAGGCGTCGGCCGGAACTGCCGTCGCCGCCGATGAGCAGGCGTTCGCCGACGGCGTAGGCGCCCGAACTGCCGCGGCGATGCTGTGGGGCGCCGGCGGCGTCGGTGTCGCTCAGGTCCGCGAACCGGCCGGTGTAGCGCCAGGCGCCGAACGCCAGCTTGTGGTCGTAGGGCTCGAGCGAGGACAGCCGGCCGATGCGGTCGCGCATCTCCGCCGCGGGTGCCGCGCCGGCGCTGCCGCGAGACAGCAGTGCGAACTCGGCCACCGCGAGCAGGCCGTCGCCGCCCCGGAACGCCGCGCGCGCGCCATCGGGTCGCACGACCGGGACGCCGTCCAGCAACGCGGTGCGCAGCACGGTGTTGGCGGACGGCTTGAACGCGAGGCGAACGCCCGCGGCCGTGCGCGGAAAGATCGACGGGCCCTCGACACCGCTCTGCGCGAATTCCGGTCCGATGCCGAACGCGCTGTTGACGAACAGCCCGGCCGCCTGCAGCCGATAGAACTCGCTGTTCAGGTCGTAGATGCCGACCAGCAGCGAGGCGCTGCTGCCCTCGAAGTTGTGCTGTACCCACAGCTCTTCGACCTGCGTGCCCGCCGGCCCTTCGAGGTTGCTCGTGCCCTGCGCATCCCCGACCAGGCGACTCGGCCGTCCGCCGTGGATCGTGAGCAGGTCGGCGAATGCCGAGGTGCCCGGCAGGCCGATGGCGTCGCCCTGGGCGGTGAGCTTCAGGTGCAGGTTGCCGACATAGGTGCTGCCCCGCCGCGCGCCGCCGCGAAGATCGCCGACCATGCTGCCGTCGTAGCTCAGCGCGGGCATCAGCCAGCTGGCGTCGGC
>JANXZN010000250.1 GCA_025355545.1 Rhizobacter sp.
GTGGCCTTGTACGCGGCCATCCGATGTCATGGTCGGGTGGGAGCGCGCATTCTAGTGTAATGATGCAATCTCAGGGGCAACTCGCACTCTCGATCTCCGCACCAGTCTGTAGTAGATCATTGGTGTGGCAGGGTTCGTTTACGTTCCCTCAAGATTGCATCATTACACTAGAATGCGCGCTCCCACCCGACCATGACATCGGATGGCCGCGTACAAGGCCACAAGCCGGCGGATGTTATGTTCGGCGTTCGCTCGCCTGTTTCGTCAGATCTGGAGATCCCAGAACATGAATTTTTCTCAGCGACAAGCGGACCCCCGCCGCCATGTGGTGGGGTTGACGGTTGTCATTCTGTTCCACGTGGTCATCGTTTACGCGTTGGTAACGGGCCTGGGCAAGAAGGTGGTCGATGTCGTGCGCGCGACTATCGAGGCCCAGTTCATCGAAGAGGCCTTCCGGTGAGCCGCCTCTCGGAGCCCCGAGTCGGCACCGACGCGATTGACATCAGTGTGCTTCTGAACCATGATGCACTGATGCGAACGACCATCGACCTGCCGGACAACCTGCACCGCATCGCAGCGGGCCTCGCGCGGCACACCGGCCGCAGCCTGAGCCAGGCCGTGGCAGAACTCATTCAGCGTGGGCTCGAATCACGCCCCGCGGATCCGCTGGCTCCCGCTTACCGCGTGCATTCCGGCACCGGCTTGCCGGTGGCGCGGTCCGGGCGCGCCATCACTGCGGACGACGTGAGGTCCATGGAAGATGAAGTGTGAAGCCGGTTTCCGTGCAACGGGCAAGGTCAAAGCCGGTGCCGGTTCGGCTGCTCGATGGCAACGTGCTGGTGGCCCTGTCGGACGCGGCCCATGTGCATCACGAGGTGGCCATACGCTGGTTCATGGCGCTCGATGCGCCGTTTGCCACTTGCCCGATCACGCAAGGCACGCTGCTGCGGATGCTGCTGCAGTTCAAGGCCGTGCGAGATGTTGCGAGTGCGGTGGCTTTCCTGGAACGGTTCACCGCGCATCCCAAACATCGCTTCTGGCCGGACAGCCTGCCTTACGCATCGATTTCGTGGACCGGTATTTTCGGCCAGCGGCAAGTGACGGATGCGTATCTCGCCGCGCTGGCGCGCCATCACGCGGGCCGACTCGCGACCTTCGATCAGGGCCTGGCGGCGCTGCATGTCGATATCGCAGAGCTGCTCGAGCCATGACGCGCGCCTAGCTTCCTGATTCGAACCGGAGTTCTCAGACGATGAATTTTTCTCAGCGACAAGCGGACCCCCGCCGCCATGTGGTGGGGTTGACGGTTGTCATTCTGTTCCACGTGTTCATCGTTTACGCGTTGGTGACCGGCCTGGCCAAGAAGGTGGTCGACGTCGTGCGTGCGCCGATCGAGACCAAGGTGATCGAAGAGATCAAGAAGCCGCCGCCGCCCGAGGTGGTGCTGCCGCCGCCGCCCAAGCTCGAAGCGCCGCCGCCGCCGTACATCCCGCCACCCGAGGTCCAGATCGCGAACCCGCCGCCGCCGCAACCGACGATTTCGGTCGCACCGTCGCCGGTGCCGCCGCCGCCCACCGTGATGACGCCGACGCCGCCGCCGGCCGTCGTGGCGCCGCCCGCACCGCCGGCCCAGCCGTCCGTGATGGCCATCGGTGTGGTCTGCCCGACCATGGTTCCGCCGAAGACACCGATCAAGGCGGCGCGCGAAGGCATCACCGGCACCGTCAGGGCCCAGGCCACCATCAAGGGCGGCAAGGTCGTTGCGGTCGACATCATCTCCGCCACGCCGCGCGGTGTGTACGAATCCGCGGTGCGAACCGCAATGATGCAGTACGGGTGCAACACCACCGGTGATGGCGAAGTCAAGGCTGTCCAGGACTTCGACTTCAAGCTCGAGTAGGCCGCATTCGAAGCGCCCGCTGCGGCGGGCCGTGCGCTGCCTTAGCTCAGAACAATTTCCTTTGCCCTCAGAAAAATTTTTGCCAGGAGTTCCAAGATGATCAACGTTTCCCTGATCAAGCGGTCGCAGGCCGCTCTCGCCGCCATCGCGTTCGTCGCCAGCTGCATCGTCGTTCCGGCCCATGCGCAAGAGGCTGCATCCGCTGCGGCACCGGCCGCGACGACCGCCGCCTCCGATGCGGCGCCGGCTGCCGTGGCGCCGGCCGCGCCCGCGCCGATCGCCGATGCGACGACCACCAAGGAGACCGTCGACAACCCCTACGGCCTGGGTGCGCTGTGGGCGCAGGGCGACTTCGTGTCCCGCTTCGTCCTGGTGCTGCTGGTGCTGATGAGCCTGGGCAGCTGGTACATCCTGCTGACCAAGCTGTGGGAGAGCTTCAAGCTGGCCGGCGAAGCCAGGGCCATGCGCAAGAGCTTCTTCAAATCGATCAGCCTGAGCGAGGGCGTCAAGTCGCTGAAGGAGAACGGCGCGTTCCGCTTCATCGCCGATAGCGGCATGCAGGCGGGGGAACACCACGAGGGCTCGCTCACCGACAACATCGACCGCAACACCTGGGTCACGATGGGCGTGCAGCGCAGCGTCGACGATGTGCGAAACCGCCTGCAGGACGGCCTCGGCTTCCTCGCGACGGTCGGCTCGACGGCGCCGTTCGTCGGGCTGTTCGGCACGGTCTGGGGCATTTACCATGCGCTGACCGCGATCGGCATCGCCGGCCAGGCGTCGATCGACAAGGTCGCCGGCCCGGTGGGTGAAGCGCTCATCATGACGGCCATGGGCCTGGCCGTCGCGGTGCCCGCGGTGCTGGGCTACAACTGGCTGGTCAGCCGCAACAAGATCACGATGGAAGCCGTGCGCGGCTTCGGCGCCGATCTGCACGGCATCCTGATGGGTGCCAAGATCGGCGCGCGTCGTTGATCGCCGGCCCACCCGACGGAGGAAAGCCGCCATGGCGATGAACATTGGGTCCAGCGACGGCGACGAAGACGAAGTCGTCTCCGCTATCAACACCACCCCGCTGGTCGACGTGATGCTCGTGCTGTTGATCATCTTCCTGATCACGATCCCGGTGGTCACGCAGACCGTGCCGATGACCTTGCCCAAGGAAACCAACATCGCGCGCCAGACCAAGCCCGAGAACATCGAGATCTCGGTCAACAAGGACGGCGATGTATTCTGGAACGCCCGGCTCGTACCCGACAACGACGTGCTGTTCCAGAAGCTCAAGGCGATCGCGGTGCTGACGCCGCAGCCGGAGATTCACATCCGCGGTGACGAGAAGGCGCGCTACGAGTCGATCGGGCGCGTCGTGTTCGCCTGCCAGCGTGCGGCGATCCAGAAGATCAGTTTCGTCACCGAACCGCCGCCGAAGGGCTGACATGACGCCTCGAAAGGACACACCATGAGCATGACCGTAGGCTCGGGCAGCAGCTCGGGCGAGCCCGAACCGATGATGGACATCAACACCACGCCGCTGATCGACGTGATGCTAGTGCTGATCATCATGCTGATCATCACGATCCCGGTGCAACTGCACTCGGTGAACCTGAACATGCCGGCCGGCACCCCGCCGCCGCCGCTGAAGGAGCCGGTGGTCGTCACGATCGACGTCGACTTCGACGGCACGATCCTGTGGAACGGCGAGGCCGTGCCGACGCGCCAGGCGCTCGAGGTCAAGCTGCGCGATGCCGCGGCGCAGCCCGATCAGCCCGAGGTCCATGTGCGGCCGAACAAACTGGTCGAGTACAAGTACGTCGCCGAGGTGCTGGCCGAATCGCAGCGCCTGGGCGTGACCAAGCTAGGCATGGTGGGCAACGAGCAGTTCGTGAAGTGAGTGTATGAACAGACAGATGAATCGGCTGATCGTTGCGGTCGGCGCCGCGCTGGTGTTCGGCGCCGCGCACGGGCAAGGTGGGCTGCGGCCCGACGTGGGCAAGCCCTTGCAGGCCGCCGAGGCGCTGATCAAGTCGGGCAAGTTCCGCGAGGCGCTCGCCAAGGTGCGGGAGGCCGATGCGGTCGGCGGCAAGACGGCCGCCGAGTCGACGATGATCGAGCGCATGCGCCTGGCCGCTGCGTCGGGCGCGGGGGATGCCGACACCGCGGCGCGCGCCTTCGATGCCGTCGGTGGCAGCTTGAGCGGTGCCGACAGGCTGCGCGCGATCGAGTCGATCGCCGGCAGCTACTACCGCGCCAAGGAGTACGCGAAGGCCCAGCAGTGGTACGCGCGCTACTTCAAGGAGGGCGGCACCAGCAGCGCCAACCGCACGCTGATGATCCAGACCCAGTACTTGTCGGGCGACCTGGCCGGCGCGTCGCGCGAGCTGATCGCCGAGATCCAGGGCGCCGAGCGCAACGGCGCGGCGCCGGCCGAGGACCGCATCAACCTGCTGATGAACGCCGCGGTCCGGCTGAAGGACGTGAACGCCGAGAGCTTCGCCCTCGAACGCCTGGTGATGTATTACCCGAAGAAGGAGTACTGGGTCAGCCTGCTGAACCGCTTGCAGCGCAAGCCGAACTTCTCGGACCGGCTGTCGCTGGACACTTATCGCCTGTCGCTGGCGACCGGCAGCATGAGCGCCGCCGCCGACTACTCCGAGATGGCGCAGCTCGCGCTGCAGGCCGGCTCCGGCGCCGAGGCCAGGCAGGTGATCGACAAGGGCTTCGCCGCCAGCGTGCTCGGCACCGGCCCGGAGGCCGGGCGTCACAAACGCTTGCGCGACCTCGTCAACAAGCGCATCGACGAGGCGAAGAAGACCGCTGCCGACGATGAGAAGGCGGCGCTCGCGGCCAAGCAAGGCAACGACCTCGTCGCGATCGGCATGAACCAGGTCTACGAAGGCCAGAAGGTCGAGGGCGTTCAGCTGATGCAGCAGGGCATCGCCAAGGGCGGCCTGAAGCGCCCCGAGGACGCGAAGCTGCATCTCGCGATCGCGCAGCTCGTGGCCGGCGACAACGCGAAGGCGCAGTCGACCTTGAAGACGGTGTCGGGCAACGACGGCATCGGTGATCTCGCGCGGCTGTGGGCGCTGTATGCGCGGCGTGCGAAATGACCGCCTCTCGCCCGTCGAGTACGACGGGCGATCCCCCGAGGGGATGCGGGCCGGCTTGGGAGCGGCCCGGCGCTCGGCCCGCGTGAGGCGCTGACTACCTACTTCGGCGCGAGCCGAATCGCACCGTCGAGGCGGATCACCTCGCCGTTGAGCATCTCGTTCGTGACGATCTGGTGCACCAGCTTCGCGTAGTCGGCGGGCGTGCCCAGACGGCTCGGGAACGGCACGCTCGCGGCCAGAGCGTCCTGCAGTTCCTTGGGCATCGTGAACAGCATCGGCGTGCCGAAGATGCCCGGTGCGATCGTCATGTTGCGGATGCCGCTGCGCGCGAGGTCGCGCGCGATCGGCAGGGTCATGCCGACCACGCCGCCCTTCGAAGCCGAGTACGCGGCCTGGCCGATCTGGCCGTCGTAGGCCGCCACGCTCGCGGTCGAGATCAGCACGCCGCGCTCGCCGGTGGGTTCGGGTTCGTTCTTGCTCATCGCCTCGGCGGCGAGACGAATCATGTTGAAACTGCCGACGAGGTTGACGGTGACCACCTTCGAGAAGGTATGCAGCGCGTGCGCGCCGTCCTTGCCGACGGTCTTCGAGGCCGGTGCGATGCCGGCGCAGTTGACGAGGCCGACCAACTTGCCGAGCGCCACTGCCGCCGCGACCACGGCCTGGCCATCGGCTTCCTGGCTGACGTCGCACTTGACGAACCTGGCCACGCCGGATCCGCCGAGTTCGGCCGCGAGCGCCTCGCCCTTGTCGACCTGCAGGTCCGCGATCACGACCTTCGCGCCGTGGCCGGCGAGCATGCGTGCCGTGCCTTCGCCGAGGCCCGAAGCGCCGCCGGTGACGATGAAGACCTTGCCCTTGATTTCCATGATGCTCCTTGTCCGTCAGCCGAGTGCGGCGAGCGCGCGTGCGGTGATTTGGTCGACGCTGCCGGTGCCGTTGATCTTGCGGTAGCGCGGTGCCTCGGCGTCACCGCCGGCAGCCCATTTGGCGTAGTAGTCGATCAGCGGGCGCGTCTGGTTCTGGTAGACCGCGAGGCGGTTGCGCACAGTCGCCTCCTCGTCGTCGGCGCGCTGGATCAGGTCTTCGCCGGTCACGTCGTCCTTGCCCTCGACCTTCGGCGGATTGAACTTCAGGTGGTAGGTGCGGCCCGAGGCCATGTGCACGCGGCGGCCGCTCATGCGCTCGATGATGGACTCGTCGGGCACCTCGATCTCGAGCACCAGGTCGAGCTTGACGCCGGCCGCCTTCATCGCGTCGGCCTGCACGATCGTGCGCGGGAAGCCGTCGAACAGGAAGCCGTTTGCGCAGTCCGGTTGCGTGATGCGCTCCTTGACCAGGCCGATGATGATGTCGTCGCTGACGAGGCCGCCGGAGTCCATCACCTTCTTCGCGGCCAGTCCCATGTCGGTGCCGGCCTTGACGGCCGCGCGCAGCATGTCGCCGGTCGAGATCTGCGGGATCCCGAACTTCTTGCAGATGAAGGTGGCTTGGGTCCCCTTGCCCGCGCCAGGGGCGCCCAACAGGATCAGTCTCATGGCGGTGGCCTCGTTCTCGTGTCTGGTGCCCGCGCCGCAGGGCGCACGGGGCGCCGCGGGCGCGGATCACATCGAGAATAACATGCGCTCCCGGCGGCGAAACTGACGCGCAGCCGGAGGGAAACACGCGCTGCGCGCGGGTCGGAAACCGGCCGGCGCTAGCCGAACAGCGCGCGCACGCGCGCCAGGTCCTCGGGGGTGTCGACGCCAGGGCCCGGGCGCGCGGCACTGACGTGCACCGCGATGCGCTCGCCATGCCACAGCACCCGCAGTTGCTCGAGCGCCTCGACCTGCTCCAGCGGGCTCGATGCCAGCAGCGGGAAGCGGCGCAGGAAGCCGGCCTGGTACGCGTACAGGCCGATGTGTCGCAGCGGCGGCGGATCGGGCAGCGCCGCGCTGCCGTGCACGCGCGCGTCGCGCCACCACGGGATCGGCGCGCGCGAGAAATACAGCGCGCGGCCGGCCGCGTCGAGCACGACCTTGACGACGTTCGGGTTGTCGAGCTCGTCGGGCGTGTCGATCACGTGTGCCGCGGTGCTCATCACGCAATCGGGGTGCTGCGCCAGCAGTGCCGCGCAGGCATCGATCATCTGCGGGTCGAGCAGCGGCTCGTCGCCCTGCACGTTGACGACGAGATCGTGGCCGTCCAGGCCGAGCAGCGCGCAGGCCTCGGCGAGCCGGTCGCTGCCGGTGGCGTGGTCGGCGCGCGTCAGCAGCGCGCTGACGCCGTGCGCGCGGCACGCGTCGACGATCTCGGCGTGGTCGGCCGCGACCACCACGCGGCTTGCCGCCGAGCGCGCGGCGTTGCGGGCCACGCGCACGATCATCGGCAGGCCGGCGATGTCGGCCAGCGGCTTGCCCGGCAGCCGTGTCGACGCGAGACGCGCCGGCACCAGCACGGTGAAATTCATGCGGCCGGCGCGGCCGGTTCGGCCGCCCGCGCCGCATCGAGCGAGCGGGCTTCGGCCTCCAGCATCACCGGGATGCCGTCGCGCACCGGGAATGCCAGCCCGTCGGCGTGGCAGACGAGCTCGATCTGCTCCTGCTGCGGCGGCCGCAGGTGTTCGAGCGGGCCCTTGCAGATCGGGCAGACGAGCAGGTTAAGCAGGCGAGTTTCCATGGCGGTGTCCGGGCGGTGGCAGCAGCGTGAGGAGCGCGGTCTCGAAGGCCGCGTCGAGTGTGAAGTCTAGCGGCGCGACCCAGATGCGCGTGGCACCGCTGCGCTCGGGGTCGAGCTTGATCGCGTCTTTCTCGGTGAGCACCACGTCGGCGGTGTCGGCAGCCCAGGGCAGGGTGGCGTAGTCATGGTGATCGGGCAGCGGCAGCGGGCTGAAGTTCAGGCCGGCCTCTCGCAGCATCGCGAAAAAACGCTCCGGCCGCGCCAGGCCCGCGGCGGCCACCAGCGGACGGCCGCGCAGCGCATCGAGCGCGTCGGGCGAGGCCGCGGTGCCGGCCCACCAATCGCGCAAGCGCACGGCACCGGCGAGCCGGCGCCGTGCGAGCGTGCCCGGCAGCGGCGTGGACGGGGCGGTGGCGTTGTAGACGATCAGGCTGCGTGGCGGCGGCGCGGTCGGCAGCGCCTCGCGCAGCGGGCCGGCCGGCAGCAGCCAGCCGTTGCCGGCGCCCCGTTCGTCGAACACGATGACTTGCAGCGCGCGCGCCAGCGCGAGGTGCTGCAGGCCATCGTCGCTGACGATCACGTCGACCCGTGGATGGCGCTGCAGCAGTTGGCGGGCCGCCGCGACGCGGTCGCGTCCGACCACCAGCGGCGCGCCGGTGCGCAGGTGCATCAGCAGCGGCTCGTCACCGGATTGCGCCGCGCTCTGGCCACGCGTCACCTCGAGCAGGCCGGTTTGGCTGCCGGCGTAGCCACGCGACACGATGCCCGGGGTGAAGCCGTGACGGCGCAGCAGGCCGACGATCGCGATCACCGTCGGTGTCTTGCCGGCGCCGCCGGTGATCAGGTTGCCGACGACGATCACCGACACCGGCAGCGTGTGCGCTCGCAACAGGCCGACGCGGTACAGGCCGCGCCGCAATGCCGTCAATGCGCCGAAGGCGGCCGCCAGCGGCAGCAGCGCGCAGGCGAGGGCTCCGCGCGCGAGCCAGGCCCGCTGCAGCCGCTGCGACCGGGTCGGCGTGGGGGCGGCGGCCAACGCGCTGCGGCGCTGCGGCGCGTCAGCGCGCTTCGCCGCCCGACGAGGTCTGGGTCGCGAAGGTCAGGCGCGGCAGGTTCGCGCGGCGCGCGGCGTCCATCACGTTGATCACGCTCTGGTGCGCGGCGGTGGCGTCGGCCGACACGATCACGACCATGTCGCTCGCGCCCGCAGCGGCCGCCACGAGTTCGGCGGTCAGGACCTCGACGCTGCGCCCTTCGACCGGCTTGCGGTTGACCGAGTAGCGGCCGTCCGCCGAGACCGCAACGAGCAGCTCGTGCTGGCGATCGCGCAGCTTGTCGGCGTCGGCCACCGGCAGCGTGATCTGCAACTCGGTGAACTTCGAGTAGGTCGTCGACAGCATCAGGAAGATCAGCACCACCAGCAGCACGTCGATGAACGGGATCAGGTTGATCTCCGGGTCCTCGGGCCGCTGCTTGCGAAAGTTCATCGACATCGCGCGAGCTCAGTTCGGTTGGCGGCGATCGACGACGAAGCGCATCAGATGCGGCACCAGCCGGTCGGCGGCCTGCTCCATGTCGAGCGTGTAGCCGTCGACGAGGCCACGGAAATAGCGGTAGAACATCAGCGACGGGATCGCGATCATCAGCCCGAACGCGGTGTTGTACAGCGCCACCGAGATGCCGTGCGCGAGCAGCGCCGGGTTGTTGCCGGTCGGTGCCTGCGAGCCGAAGATCTCGATCATGCCGATCACCGTGCCCATCAGGCCCAGCAGCGGGGCGGCCGAGGCGATCGTGCCGAGTGTGTTCAGGTACCGCTCGAGGCGGTGCACCGCGGCGCGCCCCGCCGATTCGAAGGTTCCGCGCAATGCGGCCTCGCTGGTGCGCGGCTCGGCGATCACTGCGCGCAGCCCGGTGGCCAGCACCATGCCCAGCACCGAGTTGTCGGCGAGCTTGTTGACGACGTCGGCGGCCGGCAGGTGGGCGCGCGTGACCGAGATGACTTCGTCCAGCAGGCGGGATGGCGCGACGCGCGAGGTGCGCAGGCTGGACAGGCGTTCAAGCACCAGGGCGAATGCGGCGATGGAGCACAGGAGCAAGGGCCAGATCGGCCAACCGGCGGCTTGTATGATCGAAAACAATCGCGCCCTTTCGGTGACGTTTCGGCGGCGGCCGGGGGTTTCGGGACGCGCGATTATGGCCCGAAGGTCACGCCGCCAAGCAGCTCGGATTCGAGCGTTGCGGCGATGCATCCGGCGCGCCGAATCGAAGCGCCGCGCGCGTTCGCCGGAACATCCACCGCAACTGTGGATAACTTTGTGGACAACTGCGCCGCGCCACGCGTCGAGGCCCGAACTGGCTAGGCCTGGGATAAATTGCTCTAACTTTAGGCAGCAGAAAATCCTTGAAAATCAACGACTTATACCTTTGTGGCGGGCGCGTGACAGAGTGTTCGCGCGACGCGGCCTTGCGTGGCGCCATTGTGGAGTTCTCGGCCCGCGCCAGCGCTGGGTTTGCGGGTGATTGAGACGCTCGGGGCGGCGTCGGCGCGCGTGCCCCGGGGCGTGGCCGCGCTGCTGCGCGAGGTCGGCGATCTGATCGCCGGGCGGCTCGGTGTCTGCACCGTGCGGGGTGAGATTTCTGGCCTGTCGCGCGCCGCCAGCGGGCACGTCTACTTCAACCTGAAGGATGCCGACGGCGGCGCGGCGTTGCTGCGCTGCGCGATGTTCCGGCGCGCCGCGGGTCTGCTCGCGTTCGCGCCCGCGGAGGGCCAACTCGTCGAGGTTCGCGGGCGGCTCGGCGTGTACGAGCCGCGCGGCGAACTGCAGGTCGTCGTCGAGGCGATGCAGACCGCCGGTGCCGGCGCGTTGTACGAGCAGTTCCTGCGTAGCAAGGCGCGGCTCGAGGCGCAGGGCTTGTTCGACACGGCGCGCAAGCGCGCGCTGCCGGCGTACCCGCGCGCGGTCGGCATCGTCACCTCGCTCGGTGCCGCCGCGCTGCACGACGTGCTGAGCGCGCTCGCGCGGCGTGCGCCGCAGGTCCGGGTCGTCGTTTACCCGAGCCTGGTGCAGGGCGCCGGAGCGCCGGCGGCCCTGGTGCAGGCCATCGCGCTCGCGTCGGTGCGTGCCGAGGTCGACGTGCTGATCGTGTGCCGCGGCGGCGGCTCGCTTGAAGACCTGTGGGCCTTCAACGACGAGCAGGTCGTGCGCGCGATCGGGGCCAGCACGATGCCGGTGGTGTGCGGCGTCGGCCACGAGACCGACGTGACGCTGGCCGATCTGGCCGCCGACCTGCGCGCGCCCACGCCGACCGCCGCAGCCGAGTTGGTGGCGCCGACCCGCGAAGCCTGCCTGAGCGTTCTCGACGCGTTCGCGCGCGCGCTGCAGCGCCGCGTGCACGATGCGCTCGACCTGCAGGCGCAGCGGCTTGACCGCAGCGCGCTGCGGCTGGCGCGACCGGATCAGGTACTGCGCCAGCAGCGCGAGCGGCTGCTGCTGCTCGGCTACCGGCTTGCTGGTCAGCTGCCGCGCGCGCTGCAGCTGCAACACGCGCAGCTGACGCCGCGCGAAGCCGACCTGAAGCGCGGCCTCGAAGCAAGCCTGGCGACGCAGCGCCAGCGCCTCGAGGCGCTCGCGGGGCGGCTGGGCGCGCTCGACCCGAAGCAGGTGCTGGCCCGCGGCTACGCGTGGCTCAGCGACGCCGGCGGTCGACCGGTCGGCTCGGTGCAGCAGCTCGTGATCGGTGCGCCGCTGCAGGCGGTGCTGCACGACGGCGCGGCCGACGTGGTGGTCACCGGCGTGGCCGGTCGGACAAGCCGCTGACGCGCTGTCGGCCGCCGCCGCGCACGCCGACACCGGCGCGGCAAGCTGCCTACAATGGTTCAACCCCGCAACTACCCGAAAGAGGTTCACGATGGAACACACGCTGCCCCCGCTGCCTTACGCGCTCGACGCGCTTGCCCCGGCGCTGAGCAAGGAAACGCTGGAGTACCACTACGGCAAGCATCACAACGCCTATGTGGTGAACCTGAACAATCTGCAAAAGGGCACCGAGTTCGAATCGATGCCGCTCGAAGAAATCATCAAGAAGGCCAGCGGCGGCGTTTACAACAACGCCGCGCAGATCTGGAACCACACCTTCTTCTGGAGCTGCATGAAGCCGCAGGGCGGCGGTGAGCCGAAGGGCGCGCTGGCCGCCGCGATCACCGCGAAGTGGGGCAGCTACGCCGCCTTCAAGGAAGCGTTCACGAAGAGCGCCGTCGGCAACTTCGGCTCGGGCTGGACCTTCCTGGTGAAGAAGGCCGATGGCGGCGTCGACATCGTCAACATGGGCGCGGCCGGCACGCCGCTGACCACCGCCGACAAGGCGCTGCTGACCATCGACGTCTGGGAACACGCCTACTACATCGACTACCGCAATCTGCGCCCGAAGTTCGTCGAGGCCTTCCTGAACTCGCTCGTGAACTGGCAGTTTGCCGAAGCGAATTTCGCCTGAGCGACGAAGGTCGCTCGACAGACCAGGGCCGGCCGATGACCGGCTTTTTTGCTGCGCGACGCGGCCTCAGCGCGCGAACGGCTCGCCCTGAATCCTCATCCCCGGCCTGATGCCGCGTTTCGCGAACCAGCCGTTGTTCATCTCGAGCACGAAGCGAACCGGCTTGATCGAGCAGTGGCTGTCCAGCGTCTGCGGCTTCATGGCCTCGATGTTGGCGATGCTGCCGTCGTCGGCGACGAAGGCGACCGACAGCGGCAGCAAGGTGTTCTTCATCCAGAAGCACTGCACGCCTGGCTGCTCGAAGATGAACAGCATGCCGTCGTTGGTCGGCATCGTCTTGCGGAACATCAGCCCGATGCTGTGTTCTTCCGGCGTGCGCGCGACCTCGGCCCTGATCGCGTGCATGCCGGTGCTCAGCTTGATGGCGGCCAGCGTCTGCGGACCGTCCTGCGCGAAGGCGGCGGAGTACAGCAGGGCGAGGGCGAATGAGGCGGCGGTGCGCAATGAGGTGAGGCGGGTCATGATGCGAGGCGGAAGTCGTTCGACGAATTATCAACGCGCTTGCACCGGCATGCAGCCGACAGAAGCGCTGGCATAGAATCGAAAATCGAGTTTCGACGATCACCAGACCCATCCCCAGCGAGCGGAGCCTCATCCCCATGTACCAGCACATCAAGGTGCCCGAAGGCGGGCAGAAAATCAGCGTCAACGCCGATTTCTCGCTCAACGTGCCCGACCAGCCGATCATCCCTTTCATCGAGGGCGACGGCATCGGTGCCGACATCACGCCGGTGATGATCAAGGTGGTCGATGCGGCGGTCGCGAAGGCCTACGGTGGCAAGAAAAAGATCCACTGGATGGAGGTCTACGCCGGCGAGAAGTCGACCCGGGTCTACGGCCCTGACGTGTGGCTGCCACCCGAAACGCTGGAAGCGGTGAAAGACTACGTGGTCTCGATCAAGGGCCCGCTGACCACGCCGGTCGGCGGCGGCATCCGCTCGCTGAACGTCGCGCTGCGCCAGCAGCTCGACCTGTACGTCTGCCTGCGCCCGATCCAGTATTTCACCGGCGTGCCTTCGCCGGTGAAGGCGCCGGAGAAGACCAACATGATCATCTTCCGCGAGAACTCGGAAGACATCTACGCCGGCATCGAGTTCGAGTCGGGCAGCGAGAAGGCAAAGAAGCTGATCGAGTTTCTGCAGAAGGAACTGGGCGTCACGAAGATTCGCTTCCCGAACACGTCGGGCATCGGCATCAAGCCGGTTTCGAGCGAAGGCACCGAGCGGCTGGTGCGCAAGGCGATCCAGTACGCGATCGACAACGACAAATCATCGGTCACCCTGGTGCACAAGGGCAACATCATGAAGTTCACCGAAGGTGGCTTCCGTGACTGGGGCTACGCGCTGGCGCAGAAGGAGTTCGGCGCCGAACTGATCGACGGCGGCCCCTGGATGAAGTTCAAGAACCCGAAGACCGGCAAGGAGGTCGTCGTCAAGGACGTGATCGCCGACGCCTTCTTGCAGCAGATCCTGTTGCGCCCGGCCGAATACTCGGTGATCGCGACGCTGAACCTGAACGGCGACTACGTCTCGGATGCGCTCGCCGCGCAGGTCGGCGGCATCGGCATCGCGCCAGGTGCGAACCTGTCGGACTCGATCGCGATGTTCGAGGCTACCCACGGCACCGCACCGAAATACGCGGGCAAGGACTATGTGAACCCGGGTTCCGAGATCCTGTCGGCCGAGATGATGCTGCGCCACATGGGCTGGCTGGCAGCCGCTGATTTGATCATCAGCTCGATGGAAAAGTCGATCCTGTCGAAGAAGGTGACTTACGACTTCGCGCGGCTGATGGAAGGCGCGACCCAGGTGTCGTGTTCAGGGTTTGGGAAGGTGATAATCGACCACATGTGATCCGGTTCCATAGCGTCTCATGACGCCCCGCAAGCCCTTGATTTTGTTGAAGAAATAAAGGGCTTTTGCTTTTCAGTTCGTCTCACGGCAAACCACGAAATCCCGTCATTTTGGAGGGGAATAAGGCGGGTGAAGCGGAGGGAAATCCTCCAAATTACTCCATTTGGAGGGGCCGTAAATTGGACGTGAGAAGGCAACACGAGACTCTGCAACTACACCCTTTCCCCGACCCGGATCAACAACGCCAAGGCCAAGGCCAAGCTCTACAAGCTGAGTGACGGTGGCGGCCTGTTCATCGAGGTCAGCGCCGCCGGCTTGAGGACTTGGCGGTATCAGTATCGGTTCGGTGGTGTTCGCCGGGAGGTCACGATCGGCAGGTATCCCGAGATCGGCGTTGCCGATGCACGGGACCGCCACTTCGAACTGCGCGCCATGCTGGAACGAGGCATGGATCCCGCTGACGCACGCCGCCACGAGTCGATCGAACGGAAGCGGCAGGTGGCAAACGCAAAGGCGCCCAGCGATGAGTTCGAGAACTTCTCGAAGCGCTGGGTTCGAGAGCGGCTGATGACCAAGTCGGAAACCTACCGCAAGCAGATCGAGTCTTGGCTCGAGCGCTTCGTGTGGCCCGCCATCGGTACCAAGTCTCTGAACGCGGTGCGACCCGCCGATGTGGTGGAGATCATCGAAGCGCGTCGCGACACCCCGAAGACCGCCGAGGGCGTGCGGGCCATCATCCAGCAGGTCTACAACTACGCCATCCAGAAGCTGCTGGTGGAAGTGAACCCCGCCTTGCCGCTGAGGGGCGTGATCGAGGTGCCTGCCGCTGAGCATCACCGGCACCTGACCGAGCCGGAACTGGGTGCCTTCTGGCGGTCTGTCGAACGCCAGGGTGCGCACTTCGTGACCATCGCTTCGACGAAGTTGCTGATGTACAGCATGTGCCGGAAGTCCGAGGTGCTCCGCGCCCGCTGGCGGGAGTTCGATCTGGACAAGGCGCAATGGAACATCCCCGCCGAGCGCATGAAGATGAAACAGCCTCATCGCGTCTATCTGGCGCGGCAGGCGGTTGAGTTGTTGACCCTGCTGAAGTCGATGGGGTCAGAACCGCAGGCCTATGTCTTCGCGTCGATCCTCCGGTCGTCGGTCCCGCTGGGTGAGGCGACGCTGAATCACTTCTTCAAGCGCCTTGACTTTGGTGTTCCGGATTTCTCTCCGCACGGCACGCGAGGCACTGCGGCGACGCTCCTCCGGGAGCACGGTTTTAGTCGGGACGTCGTGGAGTTGTTGTTGGCGCATGCCGAGCGCAACAAGATCACGGCGGCCTACCATCACCATGAACTGGCCGAGGAGCGGCGGCGGGCCCTTCAGTACCTGGCAGATCAGATCGACAGACTCTCCAGCGCGCGGACCGTCGTTGAATCGACGCAGGCGCCCGTCGAGAACAGCACCGCTGCGGCCACGGCCCGGCTGGATCAGCGTTCTAAGCGTCGTGCCGCAGAGTTTTGACTTTGTGCGACTTATCGCAGTTGGGCTACGACAGTGAATTCGCAATCAAATCTGGCGTTCGCTTGGGTTTCGTACCAGAATCGTAATGTGACTACGATACATAGAAACAAACTAAATCACCTCTACAGCCAGACCGCTGCCGGCACCCCGCTGACATCGACTGATCTGGCCGAGTTGGGTATCTCTGCCGACCTTGCCGTCCACTACGTGCGCGCGGGCTGGCTGACGAGGCTTGCGCGAGGGGTTTTCTGTCGCCCGAACGACCCGCTGGCGCTCCATCCCAGCCTCATCCTGCTGCAGCGCCAGATCCAGGCATTGCATGTCGGCGGCCGGTCGGCGCTCGACTGGCACGGAATGCGCCAGTACCTCCACAGCGCGCCTGTGCTCGACCTGTATGGCTGGGGCACGGGGCGACTGCCCGACTGGTTCACGCAGCGGTTTCCGGCTCAGTACCACCGCAAGCGTCTGTTCGACGAACAGCCGGACGCGCTGCTCCACGTCGCACCCTTCGACCAGGGCCCCGCAGCGCCCGCCGCCTCGTCGCCTGAACGGGCACTTCTCGAACTCCTGAGCGAGGTAGGCGTCCGGCAGCCGCTGCAGGAGGCGCGAGAACTGACGGAAGGCAGCTACAACCTGCGTGCCGACGTGCTGCGCGAACTGCTTCAGCACTGCACCAGCGTCAAGACTGTCCGCCTGTGCCTACAGTTCGGGCGCGAACTCTCGCTGCCGTGGGCGGCCAAGCTGGACCCCGCCCAACTCCCCACCGGCAGCAAGCGGCCCTGGGTCTCGCGGTCGGCCGACGGGTTGCTCGTGCTCAAGCCATGAACCCGCACTACCTCGATACGGCGCGCCTGTTGATCCAGGTGGCGCCGCTGGTCTTTGAGGACGGCGTGTTCGCGCTCAAGGGCGGCACAGCGATCAACCTGTTCATGCGCGACATGCCGCGTCTGTCGGTTGACCTCGATCTGGTCTTCACGGACCACAGCGGTAAACGTTCCGGCATCCCATCTTTCGCAACGCCGACGAAGCTGAGAACCTTGCTTCCGTGATGACAAGGGACGAAGCGAGGTGAGCATGGAACGGGAGAAGATGGAGCGCTGTCTGGAACAAGTGGCGGCGTATCGGGC
>JANXZN010000276.1 GCA_025355545.1 Rhizobacter sp.
CCGAAGGTCGACAGCAGCACGAACCAGAAGAAGACGCCGAACACGTGGCGATGCGCGGCCAGCAGCGAATGCTCGATCACGTGGCGCAGCAACTCGGTGCGCGGCAACTCGCTCGCGTCGAGGTGGCGCCATTCGGAAAGCAGGCGCCGCGCCTCGGCTTCATCGCCGCGATCGAGCGCATCGCGGATGTCGGTGAAGTAGTGGCTGAACTGGCGAAAGCCCAGCGTGAGGTAGAGCACCGTCACGTTCCACACCAGCGCCAGCAGCAGGTTGAAGTGCGCCAGCCCGGCATGCACGCCCCAGGCCACCAGGGCCGGGAACAGCGCGGTGATGCTCCAGACGACCCACGCGTGGTGATCGCCTCCGGCGTCGAAATTGCGGCCGGTCCAGCGCATCCAGCCGGTCAAGGAGTCATGCACCACGTTGCCGCGTGGCAGTGGTTTGAGTTGCTCGATCAGCAGCGCGAACAGAACGGCGAAGAAGCTCATGCGAGCCTGATGATAGCGACGCCCCTGCCCGCTCAGGCCGCGAGAAAGCGATAGAGATTGCGCAGCATCGCCGCGGTCGCGCCCCAGATGAAATAGCGCCGCGGTTGGCCGACCTCGTCCAGCCCGTCCCACGGGATCGACAGGAACCGGCGGGACGCGCCGTTCAGTTCGACCGAATGGCGCCGGTGGTTCGCCGGGTTCATCAGGAACGACAACGGCACCTCGAACACCTCGGCCACCTCGCAAGGCTCGGGTTGCACCGCGAAGCCGAGGCGCACCAGCGCGACCACCGGGGTCACGATGAACCCGGTGCCGGTGGTGTAGGTCGGCAGCGCGCCGAGCACGTCGACGAACGATGCCTCGAGGCCGATCTCTTCATGCGCCTCGCGCAGGGCCGTGGCCGCGGCATCGGCATCGCCCGGGTCGACGCGGCCGCCGGGAAAGCTGATCTGGCCCGGGTGGTCGGTCAGGTGGTCGGTGCGCTGCGTCAGCAGCACGGTGATCTCGGTGCGCGGCACCAGTGCGATCAGCACCGACGCGTGGGCCGGCGCACGCTCGGTGAAGCGACCTTCGGTCTTGATCTCGGGCGTCCAGACCGGCGGTGTCAGAAAGCGCTGGCGCAGCGCGTCGCCGTGCAGCACCGCCGGCGTCAGCGCCGGCAGATGATCGTCGATGCCGATGACGGGCAGTTTCTGCGGATCGAAGCTCAGGGCCATAGGGGCTTTGAGAAAGGCAAAAGGCCGCCCATCGGGGCGGCCTCGAGGCAGTCGGATCGCGGCGCGGCTTTCGTCGCGCCGCCGACCTCAGGCCAGCTTTTCCTTGATGCGCGCCGACTTGCCCGAGCGGCTGCGCAGGTAGTACAGCTTCGCGCGGCGCACATCGCCACGGCGCTTGACCTCGATCGACGCGATCAGCGGGCTGTAGAGCTGGAACGTGCGCTCCACGCCTTCGCCGCTGGAAATCTTGCGCACGATGAAGCTGGAGTTGAGGCTGCGATTGCGCTTGGCGATCACGACGCCTTCGAAGGCCTGCAGGCGCTTGCGCGTGCCTTCGACGACCTTGACGCTGACGATCACGGTGTCGCCGGGCGCAAATTCGGGAATGGTTTTCTTCAGGCGCGAGATTTCCTCGCGCTCGAGGGTCTGGATCAGATCCATGGTTTCTCCAAAGTGATCATGCCAACGCTTTGATGGAGTTGGGCGGAGCGGCGACTGGAGTCTGCTGACTCGTCTGTGCTCACTGCGGGGCAGAGGATCCAAAAGCCCTTGATTATGTCACAAGTGCGGCCAAATACCGCTCGTCGGCCGGGCTGAGTCGCCCGGCCCCTCGCGCCGTTACGATCAGATCGGGGCGCTTGCAGGCGGTCAGCGCGAGCGACTGCTCACGCCGCCAGCACGCGATCTCGGCGTGGTGCCCGGACATCAGCACCGCCGGAATCGCCCGTTCGGCGTCGCCCGAGGCCAGCAGCTCCGGGCGGCTGTAGTGCGGGCAGTCGAGCAGGCCGTCGGAGAAGCTGTCCTGCTGATGCGACTGCGCGTCGCCCAGCACGCCTTCCTGCAGGCGCGCTACGGCGTCCAGCAACGCGAGTGCGGGCAACTCGCCGCCCGACAGCACGAAGTCGCCCAGGCTAAGTTCCAAATCTACATGGCGGTCGATGAAGCGCTGGTCGATGCCCTCGTAGCGCCCGCACAGCAGCACCGCACCGGGCGAACTTGCAAACTCGTTGACGACCGCTTGATCGATGCGCCGCCCGGTCGGCGTGAAGTGCACGAGCGGCGCATTCACGGCGTCGCCACGCGCCGAGCGGACGCTCGCGAGCGCGCGTTCGAGCGGCTCGACCAGCATCACCATACCTGGGCCGCCGCCATACGGGCGATCGTCGACGCGGCGGTAGGCGTTGTCGGCGAAGTCGCGCAGTGGCCACAGCTTGACCTCGACCTGCCCGGATTCGAACGCGCGCCGCGTGACGCCCTGCGTCAGGTGCGGCGCGAACAACTCCGGGAACAGCGTGATGAGGTCGAAGCGCATCGCGGTTTCGCGCCTAGTAGTCCAGGCCCCAGTCGACCGTGATTAGGCGCCGCTCCAGGCTGACCGCGTCGACATAGGCGCCGACGAACGGAATCAGTCGCTCGGCCTCCTGCGCGCTGACGCCGGCCGGCACGACCTCGGGAGTCACGCGCAGCACGCTGTGCGGGCCGGTGTCGATCAATCCGGCAACGGCGCCAAGCCGATCGCCGTCGCGATTGATAACGTTCAGGCCGATCAGGTCGACCCAGTAGAACTCGTCCGGCCCGGCGCTCGGGAAGCTGGCGCGGCCGATGAACAAGCGCGCGCCGCGCAGCGCCTCGGCGGTGCTGCGATCGGGCACCTCCTGAGCCAGCGCCACGACGACATCGCCGTGGTCCTTGACCTGCGTGATCCTCAACAGCGGGGGAATGATCGCGGCGCCTGCGGGCCGCAACGGCCCGGTTTTCTCGGACGGCAGCAGGAACCAGCGGCGCGACGAGAACAGCGCCTGCGGGTCGGCTGCGAAAGGCTGAACCTTGATCCAGCCTTTCAGGCCCCATGCATCGACGATGCGACCGACCTCGACCGCGTCCTCGGGCCAAGCAGGGTCGGCGCCCAGGGGGCAGGCGGCAGCGCTCACGGCCCGCAGCCCGTCGGACCCGTCAGGCGACGACTCAGGTCGCGGCCTTGGCCTGCGCGACCAGACGCTGAACCGTCGGCGAGAGTTGCGCGCCGGTGCTGGTCCAGTGCTCGATGCGGTCGAAGGCGACGCGCAGCGGCTGCTCGCCGCCCGAGGCGACCGGGTTGTAGAAGCCGACGCGCTCGATGAAGCGGCCGTCGCGCCGGGTGCGCGAGTCGGCGACGACGATGTTGAAGAACGGGCGCTTCTTGGCGCCGCCGCGGGAGAGTCGAATCACGACCATGATTGTTCCTTCATGTGTACAGAGCATCCACCGCCCCAGGACACCGTGCCTCGAGCGAACGCTGGCGAACGCTCGGGGTCACGCAGGGGCTAGCAGATCGGGATCCATCGTTGCTGTAGATACGCCGGCCGCTCGGCCGACCAGCAACGAAATCGCGCATTATAAACTCAGCGACCGCCTCACAGGACAAGCCATGAGCAGCCCCGCTTTGCTGATCCGCCCCAGCACTCCCGCCGACCTGCCCGCCATCACCGCGGTCTACGGCTGGAACGTGTTGAACGGCACCGGCACTTTCGAACTCGACGCCCCCGACGAAGCCGAAATGTCGCGTCGCCGCGACGACGTGCTGGCCAAGAGCCTGCCCTGGCTGGTCGTCGAGCGCGCCGGCACGGTGCAAGGCTATGCCTACGCCGACCATTTCCGCCCACGGCGGGCTTACCGCTTCTGCGTCGAGGATTCACTCTACCTGGCAGCCGACGCCCAGGGCCAGGGCCTTGGCCGGCTGCTGCTGCTGGAGCTGATCGCGCGCTGCGAAGCCGCCGGCGCACGCCAGATGCTCGCGGTGATCGGCGACTCGGCCAACCTCGGCTCGGTCGGCGTGCACCGCACGCTCGGCTTCGAGCACGTCGGCGTGATGAAGGCGGCGGGCTGGAAGTTCGATCGCTGGCTTGACGTCGTCGTGATGCAAAAGGCGCTCGGGCCGGGTGCCACGACCGACCCCGTGGACGCGGCATGACGATCGCCGCGCCACGCTACAAGTCGAAGACGCTGGCGACCTGGATCGCGCTGCTCGGCGGCAGCGTCGGTCTGCACCGTTTCTACCTGCACGGCTTTCGCGACCGCTGGGGCTGGCTGTTCGTGTGGCCCAGCCTGGCCGGACTGTACGGCGTGCAGCGCATGCGCCACCTGGGCGGCGACGATCACCTGGCCTGGGTGCTGATCCCGATCCTGGGCGTCATGCTGTCGATCGCGATGCTGACCGCGATCGTCTACGGTCTGACGCCCGACGAGAAGTGGAACGCCAGCTTCAACCCGAACGGCCCGCAGCACCAGATGAACTGGGCGACGGTCATAGGCGTTGCCGCGGCGCTGATCGTCGGCGGCGGCGTGCTGATGGCCACGCTCGCCTTCAGCGCGCAGCGCTACTTCGAGTATCAAGCTGAGATGAAGCCCCCCGGCGAACGGGTACGTTCGCCGGTCCCCCAAGGGGACGCGGGCCGCACGGGCCACGAAGGGGGCTACGTCGTGGCCCTCGGAGCGGCCCGGCGCCCGGCCCGCTCGCTCAGGGCAAAACGGCCAACCCGATCCAGTAGAACAGGCCGGCCACGAAGGCAGACGCGGGGATCGTGAAGACCCAGGCCCAGACGATGTTGCCGGCCACGCCCCAGCGAACGGCCGACGCGCGCTGCACCGAGCCCACGCCGACGATCGCGCCGGTGATCGTGTGGGTGGTCGACACCGGCACACCCAGTGCGGTGGCCAGGAACAACGTGATCGCCCCGCCTGCCTCGGCGCAGAAGCCGCCGACCGGCTTGAGCTTGGTGATCTTCTGCCCCATCGTCTTGACAATGCGCCAGCCGCCGAACATCGTGCCCGCGCCGATCGCGAGGTAGCAGCACCAGATCACCCAGCCCGGCGGCATCTTGTCGGTGCCGCTCGAGTAGCCGGTCGCGATCAGCAGCATCCAGATGATGCCGATGGTCTTCTGCGCGTCGTTGCCGCCGTGGCCCAGGCTGTACAGGCCGGCCGAGACGAGCTGCAACCGCCGGAACAGGTTGTCCACGCGCAGCGGTGACGTTCGCCGGCACAGGTTCGCGACCAGCACCATCAGCAGCGAGCCGAGCAGAAAACCCAGCAGCGGCGACAGGAAGATGAACAGCACGGTCTTCCAGATCCCGGCCGCGATCAGCGAACCGGCGCCGGCCTTCGCGATGACCGCGCCGACGATGCCGCCGATCAATGCGTGCGACGAACTCGACGGAATGCCCCACCACCATGTGATGACGTTCCAGAAGATCGCGCCGATCAGCGCCCCGAACACCACGTGGTGGTCGACCACGCCCGGCAGCACGATGCCCTTGCCGATGGTCGCCGCGACGTTCAGATGAAAAACCAGGATCGCGACCACATTGAAGAACGCCGCGAACACGATCGCCTGCTGCGGCTTGAGCACGCCGGTGGAGACGACCGTGGCGATCGCGTTCGCAGCGTCGTGGAAGCCGTTCATGAAGTCGAACGCGACCGCCAGCACGACCAGCAGCGCAACGACCCAGAACGCGGCCTGGATGGAACCCATGGTTCAGCGAATCACGAGTTCTCGAGGACCACGCCCTCGATCAGGTTCGCCACGTCTTCGCAGCGGTCCGAGATCGATTCCAGCAGTTCGTAGATGGCCTTCAGCTTGATCAGCTCGCGCACGTCGGTCTCTTCGCGAAACAGCTTGGACATCGCCGAGCGCATCACGCGGTCGGCGTCCGACTCGAGCTGGTCGATCTCTTCGCAGGTCTTGATCGCCGCCTCGGCGGCCTCGGCCTGGCTGATCCGCGGCAGCAGCGAGACCGCGTGCTGGACCCGTTCGCAGCACTTGGCGCTCAGGTCGCCCAGGCGCAGCACGTCCTCGGTCATCGTGCGCACGTCGTAGAGCGACATGGTTTCGGTCGCGTCCTGCAGCAGATCGAGGATGTCGTCCATCGCATTGATCAGGCCGTGAATCTGCTCGCGGTCGATCGGCGTGATAAAGGTCTTGTGCAGCAGGCGGTTGACCTCGGCGGTGATGCGGTCGGCTTGGCGTTCGGCGTTGCCGACCTCGTTCGCGTACTTGTCGCGCAGGCTGGGGTCGGCGTAGTTCTGGATCAGCAGGATGAAGGCGCGCGCGCCCGCGACGATGAAGTCGCCGTGCTGGTTGAACAGCTCGAAGAAATTGCCTTCACGCGGCAGCAGCTTGCCGAACAGCATCGGTGGGGTCCTCTCCCTGAATTCCGCGAAGGTCACGGAACCGTCATCGAATCGACTCGGCGGGAGTGTACTTGCGCGCTGCGCGCGGCGGCTCTCGGTTCAGGTGAACGGGATCTCCACATGCGAATTGAAGAACTCGCGCCGGCCACGGAACGCCGCCAGGCGCTCCAGCAACGCCGCGAAATCGGCGTCGCGATCGACCGGGTTGAAACGCTCGGTGCCAAGCGCGAACACCGGCGCGCCGTCGTAGCCGTGAAAATATTCGACGTAGGCATCGCACAGGCGCTGCAGGTAGTCGAGTGCGATGCCCTGCTCCATCGGGATCGCGCGCCGGCGGATGCGCTGCAGCAGCGTCGCCGGCGGCGCCTGCAGCCACACGACGAGGTCGGGCTCGCGCACCTGCGGCGCGACCTGCGCGTACATCTGCCCGTACAGGCGGAATTCGTCGTCGCTGAGGTTCAGCCGCGCGAACAGCGCGTCCTTGGCGAACAGGAAGTCGCTGACCACGGCGCTGGCGAACATGCCCGGTTGCGCCGCCGCGTGCATCTGCTTGACGCGCTGGAACAGGAACGCGAGCTGGGTCTGGAACGCGTAGCCCGGCATGTCCTCGTAGAAGCGGCTCAGGAACGGGTTCTCGAGCGGCTGTTCCAGCAGCGTATCGGCGCCCAGGTGGGCCGCGAGCTTGCGCGCCAGCGTGCTCTTGCCGACGCCGATCGGGCCTTCGACCGCGATATGGCGAAAGCGCTCCAGGCCGGGGGTCGTTGCCATCAGCCGCGGAAGATGAAGAAGACCGCGCCGACTATGCACAGGCCGGCCCAGACGAAGTCGAGCTTGAGCGGCTGGTCCATGTAGACCATCGCGAACGGCACGAACACCGCGAGCGTGATCACCTCCTGCGTGATCTTCAGCTGCGCCAAGGTCATGCCGGCGCCGAAGCCGATGCGGTTGCCCGGAACCTGCAGCAGGTACTCGAACAGCGCGATGCCCCAGCTGACCAGCGCCGCGATATACCAGGGCTTGTCGGCCAGGTTCTTCAGGTGGCCGTACCACGCGAAGGTCATGAAGACGTTCGACGCAGCCAGCAGCAGCACCGTTTGCAGCGAGGGTGAAATCGCGTTCATGCCGCGAGTTTATCGATGCGCTGCCCGGCGACACGGGGCAGCAAGCCGCCGATCGGGCCGAACCCCGGGATCAGCGCGCGCGGCGCGATCTCGGCCAGCGGACGCAGCACGAACGCGCGCTCGTGCAGGCGCGGGTGCGGCACCGTGAGCAGCCTCGTCGCGATGCGCCGGTCGCCGTACAGCAGCAGGTCCAGGTCCAGCGTGCGTGGCGCGTTGCGGTACGAGCGTTCGCGGCCGTGCGCGCGCTCGATGCGTTGCAGCGCCCCTAGCAGCGCCCGCGGTGCGAGCTGCGTGTCGAGCCACACGACCGCGTTCAGGTAGTCCGGCCCGCTGGAGTCGATCGGCGCCGTGCGGTAGATCGACGACGCAGCGCGCAGGGCCGTTCCGGGCAGGCGCGCGAGGGCGACGAAGGCCGCATCGAGCGCCGCGCGCGCATCGCCGAGGTTGGCGCCGAGCGCGACGAACGCCGTCTCACTCGATCGCGGCATAGACGCCCTGACGAAACAACTCGCTCACGTCGTCGAGCAGCCCGGGCGCCTGAGTCAGGATCAGCGCGAACATCGCCTCCGCCGGGTCGACGAAGAACGCGGTACCGGCCGCGCCGCTCCAGCCGTAGCTACCGACCGAGCCCGGCCCGGTGTGGCCGCCCAGTGCGGTCTTGACCGCGAATCCGAGGCCGAAGCCGTGATCCGGCGGCAGCAGCTCGTTCGCGCGCGGGATCGCGCCCAGGTGGTCGGCGGTCATGAACTCGACCGTCTTGCGGCCGAGCAGGCGTGCGCCATCCGACTGGCCGCCGGCCAGCAGCATGCGCAGGAAGCGCGCGTAGTCCGCGGCCGTCGACATCAGGCCGCCCCCGCCGCTCTGCATCGCGCTCGGCGCGCGCGCATCGAACACCGGCACGAGCGGCACGCCCGCGCTCGGTTCGGCCAGCGGCTCGGCGATGCGCGCGTGTTGATCCGGTGGCTGCTCGAACCCGGTGTCGACCATGCCGAGCGGCTCGAAGATCGCGGCCCGCAGGTGCTCGCCCAGCGGCGCGTCGACCAGCACCACGACGAGCCGGCCGAGCACGTCGGTCGCGCGGCTGTAGTCCCAGATGCTGCCGGGTTCATGCATCAGCGGCAGGCTCGCCAGCAGCTCGAGATGCTGCGCGTTCGTGCGCCGGCGCGAATAGAGGTTCGCCGCGGCATAGCGCTGCCGCACCGGCGCCGGCTCGTGGAACTCGTAGGTCAGCCCGGCAGTGTGGCGCAGCAGGTCGTGCACGGTCGGCGCGCGTTGCGGCGCCGTGCCGTCGACGCCGACCACCGCGCCCGCGAACGCCGGCAGGTATTTCGCGATCGGATCGCGCAACAACACGCGGCCCTGTTCGGCAAGCTGCATCAGCGCGACCGAGACGATCGGCTTGGTCATCGAGTAGATGCGGAAGATCGAATCGGCGCGCATCGCCACGCCGCGCGCGGCATCCTGCTGGCCGATCGCGTCGAACAGGCCCAGCGCGCCACGGCGCTCGACCAGCACCACCGCCCCGGCAATGCGGCCGGCGCCGACCCATCGGTCCAGCGCCGCCGTCAGCTGCCCCAGCGCCGGCGCGTTCAGGCCGGCAGTCGTGGGATCGCTCAATGGCCGGCCCTGGCGGATCAGACGTCGCGCGACGGGTTGGAAGCGATCGGATCGACCGGCGCCGTGCCCTCGCCCGCGTCGCCTGCGTCGTCAGCGCCTGCCGGCTTGCGCCGGCGCCGACGCCGCTTGCGTGCCGGCTCTGCCTCGCCGGCCGGTGCGTCTTCGGTGACCGCATCCGGCGCGCCCGCAGCCGCGGGCTCGGTCGCGCGCGGCTTGCTGCTGCGCACGCGTCGCGGTGCGCCCTGGGCACGCGCGGCGTCGAGCAACTGGCGTCGGCCTTCGTCGTCGGCGAGCGAAAAGTCCTCCCACCAGTTGGCGAGCTCGGCCTCGATCTCGCCGGCATCGCCGCGCAGGCGCAGGAAATCGAAACCGGCGCGGAAGCGCGGCTGTTCGATCAGCGTCGCGACGCTGTTGCCCTGGCGGCGCTCGAAGCGGGTCTGCATCAGCCAGATCTCGCGCATGTCGGCGCCGAGCTTGCCGCGGCCGGAGATGTCGCCGATGCGCGCATCGAACACCGTGTCGACGGCCTGCTGCAGCGCCGGGAAGGCCGGCTCGCCCTGCGCCTTCAGCTTCTGCCAGCCGTCGAGCACGTCGTGCCACAGCATGCAGGCGAGCATGAAGCTCGGCGCGACCGGCTTGCCCTCGCCGACGCGCCGATCGGTGTCGGCCAGCGCCAGCTGAATGAACTTCTCGCGGCCGTCGTGGCGCTGGGCCTCGTCGAGCGCCACGTCGAGCACCGGGAACACGCCGCGGTGCAGGCCCTGCTTGCGCAACTCGCCGATGCTCGCCAGCGCGTGGCCGGTCTGCAGCAGCTTGATCATCTCGTCGAAAGTGCGCGAGGCCGGCACGTTGTCGAGCAACGCCGCCATCGCCTTGATCGGTGCACGCGTCTTCGGCTCGATCTCGAACCCGAGCTTGGCCGCGAAACGCACGACACGGATGATGCGCACCGGGTCTTCGCGGTAGCGCGTGGCCGGGTCGCCGATCATGCGCAGCAGCTTCTTCTTCACGTCCTTGATGCCGCCGTGGTAGTCGACCACGATCTCGCGCACCGGGTCGTAGTACATCGCGTTGATCGTGAAGTCGCGCCGCGCGGCGTCGTCGATCTGCGGGCCCCAGACGTTGTCGCGCAGCACCCGGCCCTCGGCGTCGACGACGTGGCTCTTGCCGGCGAGGTCGCTGCGCGAGGTCTTCTCGTTGCCGCTGACCTGCTCGGCCGCGGCGGCATCGACCATCGCGCGGAAGGTCGAGACCTCGATCACCTCGGACAGGCCGCGGTCCTGCCGGCCGCGCCCGAACACCACGTGAACGATGCGAAAGCGCCGGCCGATGATGAAGGCGCGCCGGAACAGCGCCTTGACCTGCTCCGGCGTGGCATTGGTCGCGACGTCGAAGTCCTTCGGCCGCAGGCCGACCAGCAGGTCGCGCACCGCGCCGCCGACGATGTAAGCCTCGTAGCCGGCGTCGGCGAGCGTGCTGACGACCTTGACCGCACGCTCGTCCACCAGCTCCGGATCGATCTGGTGCTCGCTCTTCGGCACCTCGACGCGCCGGCCCGCGGGTGCGGCGCTGCCGCTCTTGTCGGCGGCCACCTTGGGCCCCTTGCCGAGCAGCTTGTCGATGAATTTCTTGATCATTCGCGAGGCTTCAATCGTTGCGGTTCAGTCGAACAGGTTCAGGACGCGCCAACCGCGCGCCTCGGCGACCTGCCGCAGCGCCGGGCTCGGGTTGGTGGCCACGGGATCGGTCGCGTGCTCCAGCAGCGGCAGGTCGTTCACCGAATCGCTGTAGACACTGATGCGGCCGAACCGGCCCCAGGCCAGCCCCCGCTGCGCCAGCCACTCCTGCACCCGCGTGACCTTGCCGTCGCGGTAGCTGGGCGTGCCGTCGATGCGGCCCGTGATGGTACCCCCGGCGCCGCGCTCGAGCCGTACCGCGATCAGATCGGCGATGCCGAAGGCCTGCGCGATCGGCGCGGTGATGAAGTCGTTGGTCGCGGTGACGAGCGCGATCATGTCGCCGCGCGACCGGTGCTCGTGCACCAGCGCCAGCGCCTCCGGCCGCAGCCTGGGCGCGATCACCTCGGCCATGAAGCGGCGATGCGCCGAGTCGGCCTGCGCGGGCGTGCGTGCGCGCAGCGGTTCGGTCGCGAACGCGATGTAGGCGTGGATGTCGAGCTGGCCGGCCTTGTACTGCGCATGGAAGGCGTCGTTGCGGCGCGCGAATTCGGTCGCGTCGACCCAGCCCAGTCGGGTCATGAACTCGCCCCAGGCGTGATCGGAGTCGATCGGCAGCAGCGTGTCGTCGAGATCGAACAAACATAGATTGGCCGGCGAGGCGGGCCGAGCGCCGGGTCGCTCCCAAGCCGGCCCGCATCCCCCGGGAGGATCAGCCGACGTACTCGTCGGGCAAGGGGTCGTCATCGCTCCTCCTCGAACAGCATCTGCTTCAACAGCGGCACTGTGATCGTGCGCTTGGTCGCGAGCGAGAACTCGTCGAGCCGGTCGAGCTGAGTCATCAGGTACTTGAGGTCGCGCGCGAAGCGGGTCAGCAGGTAGTCCATCACCTCGTCGGAAAGGAAGATGCCGCGCCGATCGGCTTCGCGGCGCAGGGTCGCGCGCACCTCCGGCTCGCCGAGCGGCGCGATGGCGAACACGTGGCCCCAGCCCAGGCGCGTACGCAGGTCCTCGCGCACGGCCAAGTCGACCGGCGGGACGCGCCCGGCGGCGGCGACAGGGATACCTCGCGTCGTGGCTTCGACGAAGAGAGCAAACGCGGCGTGCTGCTGGCCGACGTCGAGCGCGTCGCAATCGTCGATCGCGACCAACGCCCAGCCTTCGTCGAAGGGCCAGGGCGCGGCATCGGCAGCGCTGAACCAGCCGGAGTGCGTGCCTTGCGCCTCGCCACGCTCGACCAGCGAGCGCAGCAGGTGGGTCTTGCCGGCGCCGCTCGGGCCCCACAGATAGACCGGCGCGGCCTGGGGCGACAGGGCACGGAGGTGCGCGATCGCCAGCGCATTCGCGCCGGCCACGAAGTTGTCCAAGGTGCGCGCAGCCTCGACGCCGATGGCCAGCGGAATCTGCCTCATCCGCGGAACAGCGCGCTTTCGACGTAGGCTTCGCGCAGCCGCCGCACCGCGACGACGAGCACCGCGCTGACCGGCAACGCGATCAGCACGCCGACGAAACCGAACAGGTGGCCGAACGCGAGCAGCGCGAAGATCACCGTCAACGCGCTCATGCCGATGCGCTCGCCGACCAGCCGCGGCACCAGCACGAAGCCCTCGAGCAGCTGGCCGATGCCGTACACCACGGCCACGCCGATCACGCCGTGCCAGCCGCTGAACTGCAGCACGCCGGAAATCAGCGCCAAGATCAGCCCCAGGCCGAAGCCGACGTACGGGATGAACACCGCCAGCCCGGTGAACACGCCCACCGGCACGGCCAGGTCGAAGCCGAACAGCGTCAGGCCGACGCTGTAGAACACCGCCAGCGCCAGCATCACCAGCAGCTGGCCACGCAGGTACTGGCCGAGGGTGGCATCGCACTCGTCGAAGAAGCGGTGGGTGCGCTCGCGCAGCCGCGGCGGGATCAGGCCGCCGGCACGCTGCACCAGTTCGTTCCAGTCCAGCAGCAGGTAGAACAGCACCATCGGCACCAGGATCAGGTTGCCGACGATCGCGAGCAGGATGCTGCCGCCGATGCGCGCCGAGCTCAGCGCCGTCGCGAGCCAGCCTTCGAAGTTCGCGTCGAGGTACTTCAGCGCGAAGGCCTTGATGCTCGCGGTGTCGAGCGCCACGTCGATGCCGAAGCGCCCGAGCCAGGGCGACAGCTGGTTGTTCATCCGATCCGCGAGCAGCGGGATCTGTTCGCGCAGCAGCGGCAGCTGCTTCGACAGGATCGGCACGATCAGCAGCAGCACCGCGAGCATCGCGACGATCGCCGCGACTTCGACGATCGTGACCGCCAGCGCGCGCGGCACGCGCCGGCGCGCGAGCCGCTCGACCAGCGGGTGCAGCACGTAGGCCAGCACCGCGGCGACGAGAAACGGCGTCAGCACCGGGCCGAGCAGCCACACGATCGCGGCAGCGAGCAAACTCAGGGCGATCCAGGTGACGGTGTGGCGTTGCGCGGGGGTGAAGGTCATGGTGATGGGTGGCGCGGCAGCGCCCACCATGTCAAGGTGGCGGAATTCTACGGGCCCCGGCGTGGCGGCCCGCACGGCTCGGCGCGCTCAGTGCAGACGCAGCGGGCCGCCGCCGCCGAGCTCGGCCAGGCGCGCGCTGATCTGCACACGGTCGGGCGCGTCGGCGGTGTGATCGAGATAGTCCGACAGATCGCGCGCCGCAGCGGCGGCGCTGCCGAGGTCGGCGTGCAGGAGGCCGCGGTCGCGCCGTTCGTCCCAGGCCTGGGGCAGCAGCACGACCAGGCGCTCCTGCACCTGTAGCAGACGGCGCGAGTCGTGCGCGCTGCGGTGGATCTCCTTCAGGTTGCGCAGCATGCGCGCGACCACCTCGCGCGCCGTCGCGGCCTGCAGGAACAGGCCCAGCGGCACGTCGAACTCGCCCTGCAGGCCGCGGTTGCGCTTGTAGGGCGCGAGCAACTCGTCGAGCTCGTCGCGCGACAGCGAATGGCCGGTGAACGGGTCGATCACGACCTCGCCGCGCTGCTGCGCGGTGTTCATGCGCAGCTTGATCAGGAAGTGCCCGGGAAACGACACGCCGCGCGCCGTCAGGCCGATCTGCGACGCGAGCTCGATGTACAGGATCGCCAGCGTGATCGGGATGCCGCGGCGCGTGCTCAGCACGCGGTGCAGGTAGCTGTTGTCGGGGTCGTAATAGTTGTTGACGTTGCCGGCGAAGCCCAGTTCCTTGAAGAAGAAGCGGTTCAGCCAGCGCAGCCGCTGCACCGGCACGGCATCGGCCGGAAAACGCTGCCTGAGCCGCGCGGCGAGCGCGTCGATCTCGGCCAGCACGGCCTGGGTGTCGAGTTGCGGGAAGTCGTCCTGCGCGATCGCGATCGCGGTCTCGACGAGCGACAGGCTGGCGTCGTCGGCGACGAGGGAGGCAAAGTATTCGAGCGCCGTCGGCGTCTCGAAAGTCAATGGGCCCGGCATGCCTGCAGTTTAGCCGCGCCGCGTGAACTGTTGAAGCTTCAGGCCGCTCAGGAGCAAGGCACCAAAGTAGAGCAACGCGGCGCCGCCCAGGCAGAGCGCCAGCCAGCCGATGCGCTGCGCCTGGTGATGGACCAGGCCGATCCAGTCGATGCGCCGCTCGGCCCAGAACAGCAGCGCGCCGAGCAGCGCGGTGGCGCCGAAGACGCGCAGCGAGAAGCCGCACCAGCCGGGCTCGGGCACGTAGGCGCCGGCACGCCTCAGGCCGACGAACAGCCAGGTCGCGTTGATCATCGCGCCCAGGCTGACCGAAAGCGCCAGCCCGGCGTGGCCGATGAAGGGCACGAAGATCGCGTTCATCACCTGCGTCAGCAACAGCACCGCGATCGCGATCTTCACCGGCGTGCGCGTGTCCTGCCGCGCGTAATACCCAGGCGCGAGGATCTTCACGCCGACCAGCCCCATCAGGCCGACGCCGTAGCCCACCAGCGCGCTCGCGGTCTGGTGCACCGCGGCCGCATCGAAGGCGCCGCGCTGAAACAGCACCGCGAGCAGCGCGTTCGGGAACACCAGCAGCGCCACCGCGCAGGGCAGCGCGAGCAGCAGCACCAGGCGCAGGCCCCAGTCGAGCAGGCCCGAGTAGGCCGCGGCGTCCTTGCGGCCGTGGGCCGCCGAGAGCTGCGGGATCAGCACCACGCCGAGCGCGACGCCGAGCAGCCCGGTCGGGAACTCCATCAGGCGCGAGGCCCAGTCCAGCGACGAGACCGCGCCGACGCCCTGGTGCGACGCGATCTGGGTGTTGATCACGACCGAAATCTGCGCCACCGACACGCCGACCAGCGCCGGCGCCATCTGGCGCAGCACGCGGCCGACGCCCGGATGCGCCCAGGCCGCGCGGATCGTGCCGGGCAGCAGCCCGATCGAGGGCAGTGCGCCGACACGCTTCAGCGCCGGGATCTGGATCGCAAGCTGCAGCACGCCGCCGATCATCACGCCGACGGCCTGCGCATAGATCGGCTCGATGCCCCAGCGGGTGAACGCCGGTCCGAGCCACCAGGCCGCGCCGATCGACGCCAGGTTCAGCAGCACCGGTGTCGCCGCCGGCACGACGAAGCGCTTCCAGGTGTTCAGGATGCCCGCCGCCAGCGACACCATCGAGATCAGCCCGATGTACGGGAACATGATGCGCGTCATCACGGTCGCGTCGTCGAACTGGCGCAGCCCCGAGGCCATCAGCCAGACCATCAACGGCGCGGCGATCACGCCGATCACGCAGGTCGCGGCCAGGGCCCAGAACAGGATGGTCGCGACCGCGTCGATCAGCAGCCGCGTGACCGCGTCGCCGTCGCGGGCGCGCGTTTCGCCGAGCACCGGCACGAAGGCCTGCTGGAACGCGCCCTCGCCGAACAACCGGCGCAGGAAATTCGGGATCCGGAACGCGACGTTGTAGGCGTCCATCCAGGCGCTGTTGCCGAACGCACCGGCGACGACCACGTCGCGGGCCAACCCGGAAATGCGCGAGACCAGCGTCAGCAGCGAGATGGTGGAGGCGGCCCGCAGCAGGTTCATGGACGGTGGGCTCGGCCAGCGCCATGGCGCGCCGCGAGCGTTGGGGACAGGGGAGCCGGCCGATTATAGGGAGCGCCCGCTCACCGGCCGGGCGTCGCGTCGCAGCGGCCGGGCGTGAAATGCTATAGTCGCGCTCTTTGCCCCACCCTACAACAGAAGCGTTACCACATGGCCACATCGTCCAAAGCCAAGAAGAAAACCGTCCGCATCGCCTCGGGTCTGAAGCGCGTGCGTCAAGACGTGAAGCTCAATGCCGCCAACACCGCGCTGCGTTCGAAGTTCCGCACCGTGATCAAGAACGTGCAGAAAGCCGTCGTCGCGGGCGACAAGGCCAAGGCTGCCGATCTGTACAAATCCGCCCAGGCCGTGATCGACTCGGTCGCCGACAAGGGCCTGTTCCACAAGAACAAGGCCGCCCGCCACAAGAGCCGGCTGTCGGCCAAGGTCAAGGCGCTGCACACCGCTGCCTGATCTATCTCGGGGGTGGAACGAAAAGGCCCGCAGTGCGGGCCTTTTTGACGTCAGGGCTCGCCGTGCGGGCCCTGTTGCGTTGCGGCGCGCGGGTCAGGTCGGTTTCGGCAGCGGCGGCACGAGGCAGGCCTCGGTCAGCTGCAGCTCGTTGTCGCGGGCGAAGTTCATCACGAAGCCCCAGGCCATCGGCTCGACGCCCTTCAAGGCCTCGCTGACGATCACGCACTTCACACCGTTGATCACGCGCGGCACGCACAACGGCGAGTAGCCGATGAACGCGCCGATGCCGCCCTGCACGCCCTCGGGCCGGAAGCACGACATCGCGCCGGCGAGTCGCTCGGCCCAGTCGCTGGGGCGGAACGGCTTGCCGTCCAGGGTGATGCCCTGGATGAAGAATTCACGCGGTGCGGGGTTGGTCATCGTCTCGATTCGCCCGAAGCTGCGGGGCCAGGCCGGGCGCTCAGTCCACAGCGGCCGACGCCCCGGTCGGACCATTGTGCCGCGAATATGTTGCAGTGCAGCACGATCCGGGGCGATGGGCTTCAGTTGCATCCCTGTACATCGGCATTTCAAAGCGCGGATTTAGAATTCGTGCGGAGCGGGGTGCGCGCCGTGGCGCGAAAGGCGCGCACGCCCGCTCGTTCCTTTCTTCGCTCGGAGTGACAAGACGATGAATGCCCCGGACAGACTGCCCGCCTCGCCCGAACCCCATGTGATGAAGACGTACGGCCGCCTGCCCGTCGCGCTGTCGCATGGCCGCGGCTGCTGGGTCTGGGACACCGAGGGCAGGAAGTACCTCGACGGCCTGGGCGGCATCGCCGTCAACACGCTCGGCCATGCGCACCCGAAGCTGGTGCCCGCGCTGACCGAGCAGATCGGCAAGCTGATCCACACGTCCAACTATTACCTCGTGCCGCTGCAGGAACAGCTCGCGGCCAAGCTGTGCGAGCTGTCGGGCCTGACCAACGTGTTCTTCTGCAGCACCGGCCTCGAGGCCAACGAGGCGGCGCTGAAGATCGCGCGCAAGTACGGCCATGACAAGGGCGTCGAGCGCCCGGAAATCGTCGTCTACGAGGCCGCGTTCCACGGCCGCTCGATCGCCACGCTGTCGGCCACCGGCAACCCCAAGGTCCAGGCCGGCTTCGGCCCGCTGGTCGAGGGCTTCGTGCGCGTGCCGCTGAACGACGTCGCGGCGATCGAGAAGGTGGCCGCGATGAACAAGAACGTGGTCGCGGTGTTCCTCGAGGTGATCCAGGGCGAAGGCGGCGTGAAGCCGACGACGATCGAATACCTGAAGGCGGTGCGCCGCGTCTGCGACGCGAACGGCTGGCTGCTGATTCTCGACGAGGTGCAGTGCGGCATGGGCCGCACCGGCAAGTGGTTCGCGCACCAGTGGGCCGGCATCCGGCCCGACGTGATGCCGCTGGCCAAGGGCCTGGGCTCGGGCGTGCCGGTCGGCGCGATCGTCTGCGGCCCGAAGGCGGCCGACGTGTTCGGCCCCGGCAACCACGGCACGACCTTCGGCGGCAACCCGCTGGCGATGCGCGCCGGCGTCGAGACGATCCGCATCATGGAAGAGGACGGTCTGCTCGCGAATGCGGCCACGGTCGGCGCGGCGCTGAAGGCCGGTCTCGAACGCGAACTCGCCGGCATCAAAGGCGTGGCCGATATCCGCGGCCAGGGCCTGATGATCGGCATCGAGCTCGACCGCCCCTGCGGCGAGCTCCTCGGCCGCGCGGCGAGCGCCGGCCTGATGATCAGCGTCACGGCCGACAAGGTGGTCCGGCTGCTGCCGGCGCTGATCCTGAGCGCCGACGAAGCGGCCCAGATCGTCGCGATCCTGTGCCCGCTGATCAAGGACTTCCTCGCCGCGCCGACGGCCGCGACACCTGCGTCGTCATGAAGCCCGGCAGCGGCCTGATGAAGCACTACCTGCAGTTCAGGGACTTTCGGGCCGAGGAATACACCTACCTGTTCGAGCGCGCCGCGACCATCAAGAAGCGCTTCAAGAACTACGAGAAGTACACGCCGCTGGTCGACCGCAC
>JANXZN010000334.1 GCA_025355545.1 Rhizobacter sp.
GGCCGCGCCAGCAACTCGACCTACCAGTACACGCTGAAGAGCGACAACGTCTCCGACCTGCGCAGCTGGGCCAGGAAGCTCAACGACGAGATGAAGCGGCAGCCCGAGCTGACCGACGTCGACACCGACCAGCAGGAGAACGGCGTGCAGACCACCGTCAGGGTCGACCGCGACGCCGCCAGGCGCCTGGGCGTGAGTGCTGACGCGATCGACTCGGCGCTGTACAACGCCTTCGGCCAGCGCCAGGTCGCGACCATCTACACCGAGCTGAACCAGTACCACGTCGTGATGGAGTGGGCGCCCGGCTACACCACCAGCCCGAACGCGCTGGCCGACATCTACGTGCCGGCGACACGCATCGTCGAGAGCGGCGGGCAGGCCGTCGCGGTCGAGAGCACCGCGGCGAACGCGGCGACGGCGACGAACCCGTCGACCGCCGTGCCGGTCTCGGCGAACCCCGGCGTCAAGAACGCGTCGACCGGCAACGTGCTGAGCAACAAGGCGACGAACCTGATCCCGCTGGCGACCATGGCGCGCTTCGTCGAGGAGTCGACCGCGACCTCGGTGAATCATCAGGACACCGAACTCGCGACCACGATCGCGTTCAACCTCGCCGAGGGCACGACGCTGGACCAGGCGCACGACGCGATCAAGACCGCCGAGGCCGACATCGGCATGCCGACCACGGTGCGCGGCGACTTCGCCGGCAGCGCGCTGTCGGCGCAGCAGTCGAACAGCCAGCAGACCTTGCTGATCGTCGCCGCGATCGTCGTGATCTACATCGTGCTGGGCATCCTCTACGAAAGCCTGGTGCACCCGATCACGGTGCTGTCGACCCTGCCGTCGGCCGGCGTCGGCGCGGTGCTGGCGCTGCTGATGTTCGGGATGGAGTTCTCGATCATGGCGCTGATCGGCGTGTTCCTGTTGATCGGCATCGTCAAGAAGAACGCGATCCTGATCATCGACTTCGCGCTCGAGGCCGAGCGCTCGCGCGGCTTGAGTTCGCTCGAGGCGGTGCGCGAGGCCTGCCTGCTGCGCTTTCGCCCGATCCTGATGACGACCCTGGCCGCCGCACTCGGCGCGCTGCCGCTGGCGATCGGTTTCGGCGAAGGCTCCGAACTGCGCCAGCCGCTGGGCATCGCGATCATCGGCGGCCTGATCGCGAGCCAGGTGCTGACCCTGCTGACCACGCCGGTCGTGTACCTGCTGCTCGACCGGCTGCGCCGGCGCAGCCCCGACGAACGCCACCTGAGCCGCGGCGACGTCGCCCTTCGACCTGCCGAAAGCTCGCCATGAACACACGCCTTCCCGCCCGCACGCTGCGCTGGTCGGCGCTCACCCTGGCGGCGCTGCTATCGGCCTGCGCGCTCGGCCCCGCGTACCGGCGCCCCGACACGCCGACACCCGCCGCGTTCAAGGAGGCGCCGCAGGGCGATGCCGGCTGGTTCCCCGCCGCACCGGCCGACACGCTCGAGCGCGGCCCGTGGTGGCAGCTGTTCGGCGACGCCGGGCTCGACAAGCTCGTCGCTCAGGTCGAGGTCTCGAATCAGAACGTCGCCGCCGCGGTCGCCGCCTATGCGCAGGCGCGTGCGCTGGTGGCGCAGCAGCGCGCCTCGCTGTTCCCGCGGATCGCGATCGACGGCAGCGCGCGGCGCAGCGGCGGGAACGGCTCGGCCAGCACCGGCAACGCGTTCCAGATCGCCGCGGATGCGAGCTGGGTGCCGGATGTCTGGGGCGCGCTGCGCCTCAGCGTGCAGGGCGCGCAGGCGAGTGCCCAGGCGAGCCAGGCCGATCTGGCGGCGGCGCGCCTGTCGGCCCAGGGCGAGCTCGCGACCAACTACTTCTCGCTGCGCGACGCCGACACCGAACTCGGCCTGCTGCGCCGCACCGTCGAGGGCTACCAGCGCGCGGTGACGATCACGCGCAACCGCTACGACGCGGGCATCGCGCCGCGCACCGACCTGCTGCAGGCGCAGACCCAGCTTGCCAATGCGCAGGCCGATCTGGCGACGCTCGTGAACCAGCGTGCGCAGCTCGAGCACGCGATCGCGGTGCTGATCGGCAAGGCGCCGGCCGAGTTCACGCTGCCGGCCGCCGAATGGAACCTGGCGGTGCCGGCGGTGCCGCTGGTCGTGCCGTCGGAGCTGCTGCAGCGCCGGCCCGACATCGCCTCGGCCGAGCGTGCGGTCGCGGCGGCGAACGCGCAGATCGGGATCCAACGCTCGGCCTACTTTCCGAGCCTGAACCTGACGGCCTCGTTCGGCAACGCGGCGAGCCGGATCGGCGACCTGTTCAACGCGTCGACGACCTTGTGGTCGCTCGGCCTGTCGGTCGCACAGACCGTGTTCGATGCCGGCGCGACGCGCGCCCGCGTCGAGGGCGCCGAGGCGGCGCGCGATGCGGCCGTCGCGCGCTACCGGCAGACCGTGCTGACGGCGTTCCAGGCGGTCGAGGACCAGCTCTCCGCGGCGCGCGCACTGAGCGAGCAGGCGGGCCTGCGCCGCACCGCTTCGGAGGCTGCCGACCTGACCGAACAGCAGCTGCTGAACCGCTACCAGGCCGGGCAGGTCAGCTACACCGACGTCGTCACCGCGCAAGCCTCGGCGCTGAGCGCGCGCCGCACGCTGGCGCAGGTGGCGGCGAGCCGGCAGGCGTCGGCGATCGCGCTGATCCAGGCATTGGGCGGCGGCTGGCACGGCGAATGACAAGCCCTCGCCCGAAGGGTACTTCGGGCGATTCCCCGAGCGGACGCGGGCGCGCTTGGGGCGGCTCGGCGCTGCGCCCGCGGCGCTAGTGTAGTGTTCCATTCTGTTTAGAACTTAAGCGGCTGTTGGCGCGGATGACCTTCTGCAGGATGTCGGCAGCGCTCTTGGTCCAGATGAACGGCTGGGGTTTGATGTTGTGATGGGCGATGTACTCATCGATGGCGGT
>JANXZN010000402.1 GCA_025355545.1 Rhizobacter sp.
GGGTGTGCGCGAGGCTCTGGTACTCTTTCATTTGGAAGCTCCTTTCCTTGGTCGGATAAGAAGCATCCACGACCGCTCCACACGGTCAAACCTGTGCGAGTCCCCCGGCATAGCCGGGGGCTTGCCTTATGAGTCAAGATCGAGATCAGCCAGCTTTGAGCTTCTCTTCGGCATAGAGCGAGAGTTCGATCATCCGCTCGAGCAGCTGCTCCGCGGATACGCCCTTGAAGTTCTTCAGCACGAGTTCCTTGACGTACAACCGCACCAGGTAGCGCAACTGCAACGCGCGGTTCTTCGTCGCGAACACGAAGTCCCGATGCCCGTTGTTCACGACGATGACATTTCGCGCGGCGTCGAACCGAGATCTCCATAGCGCCCCTGCCGCCCGTTCGAACGTATAACCGGGCAAGCCGCGCGCGTTCACGACGGCCGGATTCAATGGGATCTCGAGGCTATCCGTGACCGTCACGAGCGCCTCGGCGCTACAGCCGATCTCACGCTGCGTCACCGTGACTCGCAGGCGCACGAGGCCAGGCGTTGCGGTCGCTGCGTATTCGACTTCCTGATCGGCAGTGGTATCGATCGATCCGTCGCCTTCGACGATCTCCCAGGCAAATAGCAGATCGTCCGCCACACGCCGGCGCGATCGATCGCGCGGGAGCGCCCTAAAGCGTCGCCGTTCGTTGATGGGCACGGTGCTCGCCGCTGGCGATACGACGACGCCGAACAACGGGCCCGCGTAGTCGAAGAACTGCCGTTGCGCCTGCGGATTGAACCCGGACTCTGCGACGCCGAGGTCGGCAAGCCCATCCTGCGACGCGGTATCCCCCACGGCCGGCTTGGCCGAGCCGCCGTCGCTATTGGCACGGGCCTGAATGTCGAACCAGTCGTATTCCTCGGGCGGGAGCGCAAGGAGCGCTTCGCGAAACGCTCGGTGAATCGCGCGCAGCGACTGCTGACTGGCCTGCTCCTCCTCCGCTCGCTGCTGCGCCTCGATGACACCGATCACTTTGGCTTCGAGAGGCTTCAGCGCTTCGAGCAGTGCGGCGTAACGCTCGTCGTGAATGACGCCGCTGCGCGTGCCGGGCGTCAGGTTCAAGAACGGGGCATCCACCAGCCCTTGGAGATAGCGGGAGGACCATGGCGCGCTCTCGAGCCCGGGGAGGGTCGCGAGATCCTCGATGACACGGGTTCCGGCGCGGGTCAGCGCGACCCGACAACTGTCGGCGGGCTGCAACAGGTACAACTCAGCATAGGCATCGCCGAAGGGTGTGCGGACGGTGGGCAGCTGATGCAGCAGTCTGCCCTCGTACGCTCGCGGCTCGACTTCATACTGCTTGCGTGCAAGATTGTCGATGACGCTCACCCGGACCTGCGCGTTGCGCAGCCGATCGCGCAGTTCCGAGGCGAGGAACCACTGGATCTTCTCCCCGCTCAACGTGCGGATGCCCTCGAGCAGCGGGCTGATCTTGAGCTCGGTGCCGCGCTCGGCGAACAGCACGCGCCGCTGCGTCACCGTGTAGCGGGAGTCCCCCTTGCTCATCGTCATCTGGTATGCGCGCTGGTCGGCGCCGGCCGAGGCCATCGTCAACGTGTCGCCGACGGTCCAGAAGCTCAAGAGCCCGATGCCGAACTCGCCCTGCAGGCCACTGCCAAGACCCTCGGTCTTCAGGCGCCGCTTGATCGAATCGCAGATATGCGTGGCGACGTACTTGAAGTTCGGCAGACCCACCTCGTCGCGGGGCACCCCGTCGCCATCGTCCTTGATCGAGAGATAGTGCGCGCCGTGCTCGCGGCCGCGCGTGATGGTGATGGTCTTGGCGTGGGCGTCGATGCTGTTTTCGACGAACTCTGCAATGGCCTTGAGCGGATTGCTCTGCGACAGCGCGATGATCCGGATCGCGTTCCAGTCGTCGCCGATCTTGAGCTTGCCTGCGTCGGTCGTCTTGTCCTTGCGAGCAGTCTTGGCTTTCGGTCGCGCCTCGCGGGCCGGACCATTGCGCTTGCGCTCTTCGGACGCGGCTGAGCCCTCTGTTTGCGAACCGCCTTTCATACTAGCCCACGGGCGCGAGGCCGCAGACCTTCAGTCGAGGCTTCTCGCATGACATCGACGCGAGCGTCTTGCGGCGCATGGCGCGCCCGCCTTTCAGAACCTCCGGGAGGCAGACCGTCGGTGCCTGGATCCGCCGCGACGGCTTCAAAGCGTTATTCACCATGGCGAACATGGTCCAACGCAAACATCTCGTCTCGACGGCCCAACATACGTTCCATCTTCGTCCTCATTTGTTCACTCGGTGATAGTGCGGCCAGCATTGATTGTCGTACGCCAGGGGCAAGAGGCGACCTTCGACTCAACAGGACCGAGGCTGAGCGGCGGGGGATCGAATCGGAAGGAATGGTGAAATTCGGCGGAATCCGCAGGCAATCGCGTTGGCACCCAAGTCAGGGCTACCTCCGCCAGAACGTTTCGACGGCCTTCATCCGCCGCTTGCTCTCGGTTGTCACATAGACCGTTGTCGTGGCGAGCGACGCATGTCCCAAGGTTCTGCTGCGCGATCTCGATCGGCATCCCCGCCGCGATTGCGTGGCTCGCGTGCGAGTGCCGCATCCAGTGCGTGCTAGCCTTGGTCAGGCGATCTGCCCCCCTTCGTATCGCCCTGCCCTCGCAGCACAGCGGCGCAGTCGGTGAAGAACGCCTTGATCTGGTCGTAGAAGGTCGTCGCTGCAATGCCCTGCCTCGGATCGAGCCGCTCCCCGTGCTCAGCCCCGGCGCACGCTCCGCGGCATCGCTGGCCTTTCCACACATTGCGTGTCCGCCTCTCAAGGCGGATCTCGTCGGTGGCCGGCCCGGCGGGTTCGGCGAACAGAACGAGCACGACGCCGGTCGCATGCGCAGAGGACAGCGCGAAGTTGATCCGCCTGGATCGCAGGTTGCACCCAGCGGGAACCAGGTTCCGGGGGAGACCTGAAGTGTTGTCATGGGCGTGGCTGGCGCGGGGAATCACATATATCGTCGCAACCTTGATGCTCCCGGCATCAGGATAGGCTTTGCTCGGCCGGCGGCGATTTCGTGGCTGCGGCGCGGACGGAGCGCATCGCAGCCAGCAGTCGTCGCATGTCGGCCGTGAAGTGCCGGTCGGCAATCTCGATGGCGTTCGATGCCGCAATCGGCGCCACCGACGCCGGCAGCTCGGAAGCAGTGGGCATGCGCGCACCTTCGACCAGCACCGGGAACACCGGCTTGCCCTGTCGGAGCGCGGTCTCGATCTCTAGGCGCACGAAGTCGGCCGGATCGTCGAGCCGGCGCCGGCCTTCCGGCTCGGCAGCCAGCCACGACGGTCCGATGAGCACGATGAAGGCGTCGCACTCGGCCACCGATCGGCGCAGACGGTCGGCGAACAACGTGCCCGGTGCCAGCGAGTCGATGTCCCGGAACACACGCTCGACGCCGAGTGCGGATACGAGCCAGTCGTAGAGGCGGCCACACGACGCCGCGCTGTCCCGCCGGCGGTAACTGATGAAGACGCGCAGCGCGGCGCTGCGGAGCCGTATCAGCAGGAACACGAGCGCCACGGCAATGAGCGAGGACGCGCCCAGCGCGGGCAGCCGGAAGCGCCGCATCCTGGCGCCGACCGGCTGGAGGCGTTCCAGTTCGTCGATCGTCGCGGCGACCGAGCGGCTGCGGGCGCGCAGCGCTTCGTCCTGGCTCTGGGCGAGGAACGTTTTCGCGCCGACGAGCGAATCGATCGCATCGTAGCGCTGCGCCTTGACGAGCGCCGCCAGCACCTCGTCGAACGCTTTCGTGGCAAACGCACGGATGTCGCCGTCAGCGTCCTGCGCGTTCACCGCGAGGCGACTCACGGCGTCACCGTTCGCATACACACCGAAGTTGCCGAGCGCCCACGCGGCCCGCACAACGACCGCACGACGCAGGTAAGCGTCGTCGAGGTTTCTGCGTCCATTGTCGTAGCTCTGGGCAGCGACCAGTGTCCGCATCGCCTGGTCGCGATATTGGCCGATGGACATCAACGCGATGGCGGCTTCGACGCGTATCTCTGGGTCAGGGTCGTCCAGCAGCGGCAGGAAGTCGGGCGCGGCGTTGGCCGCCCCCGAGCCGATGCTGCCCAGCGCGACCAAGGCGCTCCGTCGCAGGCCGCTCGGCGTTTTTGCTGTGCGGACGAGTTGACGCAAGGCCGGCAGCGCCGGTGCCGCGCCGACACCGAACCGGGCCAGCGTTTGCAGGGCGCCGTTCGCAACCGGCCTGTCGGCAAGGGCCGGAACAAGCGCCGGCACGATCGCGCCGGCGCTGGCAGGGAATTCGCCCAGCGCGTCGGCGGCAGCGTTGCGCACCTCGTCGGACTTGTCGGCCAACGCGGCGACCAGCGCCGGCACCGATACATCGGCCGCCGTGCCCAGGCGGCCCAGGGCTTCGGCGGATCGGGTGCGCATCTCGGCAACCATGTCCTGCTTCAACACCTGTGCCAGCGCTTCCGGCACGCCAGGCGACTCTTTGCCCGCGACCCCGAGCGCCTTCACGACATAGAGGCGAACCTCGGCGTCGCGTTCGCTCGCCAGCATCGACAACAGCTTCGGAACGGCCGCGCGCGCCCGGAGGTTCGCGTTGTAGACGCTGAGCGCGGCGTCCTCGCGGACGCGCGCTGACTTGTCGCCGAGGCCGCGAATGATGGCGTCGATGTCCTGCGCCGCCACCCCCGATGGCAATAGCGACAGAACGCAGGCGACGCATGCAACGACCGCTCGTGCGGTGTACGGATTCAAGTCAGTTCTCCGGCTTCGAACACGACAGACTCCTGCCGTCGAAGACGCGACGGCCGACAAGGCCCCGCGTTGGGTCAAGACGTTTGATACATGTTCCCACGTGGGTGCTCGGCAACGCTCTCCCTAGACCCGCCGTGTCGCCGTTCAATCCATTCCGTCCTGGATTGCGATTGTTAGGTTCCAAAGGTCCGTCGTCGAGTGACGGGTTTCTGGCAGTGAACTCGCACAATTGTGGGTCAGCTGTGGGTCGCGTTGCGACGGTCGCAGCGTTGATGTCGACGCCCGGAAGGCGTCATCAAGATTGATGACACTCGGACCAGCCGTTCGAACTCAGCAAAGCCGGCGTCAATCTGCCGGTCGACGGCGCCTCACGGCCTCGAACGGGCAGCCAACGATGTGAGACTGCGCCTCAGGGCGTCGCGCGCCGCGACGCCGGCCGCCGCTCGAACGCGGCAAACAGCTTCTCCCACGGGTTCGGCGCGGCGAAGCATTTGCCACAATCGTCGCCGACACTGGTCGAGGCAACATGTGCCGCCGCATCGAGCAGCGCGCCGCTGAAGCGCTGGTCGTCGGCAAAGCCGAGTTTGTCCTTGACCGCGTGATTGGTGTCCTTCGCGACGCCGACGCGCGTCAGCACGAACTTGTCGAAGTACTGTGTCTGCGACATCAGCGTGATCTTCTGGGCCTCGAAGTAGCCGGTCGCGGCCACGGCAAGCGAGAGGGCTCTTCGATTCATGATGAGGTCCTTGCCTCGAGTCGCCGATCGACAAATTGAGGGGTTGTCCGCTTGCTAGAACGTCGCAATGGCCGACTCGGTGTTGTCGCCCGCCGGAAAGACGACGCCCGAAGCGGTGGGTACCGATGGATCGCGGTCGGGTGCCTCGACGCGCGAGGCCCAGGAGGTCCCGACGCTGACGATCTCGTTCGCCGCCGGCAGCTTGGCGGTCATCTCGATCAGCCTTGGCGACTCGACCAAGAGAATCAGCAACACGATGGCCAAAAACCCGGCTCCGATGCAAGCAGATGGTCTGAATGAAACGGTGGTCATGGCAGAACTCCTTCGAGGTGACGTGAACGTGCAGCGCCGGCGCAGAGGCTGTGCGGGTCAGCGGGCGCCGCGCGTCTTTGGTATCAGCGGCCAGCGCCACGCCGAGGCGTTCACGACGGACGCGAATTCAGAAGCGGCAGAGGTTGCGGGTCGATGCGAATCGGACCCGGCGGGTACTGGGGCGAGGGGGCGTGGCCGGAAAATGCATCGATCAAGTCACGTGGCGGTGGCCGGGGCGGCAGCGGTTGCGGATTGATCGGAGCCGGGCCGAGGGCGTACGAGCGCGAGGCGGTCGGGGTTGGCGTGCCGGCGCTGGCCGCGCCGGCAAAGGCGAGCACAGCGCCTAGCGTCAAAAGTTTCAAGATCGTCTTCATGTCGGCTCCTTTGGGTTGTCGATAGAACGACTGTCCTCCCGGCGCAGGCCGCTTGGCCTTTAGCGTTACCAAGCGCAGCTAAAACGTTCTGAAAGCTCGGCGCTCGGGGTAAATTGCCAAGCTGGCCGCTGACTCGTCCTGTGGCCCCTGGCCGACGGAGCCTCTTTGGAAACCATTCACCGCTTTGGCCGCTTTGAAGTCCGCCCGTTGCAGCGGCAGTTGATCGTCGACGGCATCGCGGCGAGCCTGGGCGCGCGTGCCTTCGATGTGCTGCTGACCTTGATTGACAGGCAAGATCAGCTCGTCACCAAGCACGAGCTGCTCGAAGCCGTCTGGCCGGGGCTGGTGGTCGAGGAGAACAACCTGGTGGTGCAGGTCGGCACGCTGCGCAAGCTGCTAGGCGCGCAGGTTATCGCGACCATTCCGGGGCGGGGCTACCGGTTCACCGCGCTGGCTGACGCGCAAGCTGCGGCAGTCTCGTCCGTCGGCGATGCCGACGCCGCAGCGAGATCCTCACTGCGCAGCAATCTGCCCGAGGTGCTGCCGGCCCTGATCGGGCGCGACGACGATCTGGCCGCGCTGGGCGCCTTGCTCGACGCGCACCGGCTCATCACCATTGTCGGCGCGGGCGGCATGGGCAAGACGCGCTTGGCCGAGCGCCTGCTGCACCAGCGACAAGGCGACTATGAACAGGGCGTGGCCTGGGTCGAGCTGGCCGGCCTGTCCGATCGAACGCTGCTGGCCACAACCATTGCCGGTGCGCTCGGCCTGCAAGCTGTTGCGGTGAATCCAATCGAGGGCCTGGTCGCTGCGCTAAAGCCATTAAGCATGGTGTTGGCGCTTGACAACGCCGAACACTTGATCGACGAGGTCGCCATCATCGCGCAGGCGCTGCACGATGGCGCACCTCAATTGCGGCTGCTCGTCACGGGCCAGGTGCCGCTGAAGCTGTCGGCCGAACGCGTGTACCGGCTCGGTGCGCTGGCCGTGCCGGAAGCCGACGTGCCCCTGGACGAAGCACTTGGCTATGGTGCCGTGGCGCTGTTCGTCGAGCGCGCCCGCGCCGCTGATCGGCGTTTCGAATTGACCGCAGGCAATCTGGCCAGCGTGATCGAGGTTTGCGCGCAACTCGACGGCCTGGCCCTAGCCCTCGAATTGGCCGCAGCCCGCGTGCCGATGCTCGGGGTGGTTGCGCTGGCGGCGGCGCTCGGCGAGCGGCTGTACCTGCTGACTCAGGGTCGCCGCGGAGCGCCGCAGCGCCAGCGCACGCTGCGCGGCGCGCTGGAGTGGAGCCACGGTCTGCTCAACGCGGCGGAGGCCACGGTGTTTCGGCGTCTCGGGGTCTTTGCCGGTGGCTTCTCTCTCGAGATGGCGCGTCAGGTGGTGGGCGATGAAATGGCAATCGCCGCAGACGCCACGCCGCTCGATGCGTGGGCGGTCGTGGATGCTCTCGGCTCGCTCATCGATCGCTCCTTCGTGGCCGCTGATACCGGCGCCTTGCCGCGCTACCGACTGCTCGAATCGGCCCGCAGCTTTGCGCTCGAGAGACTGGCGGCGGCGGGCGAGACGGCTTTGACGCTGAAACGGCACGCCCTGGCCGTGTGCGACTTCCTCGGGACTGTGGATGACGCATTTCTTGATGGCGAATTGCTATCTGACCAGCATACGGCGCTGGCACGGCCGAACCTGGACAACGTGCGTGCCGCCTATTCCTGGGCCAGCGGTAGCGCGGGTGACCCGCAGATCGCGATCACACTCGCCGCGCGTGCAAGCGCAGTCGAGGATTTCGCGCTGGAATGCGTCCCATGGTTGTTGACCCAGCGCCAGCAGGTCGATGATGGCGTCAACCCAGAGCTCGCCGCGCGCTATTGGCTGGCAATTGCCAGCCCGCCGATGCTGTTCCACTTTCCCAGTCCCATACAGGTTGAGGCTGCGCATTGCGCCGTGCGCTTGTACCAGGCGCTCGGGCAGGCTCGGCGCGTCTATTTCGGCTGGCTGTTGGTGGCACGCCACCAGATCGAGTTGAACAATGACGAGGCGGCAAGCCAGGCGATCGAGCAGGCGCGGAGCATCGTTCAACCGGAGTGGCCAGCCCGGCTGCGGGTGCGCTTGGTACGCATGGACAGCTATGCCGCCAGACGGGCCCGCCGCCTGCCGGAGGCACTCCAGCTATTTCGCGAAGTGGCTCGTGTTTGCGTTCAGGCGGGAGACTGGGGTCCCGAGATCGGTGCGCGAAATGTTCTTGCCGATCTGCTTTGGGAAATCGGACCGATCGAAGAAGCAGCTCGAGAGGCATGCGAGCTTGCCGAACAATTGCGCACGCGGCCCGCAAGCGTTACCGACACCGCGCTGGTGTTCAGCAATGTGGTGGGCATCCTGAGCGAAATGGGAAATGTTGAGGGGGCCAGTCGCGCGGCACGGGAGTCGCTGCCATTCATGCCCCGCGCCAAGCAATACTTTCTCGATGTCTTCGTGCATCTACTCTGGCGCCGCAAGCAATACGAATCGGCAGTACTCCTTCTGGGCGCGTCCGAAGCGGTCATTGCGAAACATCAGGCCCCGCGGCAGCCGAATGAACAGCGGCTTATCGACCATGCGCGCCCTGCGCTCGAAGCTGCGCTTGCGGCAGAAGAATTTGCACGTTGTTTCGCTACGGGTTCGGTGCTCAGCGAAGCGGGGTGGCACGCAGCTGTCGCGCAAGCCTTGTCTGAATCGGATCTCCCGGCGAGCCAGTGATCTCGGGACCGGCGCTGTCGTATCCACAGCACGCACCACATCAGCAGATTTCCATGCAGACTGCCATGCAGATCGTTTCGGGATTGACTTTCGGGTTGGATCCGCCGAGAAGCGTGTGCAAGAATGGATGAGGAGACCATGATGGCGGACGCTCAGGAGACGGTGCTCGAATTGTTCTATGGCCGTTGGCGCAGCCAAGTCCTCTACGCAGGTGTGACGCTCGACATTTTCGATATTTTCGACGTGGCCGAGCGCGCGCCGATGCACGCGACACAGATCGCTCGCGAGCTCGGGCTGGATTGCGCACTGGGTTATCGCTTGCTCAGGGCACTGGGATCCTTGGGCCTACTGCAAGAGCATGACGCGCACGCCTTTTCGATAACCGAGGCAGGCGAGTTACTGCGCAGCGATCATCCGCAATCCATGCGGGACGCCATCTTGCTGCGCGAGGGGCCGGAACACACCGCCGTGTGGAAGCACTTGCCGGCGATTGTTCGCGACGGCCGACAAGACGGCTTTGTGCGAGAGTTCGGCACGACTGCGTTCGACCATGCCACGCGAGAACTCTCCTACGGCAAGGCCTTCGACGCGGGCATGAGCAGCCAGTCGAATCTACAGACAACGTGGGTCATTGAGGCACTACGGGATTACGATTTCAGCTCCGTTGCAAATCTTTGTGACGTAGGCGGCGGGCGCGGTCATCTTCTGTGCCACCTCCTCGTTCGCTATCCGCACGTGGTGGGCAGCGTTCTGGAGCGGCCCAGCGTGATCGGCGATGGGCAGATGCTCTGGGCCGACAAACTGGAGGTGGGCGGGCGTTGTAGGTACATCGCAGGCGACATGTTTGTCGAAGTACCCGCCGCCGATGCCTACATCATGAAGATGATTCTTCATGACTGGAACGACGACGAGTGCGTGCGGATTCTTCGCAACCTGCACCGCCGCGCGTCCCGGGCGGGTCGCATCTTCATCGTCGAACATGTGATTCCGGACTCTGGCGGGCCGGACTACGCCGCGCTGTTCGACATCCACATGATGTGCTGGGGCACCGGGCGGGAGCGGACGGTGCAGGAGTACCGTTCGCTACTCCAGGCTTCAGGATGGGAGTTCGCAGCGATATGGTTCCCGCCGAATGGTGCCATTGGCGTCATCGAGGGTACGAAGTTCGAGTCACCCTGAGGAGAAAGGCTTCGAGCGGCGACGACAATCGCGCTTGGACGGCCCCCGGTCTTGCTTTCCGCAGGTAGGCAGACGCATTTGTGAGCATGATCATGAATCGTGATGGACAAATGCCCCGTAGCGATCACGTTCGCTGATGTACTGGGGTGTTTTCCCATCGTCGAACGTGATCAAAGTTTCGCGAGCAAATTCAACAAGTTAGAGCAGTGGGTGCGGCATGATTTATGCGCTGCGGCAGACCAGTCGCCAAAGTTCCTTCTGACAAGCAGTCTTTTGAGGTTATTCAAGCCGCCTCATTGCTACCGATAGCTCCCGTGAACCATCATCGAACTTGATCATCGGCCCATCGAATTGGCTGATCACACTCACGCATTTGCGCGCAATTTCCAGGCTGCGGGGGCGGCGGTCTATTGAGTTTTACGTAAGTCGTGAGTGAGCGTCTAGCCGAGCCCTCTTGACCACATCGACTCGATGACGCTACCGCCGGCCGATGATCAGGCGTCGGGTTTCTTCCAGCGGTGCGGCAGCAACTCGTCGATGCGGCTGTTCGGATG
>JANXZN010000420.1 GCA_025355545.1 Rhizobacter sp.
TGCCGCGATGCAGGCGGTCGGCGTGATGTGGACCAACAATTCCGACGGCCTCATGATCGGCGCACAGCCGGGCTGGGCCGGGCTCACCGGGCAATCCCAGGCCGAGTACGGCGGCTTCGGGTGGGCCGCTGCGGTGCATCCGGACGACGCGCAGCCGACCATAGCCGCGTGGACCGACGCGGTGGTTGAACGACGCCTGTTTAACTTCGAACACCGCGTGCGGCGGCGTGACGGGGTGTGGCGCAGGTTCTCGGTCCGCGCGGTGCCGGTGGTCGAACGCGACGGTTCGTTGCGTGAATGGGTTGGCGTTCATATCGACATCACCGACGCCACCCTCGCGGCCGACGCGCTGAGGGTGGCCGATCGCCGCAAAGACAAGTTCCTCGCCATGCTCGCGCATGAACTGCGCAACCCACTTGCCCCCATCCGTACGGCGGCCGAATTGCTGGCCCGCCCCGACCTGCCGCCCGACCGTGTGGGCTGGGCCGCCGGTGTGATCGCAAGGCAGAGTCACACGATGACGTTGCTGCTCGACGAGCTTCTCGACCTGTCGCGTTTGAGGAGCGGCAAAATCGTCTTGAACCCCGAGCGGGTCGAGGTGGCATCGCTGATTGAATCGGCCGTCGAAACCGTGCGCCACCTGCTCGACACGAAAGGCCACGACCTTGACGTCCAGCTGCCGGATTCGCCTTTGATACTCGAGGTCGATCGGCTGCGCACTACCCAGGTGCTGATCAACCTGCTCACGAATGCAGCGAAGTACACCGATCCTGGCGGTCAGCTGCGAATCGAAGCGGCGGCGATGGATGGACACGTCCGGGTCCAGGTTATCGACAACGGCGTTGGTCTCGCGCCCGACTCGCTTGCCGAAATCTTCGAGATGTTTGCGCAACCGCGCGGCGCGTCTGACCGATCCGACCGCAGTCTGGGGATCGGCCTGATATTGGCCAGTCGGCTGGTGGAGTTACAGAGCGGCCACATGGAGGTTTTCAGCAAGGGCCTCGGCCAGGGCAGCACTTTTCGAGTGACCCTGCCCCTCGTCGCACCAAGGCGAACGTCCGGTTCCAGGGTGGACTAGTCAGCCGCGCAGCAGCGGCACGATGCGCTGTGCCATGCGCCGCGCCGCGCCGCGGTGCTGCGCTGCGAAACCCAGCGCGTTCGCCGACAGCGCCGCGAGCCGGTCCGGGTCGCCGAGCAAATCGTTCACCCGCGCGACGCCCTGCGCCATGTCGGCCACGCGCAGCGACGCGCCGGAGGCCAGCGACAGTTGCGCCGCCTCGCTGAAGTTGAAAGTGCTGGGCCCCATCACCAGCGGGCAGCCGCAGGCCGCGGCCTCGATCAGGTTGTGGCCGCCCAGCGGCGCGAAGCTGCCGCCGAGCAGCGCGACCCTGGCGCTCGCGTAGTACAGCGCCATCTCGCGCATCGAGTCGCCGAGCCAGACCTGCACACGCATGGCTTCGGCCGGCGGCGTGTCGCCCCAGGCACTGCGCCGCGCCAGGCTCAGGCCGGCGGCGCGCACCAGCGCGGCGACCTCGTCGAAGCGTTGCGGGTGGCGCGGCACGATCAGCAGCAGCGCCCCCGGCGGCGCCTGGCGCGCCCAGGCCTCGAGCAGCAGCGCCTCCTCGCCCTCGCGCGTGATCGCGGCCAGCACCACGTCGCGCGGCACCAGCGCGCGCCAGGCTGCGCCTTGCGCGAGCAGATCGGGTTCGGGTGTCAGGTCGTACTTCAGATTGCCGCAGACCTCGACCGCGTGCGCCCCCGATGCGCGGATGCTCTGCGCATCGTCGTCGGTCTGCGCGAGCACCAGCGCGACGCTGTCGATCGCCGGCCGCAGCACCGCGTTCAGGCGCCGGCCGCGCGCGAAGCTTTTTGCGCTCAGGCGCGCGTTCGCGAGCACCATCGGCACGCCTGCGTCCTTCGCGGCGAGCAGCAGATGCGGCCAGACCTCGGTCTCCATCAGCACGCCGACCGCGGGCCGGAACTGCGCGAAGAAGCGCCGGGTCGCGCCCGGCGTGTCGTAGGGCAGCCAAGTCTGGTGGTCGCCGGCGCGCAGCAGCGCGCGCCCGGCCTCGCGCCCGGTGGCGGTGCCGTGGGTCAGCAGCAGGCGCATGCCGGGACGTTCGATCCGCAGCGCGTCGATCAGCGCCGCCGCGGCCAGCGTTTCGCCCAGCGACACCGCGTGCACCCAGACCCAGTCGGCGGTGCGCGCGTCGCGATGGAAACCGAAGCGCTCGAGCAGCCGCTCGCGGTACAGCGGCTCGGCGCTGCCGCGCCACCACAGCCGCAGCGCGTACACCGGCACCAGCAGGCGCAGCAGCAGCGCATAGAGGCCGCGCGCCATGGCTTCACGCACGCGGCTCAACAGGCAACCTCCGTGCTTCGCACTGCGGTGATTTCGCCCGGGTCCACGAATGCGGGCCCCTTCGTGGCCCTTGGCGGCCGCGCGGGCTCAAGCAGCGGCCTCGCGCACCTGCGTCCACGCGGCCCAGACCGCGGCCAGCGACGGCGTCGGCTGCGCCTGCACCGACACCTGATGGCGGTGCCCGTGCGCGGCCTGCGGCCCGGTGCGCCACGCGGTCGGCCAGTTGTAGAGCTGCACGTGCGGCAGGTCGAGCGCGACCGCGATGTGGCTCAGGCCGCTGTCGACGCCGATCACACCCTGGGTCGCGCCGAGCCGGTCGACCAGCGCGTCGAGCTTCATCGCGGGCCATACTTCCGCGCCGGCGCCGAGCGCGCCGGCGATGCGCTGCGCGCGCGCCAGTTCGGTCGCGCCGGCATGCGGCAGCGCGACACGCCAGCCCTCGGCGATGGCGCGTCGGCCGAGTTCGATCCACGCGGCTTCGGGCCAGAGCTTGTCATCGCGCGAGCTGCCGTGAACCAGCACGAGCGTCGGCGCGGCGGTGCGCGGCGACACGGTGGCGCTCAGCCCGAAGCGCGGCGGCCCCGCGAACGCGTAGCCCAGTGCCGCGGCCGCCAGCACGCGCGAGCGGTCGAGCGCATGGGTGCGCGGCTCGACGCGGATCGCGCGATCGACGAGCCAGCGCGCCGGCGCCTCGAAGCTCGCGCCGTCGGTGCGATTGGCCAGGCCGTAGCGCGCGCCACCTCGGGCCAGATGCGCCAGCCGGGCGATCAGCGCCGACTTGGTCAGCCCCTGCAGGTCGAGCACCGCGTCGTAGCGCTCGCGCCCCAGCCGCGCGCGGAAGGCGCGCCATTCGATGCGCGTGTCGCTCGTCCACCAGCGCCCGCTCCAGCGCCGCAGCGCGCACTCGATGACCTCGGCGACGCCCTCGACGCGCCGCACCAGTGGCGCGAAGCCGGGCTCGACGACCCAGGCGATCGTCGCTTCTGGAAACGCGGTGCGAATGTCGTGCACCACCGGCATCGCATGCACCACATCGCCGAGCGACGACAGCTTGACGATGAGGACGCGCACGCCGCTCAGTGCGCCGCCGCGGCCACCCGCGCGTCGGGCTTGACCGCGCGCAGGGCCGCCATCAGCGCGATCTCGATGCGCTGCAGCGCGGCCGCGGTGTGGCCCTCGAAGCGCAACACCAGCACCGGCGTCGTGTTTGATGCGCGGAGCAGGCCGAAGCCGTCGTCGTAGTCGACGCGCAGCCCGTCAATCGTGATGATCTCGCTCGCGCCGGGGAAGTTCGCGGCCTTCAGCAGGTCGGCGACGACACGCTGGGGCTCGCCTTCGGCGCAGGGCACGTTCAGCTCGGGCGTCGAGAAGCTCGTCGGCAGCGCGTTCAGCACTCGGCTCGGGTCGGTGCTGCGCGACAGGATCTCGAGCAGCCGCGCCGCGGTGTAGGTCGCGTCGTCGAAGCCGTACCAGCGCTCGGCGAAGAAGATGTGGCCGCTCATCTCGCCGGCGAGCGGTGCGCCGGTCTCGCGCAGCTTCGCCTTCATCAGCGAGTGGCCGGTCTTCCACATCAGCGGCGTGCCGCCGGCACGGCGGATCAGCGGCGCCAGGCGCTGCGTGCACTTGACGTCGAAGATGATCGTGCCGCCCTTGACGCGCGTCAGGATGTCGCTCGCGAAAAGCATCAGCTGGCGGTCCGGGTAGATGATCCGGCCGTCGTTCGTGACGACGCCGAGGCGGTCGCCGTCGCCGTCGAACGCGAGGCCGAGCTCGGCACCGGTCTCGCGCACCGTGCGGATCAGGTCGGCCAGGTTCTCGGGCTTGCTCGGGTCCGGGTGGTGGTTCGGGAAGTCGCCGTCGACCTCGGAGTAGAGCTCGACCACCTCGCAGCCGAGCGCGCGCAGGATGCCGGGCGCCGACGCGCCGGGAATGCCGTTGCCCGAGTCGACGACGATCTTCATGGCGCGGGCCAGCTTGCAGTCGCCGGTGATGCGGGCGCGGTACTCGGCCAGGATGTCCATCGCGCCGACGCGGCCGGCACCCTGAACATGGTCCTCGGCTTGCATGCGCCGGCGCAGGGCCTGGATCGCGTCGCCGTGGATCGCCTGGCCGGCCAGCACCATCTTGAAGCCGTTGTAGTCCTTCGGGTTGTGGCTGCCGGTGACCTGGATGCCGCTGTGGCAGCCGTGTGCGCCGCGCGTCGCCGCGACGTAGTACAGCATCGGCGTCGTCACCGGCCCGAGGTCGACGACGTCCAGCCCGGTCGAGGCCAGGCCGCGCATCAGCGCCTGCACCAGCATCGGACCCGAGACGCGCCCGTCGCGACCGACCGCGACCGCGCGCTCGCCGGCCTCGATCGCGGCGCTGCCGAAGGCACGGCCGAGCTGCTCGGCGAAGGCCGCGTCGATGTCACGTCCGACGACGCCGCGGATGTCGTAGGCCTTGAAGGCGGAGGCGCTGAGCTGCATTGAGAGGGGTATCGGTCGCGTGAAGTGCGCCGATTGTAGGGATCGGAGCGGCCCGGCTCCGCGCCCTGTCGATTCATCGCGGCGGCCGGCGTTTCGTCGCGGCGGCGGCGCCGGGCGGCGCCGCGTTCTTACACTGCGGGCCATGGACAACCGCCCTGCCCCGGCCGCGTCGCCGTTCCGGTTCCGGCCGCTGCGCACGCTGCGTTTCGCGCTGATCGTCGCGCTCGGCTTCGCGCTGCTGAACTTCGCGCTGACCGCGGCCCATCCGAGCTGGCAGACGGCGGCCGGCTGGGCGCGCGCGTTCGGCACGAGCGCGATGTTCGCGGTCTGCATCAGCCTCGCGATCGACCTGCTCTTTGCGCTGGGCAGCCGCGCGCTCGGCCGCCGCTACCAGGCGCTGGCGGCGTGGCAACGCGCGCTGTTCCACTGGGGCACGCCGCTGCTCGGCCTGGCAATCGGGCTGCCGCTGGCCGCGCTGCTGACCGGCGCCTTCGCCGCGGGCGACGTCGGCCCCGGGATGCGCACGACCCCGCTCGGCGCCGTGGCGTTCATGACGCTGGTGATGGCGCTGTTCTACGGTTTCTTCGCGATCCGCGCGCGCCAGCTGCGCGCCGAGCGACAGGCGGCGCAGGCGCAGCTGCGGCTGCTGCAGGCGCAGATGGAGCCGCACTTCCTGTTCAACACGCTGGCCAACGTCGTGAGCCTGATGGACGGCGACGCGCCACGCGCGAAGGCGATGCTGGAGTCGTTCACCGACTACCTGCGCGCGTCGCTGGGCAGCCTGCGGCGCGACGCGCAGACCCTGGGCGACGAGCTCGCGCTGGTCGAGGCGTATCTGCACATCATCGGCATCCGCATGGAAGGCCGCCTTCACTACCGGATCGACGTGCCCGACGCGCTGCGGGCCCTGACGCTGCCGTCGCTGAGCCTGCAGCCGCTGGTCGAGAACGCCGTGCAGCACGGGCTGGAGCCGCAGATCGCCGGCGGCACGGTCGAGATCGCGGCTCACACCGAGGCCGGCATGCTGGTCGTCAGCGTCAGCGACGACGGCCCGGGCCTGGGTTCAGTCGTTGCATCGGCGCAGCGCGGCACCGGCACCGCACTGGCAAACATCCGCGAGCGTCTGGCGCACGCCTTCGGCGACGCCGGCCGGCTGACGCTCGAATCGCGCACGCCGCACGGCGTTCGTGCCACGCTTCGCGTTCCGAACCGATGACACGCCCATGAGCCCGCCCGGCCGCCCGAAGGGCGAATTCACCGCAGTGCGCAGCACGGAGCTTGCCTGATGACCACCGCCCTGATCGCCGACGACGAACCGCATCTCGCCGCGTACCTGTGCAAGCAGCTCGCCGCGCTGTGGCCCGATCTGGAGCTGCTGCCGGTGGCGCGCAACGGCGTCGAGGCCGCACAGGCGATCGCCGCGCAGGCGCCGGACCTGGCCTTCCTGGACATCAAGATGCCGGGGTTGAGCGGCCTTGAGGTGGCGCAGGGCATCGAGGGCGCGACGCGGGTCGTGTTTGTCACCGCCTACGACGAGTTCGCGGTGCAGGCCTTCGAGCAGGAGGCGATCGACTACGTGCTCAAGCCGATCAACGCCCAGCGCCTGGCACGCTGCGTCGGGCGCGTGCGCCGTCTGCTGGCCGAGATTCCCGCCGCGCCCGACGACGCGCGCCTGGCCGGCGTGCTGCAGCGCCTCGCGCCAGCGCCGACCGCGGCGCTGTTGCGCTACGTGCGCGCCAGCCAGGGCGAGCTGACGCACCTGATCGACGTGGCCGACGTGCTGTTCTTCCGCGCCGACGACAAGTACACCTGCGTGCGCACCGCCAGCGGAGAGCACCTGATCCGCACGCCGATCGCCGAACTCGCGGCCCAGCTCGATGCGCAGCAGTTCTGGCAGGTGCACCACTCGACGCTGGTGAACCTGCGCTTCGTCGCCGGCACGCGGCGCGACGAGTTGAGCCGCCTGTTCGTGCGCCTGCGCGGCTTCGACGGCGAACTGCCGGTCAGCCGCGCCTACGTGCACCTGTTCAAGGCGATGTGATCGTGGCGCCGCGACAATGCGGCGTTTCGATTCATCGCCCCGGAGGACCTCGCCTTGAACATTCACCTCAGCCTGACGCCGCTGATCTCGCTCGTCGCCGGCATCCTGATCCTGCTGATGCCCAAGCTGCTGAACCTGATCGTCGCGATCTACCTGATCCTGATCGGCCTGGTCGGCCTGTTCGGGGCCGGCGCGCTGCACCTGCACTAGCGCGCGGCGCCAGCGGCGGTTCAGTAGTTCGCGCCGAGCTGCTCGAGGATCGCCGGGTTCTCGAGCGTCGAGGTGTCCTGCGTGATCGCCTCGCCCTTCGCGACCGAGCGCAGCAGCCGGCGCATGATCTTGCCGGAGCGCGTCTTCGGCAGGTTGTCGCCGAAACGGATGTCCTTCGGTTTGGCGATCGGGCCGATCTGCTTGCCGACCCAGTCGCGCAGCTGCTTCGCGATCGCCTTCGCCTCGTCGCCGGTCGGGCGCGAGCGCTTCAGCACGACGAAGGCGCAGATCGCCTCGCCGGTCGTGTCGTCCGGCCGGCCGACCACCGCGGCTTCGGCGACGAGTTCGGTGCACGACACCAGCGCCGACTCGATTTCCATCGTGCCCATGCGGTGGCCGCTCACGTTGAGCACATCGTCGATGCGGCCGGTGATCGTGAAGTAGCCGGTGGTGGCGTCGCGGCTCGCGCCGTCGCCGGCGAGGTAGTACCGGCCCTGGAAGTCTTCCGGGTAGTAGCTCTTCGTGAAGCGCTCCGGGTCGCCCCAGATGGCGCGGATCATGCCCGGCCACGGCTTCTTGACGACCAGGATGCCGCCCTGGCCCCAGGGCACGTCCTTGCCGGTCTCGTCGACGACGGCCGCGGCGATGCCGGGGAACGGCAAGGTGCACGAGCCCGGCACCAGCGGCGTGGCGCCCGGCAGCGGCGTGATCATGTGGCCACCGGTCTCGGTCTGCCACCAGGTGTCGACGATCGGGCACCGGCTGCCGCCGATGTGCTTGTAGTACCACTCCCACGCGGCCGGGTTGATCGGCTCGCCGACCGAGCCGAGGATGCGCAGACTCGTCAGGTCGTAGCGGTCCGGGTGCACCGCGGGGTTGCCTTCGGCGGCCTTGATGAGCGAGCGGATCGCGGTCGGCGCGGTGTAGAAGATCGTGCACTTGTGATCCTGGATCATCTTCCAGAAGCGGCCCGCATCGGGGAAGGTCGGCACGCTCTCGAACACGATCTCGGTGCCGCCGAGCGCGAGCGGCCCGTAGGTGATGTAGGTGTGGCCGGTGACCCAGCCGATGTCGGCGGTGCACCAGAACACGTCGTCGGGCTTCAGGTCGAAGGTCCACTTCGTCGTCAGCGCGGCGTGCAGCAGGTAGCCGCCGCTGGAGTGCTGCACGCCCTTGGGCTTGCCGGTCGAGCCCGAGGTGTAGAGCAGGAACAGCGGGTGCTCGGCGCCGACCCATTCGGGCTCGCAGGTCGTGGGCTGCGCGCTCATCTCGTCGTGCAGCCAGTGGTCGCGTGCGTCGTTCCAGGCGATCTTGCCACCGGTGCGCCGGAAGACGATCACGTCCCCGACCGATTCGCAGCCCTCGAGCGCGAGCGCTTCGTCGACGATGGCCTTCAGCGGCAGCTGCTTGCCGCCGCGCAGTTGCTCGTCGGCGGTGATCACCAGTACCGCGCCGGTGTCGGCGATGCGGTCGCGCAGGCTCTGCGCCGAGAAGCCGCCGAAGATCACGGTGTGGGTCGCGCCGATCCGCGCGCAGGCCTGCATCGCGACCACACCCTCGATCGACATGCCGATGTAGATCGCGACCCGGTCGCCCTTCTTGACGCCGCGTGCGCGCAAGGCATTCGCCAGCCGGCAGGTGCGCTCGAGCAGCTCGCGGTAGCCGATCTTCGTGACCTTGGCGTCGTCGGCCTCGAAGATGATCGCGGTCTTGTCGCCGAGACCGGCCTCGACCTGGCGGTCCAGACAGTTGTACGAGACGTTCAGCGTGCCGTCCTTGAACCACTTGAAGAACGGCGCGTCGCTGCTGTCGAGCACCTCCGTGAACGGCGTCTTCCAGCTCAGCAGCTCGCGTGCCCGCGCGGCCCAGAAGCCCTCGTGGTCGGCGTCGGCCTCGGCCACGAGCCGCCAGTAGGCATCCATGCCGGACACACAGGCGTCCTTCATCGCGGCGGCGGACGGGTTGTAGATTTGGGTGTCGGATGCGCTCATCGTTTGTCTCCAAGGGTGTAGGGGTCGATCCCCAGACTGCTTTGCGCGCAGGTTAGGTACTTGCACTTACGAAGGCCTTACTCTGGCCGCATCGACACGGGCCAGCACAGGCGCCAGTATCGCCCCGGCGCCGACGGGCCGTCCAGGCGTCCGTTTCCCGAGCCCGCGGCGAGCCGCTCAACGTGGCGAAGCCGGCCGGGCACCGAGCAGCAACGCCACGCCAAGCAGCCCCGCGACCAGCGAACCACCGAGCACGCCGAGCTTGACCTGGGTCTCGAAAGCCCCGTCCTGGCCGGCGAACGCGAGGCCGCCGAGGAACAGGCTCATCGTGAAGCCGATGCCGCACAGCACGCACACGCCGAAGAACTGGCGCGTGCTCGACTGCGCCGGCAGGCTCGCGCCGCTGAAGCGGATCAGCAGCCACGACGCACCGAACACGCCGATCGCCTTGCCCAGCACCAGCCCGAACGCGATGCCGAGCGGGATGCCCTGCGCGAAGGTGCCGGGGGACACGCCCTGCAGGTCCACGCCGGCGTTGACGAACGCGAACATCGGCAGCACCGCGAACGCGACCCAGGGGTGCAGCGCGTGCTCGGCGGTCTCGAGCGGCGAGCCGCCCTGCCCGTCCTTCAACGGGATCGCCATCGCGGTGACGACGCCGGCGAGCGTCGCGTGGATGCCCGACTTCAGCACGCAGACCCAGATCACGAGGCCGATCACGACGTAGGGCCCGATGTGCATCACCCGCGCGCGGTTCAGCAGGAACAGCAGCACCCCGCCGCCAGCGGCCGCGAGCAGCATCACCGGCGACAGCTGAGCGGTGTAGAACAGCGCGATCACGACGATCGCGCCGAGATCGTCGATGATCGCCACCGCGGTGAGGAACACCTTCAATGACACCGGCACGCGCGAGCCCAGCAGCATCAGGATGCCGAGCGCGAACGCAATGTCGGTCGCGGTCGGGATGGCCCAGCCGCGCAGCGCGACCGCGTCGGCATGGTTCAGCGCGACGTAGATCAGCGCCGGCCCGACCATCCCGCCGAGCGCCGCCGCGGCCGGCAGCGAGGCCTGCTTCACCGAGGCGAGCTCGCCCGCCAGCACCTCGCGCTTGATCTCGAGGCCGACGACGAAGAAGAACACCGCCATCCACAGGTCGTTGACCCACAGCAGCAGCGGCTTGGACAGCACCAGCCAGTCGTTGGCGATGCGCAACTCGCCGCGTAGCTCGATGAACTGCCGGTACAGCGGCCCGAGCGACGAGTTGCTGACGATCAGTGCGACCACGGCCGCGAGCGCGAGCACGACCCCGCCGGCCGACTCGGAGGCGATAAAACGGCGGATGCTGCTGATCACGTGGTGGTCCCTGGTTCAGTAGACTCGGGCCTCGCGGCACTCACCGCATTGTTCCCCAGCTTCTTGCCACTGAAATATCCCATGACCACGATCCGTTACGCCGACCTCGTCGAGAGCGTCGCCGGCGCGCTGCAGTACATCAGCTACTACCACCCGGCCGACTACATCGCCCACCTCGCGCGCGCTTACGAGGCCGAGCAGAGCCCGGCCGCGAAAGACGCGATCGCGCAGATCCTGACCAACTCGAAGATGTGCGCCGAAGGCCGGCGCCCGATCTGCCAGGACACCGGCATCGTCAACGTCTTCCTGAAGATCGGCATGGACGTGCGTTTCGAGGGCTTCCCGGCCGGCATCGAGGAGGCCGTCAACGACGGCGTGCGCCAGGGCTACCTGCACCCCGACAACGTGCTGCGCGCCAGCATCGTGGCCGACCCGCTGTTCGAGCGCAAGAACACCAAAGACAACACGCCGGCGGTGATCCACATGACGCTGGTGCCGGGCAACACGGTCGACGTGCAGGTCGCGGCCAAGGGCGGCGGCAGCGAGAACAAGAGCAAGTTCGTGATGATGAACCCGAGCGATTCGCT
>JANXZN010000035.1 GCA_025355545.1 Rhizobacter sp.
AACACCTTGGCCGCACGCAGCTCGCGCCCGAACGCGAGTTCCGGGCCGTCGAGCAGGTAGCAATGGCGCTCGCCGAAAGTGTTGTTGACCTCGACGACGACCGCGGCGAGCGTGTCGTCGGCGCGGTGGCAGTACCAGAAGCTGACCGGCTTGAAGGTCAGGCCGAGCACGCGCGGGTAGCAGTGCAGCCAGACCTCGCCGATGGCATCGGTCACCCCCTCGCGGGTCAGCAGCTCGTCGAGCCAGGCCAGGCTGTCGGCGCGGCCGTCGCCGTGGTCGTGGTCGGCGAAGCTGATCAGCCCGAAGCGGTTGCGCGGCAACGCCGGGCAGGGCGTCGTGCGCAGGCTGCGCATCGGCAGCATCAGGAAGTAGGTCGGGTAGGCGAAGCGGTTCGCCACCGGGCGCACGCGATGGTGGCGCACCTCGCCGATACCGAGCAATGCGGTGTTCGCGGCGCTCGTCACGCGGCCACTTTCAGCGGCGCCGCGGCGGCCCACGCTGCACGCAGCCCGTCGACGACCGCGAGGCCCGACAGCAGGCCGTCCTCGTGAAAGCCGTAGCGCGTCCAGGCGCCGCAGAACCAGGTGTGCCGCTGGCCCTGCAGCTCGGGCACGCGTTGCTGGGCGCGGATCGCGGCTGCGTCGAACACCGGGTGGGCGTAGTCGAACTCGGCATGGACGGCTTCGGCGCGCGGCTCGCGCACCGGGTTCAGCGACACGATCACCGGCGTCGTGAACGGCAGCGGCTGCAGCCGGTTCAGCAGGTAGTGCAGGCACACCGCTGCCTGGGCGCGCGGGCCGTTGCTCGCGCGTTCGTAGTTCCAGGCGGCCCAGGCGGCGCGGCGCTTCGGCAGCAGCGCGGCGTCGGTGTGCAGCACGGCGCGGTTGGGCTGGTAACGGATCGCGCCGAGCACGCTGGTCTCGGCCGCGCTGGCGTCGGCCAGCAGCGCGAGCGCCTCGTCGCTGTGGCTCGCGATCACGAGCTCGTCGAAGCGTTCGGTGCCGGCGTCGGTGCTGACGAGCACGGCCGCGTCGGCGCTGCCCGGGCGGGGCCGGCGCAGCTGGCGCACCGGCGTGTTCAGGCGCGCGTCCGGCAGCGCCTGCAGCATCTTGCGCACATAGGTGCGCGCGCCGCCGCGCACCGTGTACCACTGCGGGCGGTTCGCGACCTGCAGCAGACCGTGGTTGTGACAGAAGCGCAGCATCGTCGCGACCGGGAATCGCAGCATCTGGTCGACCGGGCAGGACCAGATGCAGCCGATCATCGGCAGGAAGTACCAGTCGCGGAACGCCGCGCCGAAGCGGTGGCGGGCCAGGAAGTCGCCGATCGGCGCGTCGAGTTCGTCCAGCTGATCGCCGCTGGCGAGCGCGGTGGCGAGCCGGTTGAAGCGCAGCAGGTCCGACAACATGCCCCAGAAGCGCGGCCGCAGCAGGTTGGTGCGCTGCGCAAACACGCTGTTGAGGTCGCTGCCGCTCCACTCCAGATCGATGTCCGGCACCTGCGCCGAGAACGACATCTCGGACTTCGCGATCGCCACGCCGAGTTGCTCGAACAGGCGCAGCAGATTCGGGTAGGTGCGCTCGTTCAGCACCAGGAAGCCGGTGTCGACGCCGTGGGTGACGCCGTCCAGCGTCATGTCGACGGTGTGGGTGTGGCCGCCGAAGTGGTCGCCGGCCTCGAACAGCGTGACCCGCGCCTCGCCGGCCAGCGCGTGGGCGACCGCCAGCCCGGAAATCCCCGACCCGATGACCGCGACGCGCCGCATCGCCGTCTCTCATACGACCGAAGGCCGCACAGCGCGGTCTTCGGCGTGGAGAAGAGTGTTGCGAAGCGCCCCCGGGGGAATCAGGGAGGGAGGAGGGAGAAGATCAACCGCCCGGGGATTGCGACCGGATCGAACCGGTGGCTTCGCAACAAAAATGAGGTGACTGGCACCACCCGGCGCGCAAGGCACGACCGGGGTGCGGGATTGGAAGGCGCGACCCGGCGTGAGTTCCCTGCCGGCGAACGTAAAGAAGTGCGACGGGTCGGTCAGGGCGTGCCCAGGCATGAGGATCGTGGTGTGACAGGTGGGTGGTGGATGCAGTCGGACTCTGTGCGTCACTCTGTGCATCAGTTACGCGGGCCGGGCCGATTCGGATGCGGCGCAGCAATTCGACCTTGCGGGCCGGGCGCAGCCCCGCGTCCGGCGCGCGCTCGCGCGCGTATCCGTCACACGGGGCGGACTAGAATCCCGCCCACTACGAGGCCACCACGCGATGATTTACCCTGAACTTTTCAAGCAGCTCGAAGCGGTGCGCTGGAACATGGACAAGGACATCCCTTGGGACCATTTCGACGCCAGCAAGCTCACCGAAGAGCAGGCCCAGACGATCAAGATGAACGCGATCACCGAGTGGGCGGCGCTGCCGGCCACCGAGATGTTCCTGCGCGACAACAAGGACGACGCCGACTTCTGCGGCTTCATGAGCGTGTGGTTCTTCGAGGAGCAGAAGCATTCGCTGGTGCTGATGGAGTATCTGCGTCGCTTCCGGCCCGAGCTGGTGCCCACCGAGGCCGAACTGCAGGCGGTGCGCTTCGAGTTCGACCCGGCGCCGGCGCTCGAAACGCTGATGCTGCATTTCTGCGGCGAGATCCGCCTGAACCACTGGTACCGGCGCGCCGCCGAGTGGCACACCGAGCCGGTGATCCAGGCGATCTACGAGACGCTGGCGCGCGACGAGGCCCGCCACGGCGGCGCCTACCTGCGCTACATGAAGCGCGCGCTGCAGAACTTCGGCGACGAGGCGCGCGCCGCGTTTGCGAAGGTCGGCGTGCTGATGGCGAGCGCGCGCCGCACCGCGCAGGCGCTGCACCCGACGAACCTGCACGTCAACGCCAAACTGTTCCCGCGCGACACCGTGCAAAGCCGCCTGCCCAACCCGGAATGGCTCGAGCATTGGCTGGACAAGCAGATCCAGTTCGACGCGGTCTGGGAGACCAAGGTCGTCGAGCGCATCCTGCACAACATGAGCCTGCTGATGGAGCGCAGCTTCGCCAGCGTCCAGGAGCTGAACCGTTTCCGCAAGGAGGTGACGGCCGCCGCCGCCGCGGGCGTGCAGCCGACCTGATCAGCGCGGCGGCGCGCGGTACGAGCTGACGCACAGCGCCGCGAGCGCAACCAGCAGGCCGCCGAACGCGATCGCCGAGCCGCCGGTGCCGACCGCCAGCAGCAGCCAGCCCGGCAGCAACAGCACGACCGCAGCGATCGGCAGCCACGGCACTTGCCGGGCGAGTGCGGTCGTGTCGGGCGCGACCACCAGCGGCAAACCGGCGCGCTGCCGGTACGCAGCGCGCGTCGCCTCGATCTGCAAGCGGGTCGCCCGCGCCGGCCAGCCGCAGCGGCCGCAGCGCGCGGCGCTGGCCGCGTTCGTTGCCTCGCAGGCCAGGCAGGACCAGGCGTAGGGTGTCATCGCGGGATCGTCCGGCTATGTTTCCCGCGCCAGTGCCGCGACGCGCGGGGCCGGATCAGCCGGCCTTCGCGGCGGCGGCCCGCTCCTGATCGGCCTTGCGGTCGGCGCTCACGCGCTGCGCGCTCGGGCGCTCGCCGACGAGCCTGGCGTAGGCCTTCCAGTCGATGCCGGCGGCGCCGAGCAAGTCTTCGCCGTAGACCGCCTTGGTCGCCATCGCGACGACGCCCAGGCTCGCCCACGCGGCGCAATCGGCCTGCGTGAATTCGGCGCCGGCGACGAAGGGCGCGAATTTCGCGAGGCGCCGGAAGCCCGCGATGTTCCTGGTCAGCAGCTTGCGGATGCGCTCGGCATTCGCGGCGCTGATCTCGCCGCCGAAGAAGGCCTTGCCATACAGCTCGCGCGCGACCAGTTCCAGGTGCAGGTCGATGAAGGTGACCAGTTCGCGCACCTTCGCCGCCTGCCACGGATCGGCCGGCAGCAGCGGTGGGTTCGGGTAAGCGGCCTCGAGGTAGTCGAGGATCGCCTGGCTCTCGCACAGGCTGCCGTGCTCGGTGCGGATGAACGGAATCTTGCCCAGCGGCGTGGCCCCGAGCACCGCCTCGTCCTTGCGGCCGGTCATGACGACCTCTTCGGTGAACGCGACACCCTTTTCGAGCAGCGCCAGCTTGACCTTGTTGTAGTAGTTCGAAATCGAGAACCCGCAGAGCACGATCATCATCAGTCTCCATTGCTTGTCGGTGCGCCGAGTCTATCGGCGGGAGGGCGCGGTGGGCTGCCACGCAGGCGACAATCCGGCCATGAACCCGAGATTCCTCGACAAACTTTGCCCGCGCACCGAACTCGCGGTGCGCGTGGCCGCGCTGCCGCGGCCGGTGGTGTTCACGAATGGCGTGTTCGACATCCTGCACCGCGGCCATGTCAGCTACCTCGCGCAGGCGCGTGCACTCGGCGCTAGCCTGGTGCTGGGGCTGAACAGCGACGCGTCGGCGCGCCGGCTGGGCAAGGGGCCGGACCGCCCGCTGAACACCGAGCTCGACCGCGCCTGCGTGCTCGCGGCACTCGAAAGCGTCAGCCTGGTGAGCCTGTTCGACGAGGCCACGCCGGTCGAGCTGATGAAGCTGGTGCGGCCCCAGCTCTACGTGAAGGGCGGCGACTACGACGTCGAGACGCTCGACGAGACCAGGTGGGTGCGCAGCTGGGGCGGCGACGCGCGCGCGCTGGCCTTCGTCGACGGCTATTCGACGACCGCGCTGGTCGGGCGCATCCGCGCCTGAAGGTGCGCCCTCAGTCGCTCGCGACGAAGTCGGGCGGCTCGGTGCGGATGCCCAGGCGCTCACGCAGGCGCCGCGCCGGGAACGCGATCTCGCGCTCGGCCCAGTGCCGCAGACGCAGCGCCTCGGGCGCGCTCTCCTTGCCCAGATGCGCGATCAGCGCCTCGTCGCTGAAGTGCGGCTCGGCCGGCTGGCCCAGCAGGCGCCAGCCGTTCGGGTAGCTCAGCGCGAGCGCGCCGTTCGACGCGGTGTGGCCGACGATGCGGCGCACGTCGGCAGCGCGTACCCAGCGGCGATGGTCGGCGTCCTCGAGCACCTGCAGCGGCGTGCCGCGGAACACGAAGTGCCGGCCTTCGAGCGGCTTCCACACGTGGCGGCGCAGCCGGTGGCGCGCCTCGCTCGCCAGGTCGATCAGCGGCTTGGCCAGCGCAACGCCCCACAGCGGCGCGGTGGCCACCATCGGCGCCAGCCCCAGCACGCGCCAGACGCACCACGACAGCGCCGCGCACAGCCCGACGCGCAGCACGATGCGCAGCGCGGCGGACTCGATCATCGCCGGTTCACCAGCACGATGCCGGTCGCGACCGCGGCCAACGCGACCACCAGCCGCGCCGTGATCGGCTCGCCCAGCAGCAGCGCGCCCAGCAGCAGCCCGAACACCGGCGTCAGCAGCGTGAACGAGGTGAGCCGCGTCGCCGGGTAGGTGCGGATCAGCCAGAACCAGACCAGGTAGCTGAGCGCGGTGACGATCACGATCTGGAAGCCCATCGAAGCCCAGGCCAGCGTCGACAGCCGCGTCGGCAGCGGCGCCCCCTGCATCACGGCAATCAGCAGCAGCAACGCGCCCGAGATCGCGAGCTGGTACAGCAGCGTCTTCTCGGCCGATGCGGCCGACAGCTTCGTGGCGCGGATCGCCAGCGTCGTCGCGCCCCACAGCACGCCGGCGAGCACGCCCAGACCATCGCCGAGCAACTGGTGCGGCCCGGCGGCGGGCTTCGTGAAGCCCTCGGCGAAGGCCCAGGCGACACCGGCGAACGCCAGCAACAGCCCGGCCAGCTGGGCGCGCGACAGCGCTTCCGCGTGCGCGATGAACGGCATGCCCAGCGCGACCACGAACGGCGAGATGTAGATGAACACCGCCATCCGCGAGGCGGTCGTGAACTGCAGCCCGACGAAGATGCAGACGAACTCGGCCGCGAACAGCGCGCCGGCGAGCAGCCCGCCGGGCAGGGTCGCGTCGTGAGTGAACAGCCGGATGCCACGCAGTCGCGCCCACAGCGCGACGAGCGCCGCGCCGCCGAGCGAGCGCGAAGCGGCCTGCCACAGCGGCGGCACCTCGGGCATCGCCGCCTTCGCGGCGACCTGGTTCAGGCCCCACAGAAAGCAGCAACCGACCAGCGAGGCCACTGCCAGCGTGTCGAGATGGCTCTTGCGTTCAGTCATGTTCGTTCGAGGGTGAGGCAGGGCGCGGCAAGCACAACGCGATGATGGCGCACAGCGCGCCGGCGAGCGCGCCGCTCGCGTGCGCGAACGGGGCCACCGCGATGTCCCAGCCGGCGGGGTGGCGCAGCGCGGCACCCCAGGGCGATTCGCTCGCGATCTTCACGCACAGCCCGAGCAGCACCGCGCCGGCGAGCCAGCGCTGGGCGCGCGTCCCGGTAGCCAGCAGGAAGACGACGACGGCGGCGACGCCGGCATGCAGCACGCCCGACAGCCCGCCGTAGTGCGCGAGGTCGGGCCGCGCAAGCAGGCCGAGCTGCGTCAGCGGCCAGGCCGCGAGCCAGGCCCAGGCGAGCCGAACCGGCACCTGCGCGACCGCGCCGAACGCGCCGGCCAGCGCGGCACCGGCGAGGTTCGCGACCAGGTGCTGCAGGCTGTAGTGCACGCCGACCGCGCTCGCGGCG
>JANXZN010000039.1 GCA_025355545.1 Rhizobacter sp.
AACGCGCGCTCGATCCCGATCGCCGAAGAGATCACGCAGCGCTTCGACGAGATCGACGAGCTCTACGACATCGGCAACGTCGACCTGCACATCAGCGGCTGCATCAACTCCTGCGGCCACCACCACAGCGGCCACATCGGCGTGCTCGGCGTCGACAAGGACGGCAAGGAGTGGTACCAGATCTCGCTCGGCGGCTCGGACGGCTCGACGCAGAGCGGCGTGCCCGTTCCCGGCAAGGTGATCGGCCCGTCGTTCGCGGCCGACGAGGTCGCCGATGTGATCGAGTCGCTGGTCGAGACCTACCGCGACCGGCGCGCCGCCAACGAACTCTTCATCGACACCGTCAAGCGCGTCGGCGTCGAGCCGTTCAAGGCCTCCGCGAACGCGGTGCGCCGCAGCACCGCACTCTCGCGTCAGGACGCGCACGCCGCCTGACCCGCACGCAGGAAACAACGAGATGAAATTTGTCGACCCGCACAAGGACCAGTGGCACGCGCTCGGCGGCGAGGACGGCCCGGCCGCCTGCATCAACCCGGCGCCGCACCTGCTGCTGAGCGTGGAGCAGTGGCACGCTTTCCGCGCGCAGTGGCCGCAGGGCATGCCGGTGGGCGTGATCCTGGCCAACGACGCCGAGGTCAAGGAGATCGCCGCCGACCTGCCGCGCCTGACGCTCGTCCAGCTGAACTTCCCGAAGTGGGTCGACGGCCGCGCCTACAGCCAGGCCCACAACTTGCGCGCACGCTACCGCTTCAAGGGCGAGCTGCGCGCCACCGGCGAAGTGCTGGTCGACATGGTGCTGCTGCTGGCGCGCACCGGCTTCGATGCCGCGGTGCTGCGCGCCGACCAGTCGCTCGACGCCGCGTACCGCGCGCTGACCTTCTTCCCCGGCTACTACCAGGGCGGCGTCGACGACCCGCTGCCGCTGTTCGCGAAGCCGCCCGGCACGGCCGACGCGCTGGTGCGCGCGCAAGCGGAATTCGTGCACGCCGGAGCCGCGATATGAGCGGCGACGCGATCGCCCTCTACGCGCGCGAGACGGCGGCCTTCGGCGCGCGGGTCGCGAGCGCGCTGGCTTTGCTGCGGCGGGCCGCGGTCGAGCACCCGGGTCGCGTCGTGCAGGCCACCAGCCTGGGCGCCGAAGACATGGTGATCACCGACCTGATCGCAGGCCACGAATTGGGCATCGCGATCGGCACCTTGCAGACCGGCATGCTGCACGCGCAGACCGCGGCGCTGATCCCCCGGATCGAATCGCGCTACGCGGTCGAGGTCGAGGTCTACGAGCCGGTGATCGAATCGGTCGTGCACTTCGTGGGCCGACACGGCGAACGCGCGATGTACGACAGCATCGAGCTGCGCAAGGGCTGCTGCGCGATCCGCAAGCTCGAGCCGCTGGCACGCATGCTCGAAGGCCGCAGCGCCTGGGTCACCGGCATGCGGCGCGAGCAATCGGCGAACCGCGGTGCGGTCGAGTTCGCCGAACTCGACGACAAGGGCCGCAGCAAGTTCAACCCGCTGGCCGACTGGTCCTGGGCCGACGTGTGGCACTACATCGCCGTGCACGGCGTCCCCTACAACCCGCTGCACGACGAGTTCATGCCCAGCATCGGCTGCGCGCCTTGCACGCGCGCGATCGCGGTCGGCGAAGACTTTCGCGCCGGCCGCTGGTGGTGGGAGAACGAGAGCGCGAAGGAATGTGGGCTGCATGTCAGCCCACATTCCTCCGACGCGGCAGCGTCGGTGACCTCGCTGGGCGAGGTCAGGAGCGAGCTCGTTCCGGCGACGGCTAACTTCGACGCAGCCGAAGTCAAGGGCGCGCCAGCGCCCGGCCAAAGCCAAGACGAAGGTGCGAAGGAGTGCGGCCTGCACGTCCACGATGAGTCCCAGGTTTCGATGATCGGATCACCCGCATGAACGCACCGTTGAAAGTCGAGCAGTTGCTGCCCGAACTCGACCACACGCATCTCGATTGGCTCGAGGAAGAAGCAATCTTCATCCTGCGCGAGACCGTCGCGGCCTTCGAGCGCCCGGCGCTGCTGTTCTCGGGCGGCAAGGACTCCTGCGTCGTGCTGCGCCTGGCCGAGAAGGCCTTCAAGCGCCGCAACGCGCAGGGCCGGTACGAAGGCCGCCTGCCGTTCCCGCTTCTGCACGTCGACACCGGCCACAACTTCCCCGAGGTGATCGCGTTCCGCGACAGCCGCATCGAGGAGATGGGGGAGCGCCTGGTCGTGGGCCACCTCGAGGATTCGATCGCACGCGGCACGGTGCGGCTGGCCAGCCCGCTCGAATCGCGCAACGGCCACCAGACCGTCGCGCTGCTCGAGGCGATCGAGGAACACCGCTTCGACGTGCTGATGGGCGGCGCCCGCCGCGACGAGGAGAAGGCGCGCGCGAAGGAGCGCATCTTCAGCCACCGCGACAGCTTCGGCCAGTGGCAACCGAAGGAGCAGCGCCCCGAGCTCTGGACGCTCTTCAACACCCGCATCAAGCCGGGCGAGCACATGCGCGCGTTCCCGATCAGCAACTGGACCGAGCTCGACGTCTGGCTCTACATCGCGCGCGAGAACATGCCGCTGCCCGAGCTTTACTACGCGCACGATCGCCAGGTGATCCGCCGCAAGGGCCTGCTGGTGCCGCTCACCGACGTGACGCCGGCGCTGCCGGGCGAGACCGTCGAAACCGTCGAGGTGCGCTTTCGAACCGTCGGCGACATGACCTGCACTTGCCCGGTCGAGAGCCCGGCGGCGAATGCGGCCGAGATCGTCGCCGAGACCTTGCAGGTGACCGTCAGCGAGCGCGGCGCCACGCGCATGGACGACCGCACGTCTGATGCCTCGATGGAGCGGCGCAAGAAGGAAGGCTATTTCTGATGAGTTCGCTGCACACGCCGCCGGTGAAGGATCACCGCGATACCCGGAACGTCGCGGATCACCGCGCCTTGCGCTTCCTCACCGCGGGCTCGGTCGACGACGGCAAGAGCACCTTGATCGGCCGGTTGCTGTTCGACTCGCGCGCGATCCTCGCCGACCAGCTCGACACGCTCGAGAAGCGCGCCGCCGGCGCGCCGATCGATCTGTCGCTGCTCACCGACGGCCTCGAGGCCGAGCGCGAACAGGGCATCACGATCGACGTCGCCTACCGCTACTTCGCGACCAGGCAGCGCAAGTTCATCATCGCCGACGCGCCCGGCCACGAGCAGTACACCCGCAACATGGTGACCGCCGCGGCCGGCAGCGACGCGGCGGTGGTGCTGGTCGACATCACCAAGCTCGACACGACCTCCGCAACCCCGGCCGTGCCGCTGAAACTGCTCGCGCAGACGCGCCGCCACGCGCTGCTCGCGCAGCTGCTGCGCGTGCCCAGCATCGTGTTCGCGATCAACAAGCTCGACGCGGTCGACGACCCGGCCCAGGCCTACGAAGCGGTGCGCGCGGCGCTGCACGATTTCGCCGACGAGGCGCGCATGTCGGTCGCCGGGATCGTCCCGGTCTCGGCGCTGCGCGGCGACAACGTGACGCAACCGCTGGATGCCGACTGGTACGACGGCCCGTCGCTGCTGCAGCTGCTCGAAAGCCTGCCGACCGCGCAGGAGCGCACGGTCGGCGACCTGCTCATCCCGGTGCAGTACGTCGCCCGTGATGAAGGCCAGGCCAAGAGCGGGGGCACGGGCGACCGCCCGCGCACGCTGTGGGGCCGCATCGCGCATGGCCGGGTTCAGGCCGGGGACGAGGTGCAGGTGTTCCCGGGCCGGCACAAGGCGATCGTCGCCGAGGTGCGCGTCGCCGGCGAGCGGGTCGATTTCGCCGAGGCGGGCCAGTCGGCCGGCCTCGCGCTCGACCGCCAGCTCGACGTCTCGCGCGGCGACTGGATCGCCACGCCCGGCACCGTGCACGAGACCAACCGCTTCTCGGCCACGCTCGCCTGGCTCGACACCGAGCCCGCGGTGATCGGTCGCAAGTACATGGTGCGCCACGGCAACCGCTGGGTGCAGGCGCGCATCGTCGCGATCGACAGCCGGCTGGACATCCACACCTTGCGCGCGACCGATGCGCACGAGCTCGCCGTCAACGAGATCGGCCATGTCGTGATCGAGACGCAGCAGCCGCTGCCGATCGAGGCCTACGAGACCAACCGCGTCGGCGGCGCGCTGATCATCGTCGACCCCGCCAGCAACCGCACCAGCGGCGCGCTGCTGGTGAAGGCGCCGGCCTGATGATGCCCCCAAGCTCACTTCGTTCGCTGCCCCCCGAGGGGGCGCAGGCCCGCCTTGGGGCGGCCGGGCGGGGGGCCTGACATGGGCCGCGTCGTCTTCATCGGCGCCGGCCCCGGCGCGGCCGACCTGATCACTGTACGCGGCGCGGCGCGGCTCGCGCAGGCCGACGTGGTGCTGTTCGACGCACTCACCGACCCCGCGCTGCGCGAACTCGCGCCGCGGGCGAAGTGGGTCCACGTCGGCAAGCGCGGCTTCTGCGACAGCACCGGCCAGACCACGATCAACGCGCTGCTGGTCAAGCACGCGGGCGAGGTCGACAGGGTCGTGCGCCTGAAGGGCGGCGACCCGAGCGTCTTCGGCCGGCTCGAGGAGGAGCTCGAGGCGCTCGCGCTCGCCGGCATCGAATGCGAGGTGGTGCCGGGCGTGACCGCGGCGATCGCCGCCGCTGCCGCAACGCAGCGCCCGCTGACGCGCCGCGGCCACGGCCGCAGCGTCAGCCTGACGACCGCGATGACGCGCGAAGGCTCGCTGCACGCCACGCGCAGCGCCGACACCGAAGTCTTCTACATGGCCGGCAAGCAGCTCGCCGCGCTGGCGCGCCGGCTGCGTGCCGCCGGCTGGAGCGACGACACGCCGGCGAGCGTGGTCTCGCGCGCCGGCTGGCCCGACCAGTTGCACAGCGACCACACGGTGGCAAGCCTGGCGCGCGCCGCGATGCTGCACGCCGGCCGCCCGACGGTCGTGACCGTCGGCGCCGGCGCCGCCGCACTGGCCCGCGCGCCGACCCGCGCCGACCACGTCGCGCGGGCGCTGCACGTGAACCCCTAAAATCCTCGATTGATTCACGCGCCGGGCCCGCGGGCCGCGGCGCATCTCATCACACCGAGCCCTGCCATGACCCACGTCGTTCTCGAATCCTGCATCCGCTGCAAATACACCGATTGCGTGGACGTGTGCCCGGTCGATTGCTTCCGCGAAGGCCCGAACTTCCTGACCATCGACCCGGACGAATGCATCGACTGCGCGGTCTGCATCCCCGAGTGCCCGGTCAACGCGATCGTGCCCGAGGAAGACGTGCCCGGCGACCAGCAGCACATGATTCCGCTGAACGCCGATCTGGCGAAGAACTGGCCCAGCATCACCAAGCGCAAGGGTGCGCTGGCCGACGCCGACGACTGGAAAGACAAGACCGGCAAGCTCGGCGAGCTGATCCGCTGAGCTGACATGAACGCCGCCGTGCCGGCGAACGCGAGCGCTGCACCCACCGAGACCGATGCCGTCGTCATCGGCGCCGGGCCGGTCGGTCTGTTCCAGGTGTTCGAGCTCGGGCTGCTCGGCATGCGCGCCCACGTGATCGATTCGCTGCCCTTCGCCGGCGGCCAGTGCGTCGAGCTTTACGCCGACAAGCCGATCTACGACATTCCGGCCATCAAAGTGTGCACCGGCCGCGAGCTCGTCGCGCGGCTGCTGGCGCAGATCGAGCCGTTCGCGCCGAGCGTTCACCTCGGCCAGCAGGTCGACACCGTGCGGCGCGAGACCGACGGGCGCTTTCGCATCGAGACCTCGGCCGGCGTGCAGCTGCTCGCGACCACCGTGATGATCGCGAGCGGCGTCGGCTCGTTCCAGCCGCGCCGGCTCAAGGTCGACGGCCTGGCGGCGTTCGAAGGCTCACAGCTCTTCTACGGCGTGCCGGAAGCGGCTGCCCTTGCCGGCCGGCGCGTGCTGATCGTCGGCGACTCGGATACGGCACTCGAGTGCGCGCTCGGCCTCGCCGCGCCCGGCCCGGCGCGCGCCGCCAAGGTGACGCTGATGCATCGCCGCGACGAGTTCAAGGCCGCACCGCGCACCATCGACGCCGTGCGCCGACTCCGCGCCGCCGGCCAGATCGAATTCATCGCCGCGCAGGCCAGCGGGCTCGAGACTGCGCAAAGCCGCCTGGCGGCCCTGCAGGTCACGACCGCCGACGGCACGACGCGCAGCTTGCCGCTCGACACGCTGCTCGTGCTCACCGGCCTGAGCCCCAAGCTCGGCCCGATCGCCGACTGGGGCCTGGCACTCGAGCGCAAGCAGCTCGTCGTCGACACCGCGAAGTTCGAGACCAGCGAGCCTGGCATCTTCGCGGTCGGCGACGTCAACACCTACGCGGGCAAGAAGAAGCTGATTTTGTGCGGCTTCCACGAGGCGACGCTGGCGGCCTTCGGCGCCGCCGCGCGGGTGTTTCCGGGCAAGCCGATCCACCTCGAATACACGACCACCAGCCCGCGCCTGCACAGGGCGCTCGGCGTCGCGCCGCCGGCTGAGCAATAATCGCATCCGTCGCGCGGCTCGCCGCGCGGCATTCGCTAGGGGTGTTGAACGATGCGCGGCTTCGGCGGCGGATCGTCCGACTGAGAAAGTCCCTTTGAACCTGATTGAGGTAATCCTCGCGCAGGGAAGCACGGCCGAATGCGAAACCCACGCTCCATGGAGTTTGCCGGCCCGCCGACCTGCCATCGACCACGGAACCACGATGGCACGCTTGACCACACGACTCCACCGCTTCTCGCCGCTCGCCGCGGCCGCATGGCTCGCCGCCGCACCAGCCTGGGCGCAGACCGCGCCCACGGCGCCACCGCCCGCATCTCAGCTCGACCCCGTCACGGTGACGGCGCGCTCGTCGCCGCCGGCCAGCGTCGGCGGATGGGGCGACACCCCGCTCGCGAAGACGCCACTGCAGGCCAGCGTGTTCAGCAGCGAGCAGCTGAAGGACGGCGGCGTGCAGCGCCTGTCGGACCTGACGCGCATCGACCCCGCCGTCAGCGACGCCTACAACGCCGAGGGCTACTGGGACTTCCTGACGGTGCGCGGCTACGTGCTCGACAACCGCTTCAACTTCCTGCGCGACGGGCTGCCGATCAACGCCGAGACCTCGATCCCGCTCGACAACAAGGCGCGCATCGAGATCCTGAAGGGCAGCAGCGGCATGCAGGCCGGCACCAGCGCGCCCGGCGGGCTGGTGAACTACGTCGTCAAGCGGCCGCTCGATGCGCCGCTGCGCTCGGTCAGCTTCGAGTGGGGCCAGCCCGGCACAGTGACCGGCGCGCTCGACCTGAGCCAGCGCTTCGGCAGCGATCAGGCCTTCGGCGTGCGCCTGAACGTCGCCGCGGCGCACCTGGCCCCGATGGTGCGCAACAGCGAAGGCAAGCGCAACCTGTTCGCGCTCGCCGCCGACTGGCGCCTGAGCCCCGAGACGCTGCTCGAGGCCGAGATCGAGACCAGCCACCGCTCGCAGCCCAGCCAGCCGGGCTTCAGCATGCTCGGCAACAGCGTGCCGCCGCCGGGCGACCCACGCCTGAGCCTGAACAACCAGCCCTGGACGCTGCCGGTCGTGTTCGACGCGACCACCGCGTCGCTGCGCTGGCAGCAGAAACTCGGTGCGGATTGGAAGTTCATCACCCACGCGACGACGCAGCAACTGCGCACCGACGACCGGCTCGCTTTTCCGTTCGGCTGCACCGACACCGACGGCACCTACTACGCGAACCGCTTCTGCCCGAACGGCACCTACGATCTCTACGACTACCGCAGCGAGAACGAGCGCCGCCGCAGCGACGCGATCGACCTGTCGCTGCAAGGCAAGCTGCAGACCGGCGCCATCGGCCACACGCTGACCGCCGGCGCGCTGCAAAGCCGCGTGCGCAATCGATTCCAGGGACAGGCCTACAACTTCGTCGGCACCGGCAACGTCGATGGCACGCTGGTGACGCCATCCGATCCGACGCTGTCCAACACCAACACCAACCGCGACGAGCGCTCGACCGAGCTCTACCTGCGCGACGCCGTCGCGATCACGGAGCGCCTGAGCGCCTGGCTCGGCCTGCGCCACACGCGGCTGCAGCGCGAGAGCGCGCAGACCGACGGCTCGCAGCCGACCGCCTACGCGCAGAGGTTCACGACGCCGTCGGTCGCGCTGAGCTACGCGTTCGCACGCGAGCAACTGGTCTATGCCAGTTGGGGCCGCGGTGTCGAATCGAACGTCGTCTCGAACCAGCCGCGCTATACCAACCCCGGCGAGGTCTTCACGACCAAGAGCCGGCAGGCCGAGCTCGGCCTGAAGGGCGCGAGCGACGCCTTTGAATGGAACCTGACGTGGTTCGACATCGAACGCCCGCGCACCCAGGACTTCGGCAGTTGCGACGCCGACGCCACCTGCACCGCGCGCCTGGACGGCACCCAGCACAACCGCGGCGTCGAGGCGACCGCCGCGTGGCGGCAAGGCCCGTGGCTGTTGCGCGGCGGCGCGCAGTGGCTGAAGGCGCGCGTCCAAGGAAGCCAGGACGCCGCGGTCGATGGCAAGCAACCGACCAACGTGCCGGCCCGCACGCTGAAGCTGCAGGCCGCCTACGATGTGGCCGCGCTAGCAGGGCTGAACCTGCAGGCCGGCCTGAGCTACGAGAGCCGGCGCATGGTGCTGCCGGACAACAGCGCGACCATCCCCGGCTACGCGCGCGTCGACGCCGGGCTGCGCTACGCGACCAGGCGGGCGGGCACGACGACGACGTTGCGCGCGGGCATCGACAACCTGTTCGACAAGCACGCCTGGCGCGAATCGCCCTACGAGTTCAGCCACGTCTACCTGTACCCGTTGGCGCCGCGCACGCTGCGGCTGTCGGTCCAGGTCGATCTCTGAACGCCTCGCAAAGCCAGCTATGATGCTAGGCTTTTCCTCGATAGCTCAGTTGGTAGAGCGCCGGACTGTTAATCCGTAGGTCCCTGGTTCGAGCCCAGGTCGGGGAGCCAAGATAGACAAGAGTCAGCAGGTTAGCACCTGCTGACGTTTTTGTTTTCTGGATCAAGCTGGTGCCAGTCTGGTGCCAGTCTGGTGCCAGTTTTGCC
>JANXZN010000068.1 GCA_025355545.1 Rhizobacter sp.
GAAGACATCGCGCTGATGAACCCGTACAACGAAGTGCCGATCCTGGTCGAGCGCGACCTGATCCTGTACGAGTCGCACATCATCAACGAGTACATCGACGAGCGCTTCCCGCACCCGCAACTGATGCCGGGCGATCCGGTGGCACGCGCGCGTGTGCGGCTGTTCCTGTTCAACTTCGAGAAGGAGCTGTTCGCGCACGTCAACATGCTCGAATCGCGCGGCATGAAGGGCACCGACAAGCAGCTCGAGAAGGCGCGCGCGCAGATCCGCGACCGGCTGACGCAACTCGCGCCGATCTTCCTGAAGAACAAGTACATGCTGGGCGACGACTTCTCGATGCTCGACGTCGCGATCGCGCCGCTGCTGTGGCGTCTCGACTACTACGGCATCGACATGTCGAAGAACGCGGTGCCGCTGCTGAAGTACGCCGAGCGCATCTTCTCGCGCCCGGCCTACATCGAGGCGCTGACGCCATCGGAAAAGGTGATGCGCAAGTAAGCGCGCGCCGCCGCAGAGCCTTCGCATGAGCAGTCCACCGATCGCCCCCGCCACTGCGGGTTCGTCGACCCGGCCGTACCTGATCCGTGCGCTGCACGACTGGTGCACCGACAACGGCTTCACGCCCTATGTCGCGGTGTTCGTCGACGCCAGCGTGAAGGTGCCCGACGAGTATGTGAAGAACAACGAGATCGTGCTCAACGTCGGCTTCGAGGCGACCAGTGCGCTCAAGCTCGGCAACGAGACGATCGAGTTCAAGGCGCGGTTCGGCGGCAGTTCGCGCGAGATCGTCGTGCCGATCGACCACGTGATTGCGATCTACGCGCGCGAGAACGGTCAGGGCATGGCGTTCCCGATGCCCAGCGAAGGCCAGGCGCCGACCGCGGCGCCGGAATCGCCCGCGGTCATCACGCCGGCGCGTGGCGGCCCGCGTCTGGCGCTCACCGATTCCGCGCCCAAGGCTGAGAACGCCGAGGGACCCGACGCCAACCCGCCGCCGGAGCCTGCGCCGGGCGGCAGCCGCCCCTCGCTGAAGCGCATCAAGTAGGCTGTAGGGCGCAGGGCCGCGGCGGCACCCGTATACTTTTCCACTGTCACCCGACGGCGCGTCGGGTTCGCGCCGGCTTAGCTCAGTTGGTAGAGCACCCGCCTTGTAAGCGGAAGGTCATCAGTTCGATTCCGATAGCCGGCACCAAGACCCTGCCTGGCGGCGATCTGCTCAGCGCAGCAGCACGTATATCGCCGCCGCCGGGAAGCGGAAGTCCACCTGCGTGGCCGAGCGCTCGAGCGGCACCGTGCCGGCCGCCATGCCGTTCATGTCGAGCACCGTCGCGGTGGTGAGGCCCGGGTTGCGGATCGCGACGTCGAGCACGGCCCCTTCCACCAGCCACGGCGCGCGCCCGATCGACTCGATCTCCATGCCCGCGACCGGCGCCTGGCCCTTCACCGCGATCTGGATCGGCGCCTGTGACCAGCCGGTCGGCCGGCTCTGCGTGCCGTACTGCACCAGCACGCGCCTGGCGCGATTCAAGGGCTGGCCGTCGAGCGAGACCGCCAGCGCCGCGCCGAACGCATTGCCCGACGCGAAGCGCACGTCGCTGAGCTGATGCACCGGTGCCTGGGCGAAGTGCGCGGCCACCCCTTGCACCATCGGCGCGTCGACCGTGCAGTAGGCCTGGGCCGCGTTCATGACGATCTGGCCGGTGTTCGATCGGATCAGGCCGGGCTCGATCAGCTTGTCGAACGGCATGACCGAGGAGCGTGCCGGATCGGCCCCGAACGCGACCCGCGCCGGGCCCACGAGGAAGGCCGGGCCCGGTACCGCACCCATGCCCGGGCCCGGCACTGCGCGCGTGGCATCGCGGTTCGGGTCGAACGTGGTCGCCTCGCTCAGCGCCGGTGGCCTGCGGTCCCACAGCTCCTGCAGCGAGCGGTTCTCGGTCAGGGCCGGCGCGCCGCGCCGCAGGTAGGCCTTGCGATAGGCCAGCGCGGCGGCCGGGAACGTGCCGAGGACGTCGGGGTCGGCGAACGACCATTTCTGTTGCGACGGCAGGTAGCCGTTCGCGGACTGCGGCGGCGCCCAGCCCTCGTCCCCGGTGGTGAACCAGTAGTAGCCGCCGATGCCGCTCAGCGACGCATACGCCGCGATCAGGAACGGGCCCTCGGCGCCGAAGCCGTTCGGCGCGATCCAGCCGCCTTCGGTGACCAGCATCGGCCGGCCGAGCGTCTGCCTCAGGTTGATCGGCAGTGCGCCCGGCTGGCGCAGCACGCTTTCGCTCGTGAACTTGTCGCCGTTCTGCAGCGCCCAGCCGCTGGACGAGCCCTGGTGCACGCCGCCGGTGTAGACGTTGGTCGCGTCGACGTCCGCGGCGGTGTACGACCAGCGTTCGGCATCGTTCAGACGCGCGCTGTTGGCCGTCTTCCAGTTACCGGCGTTGACGAGCTGGCGCACGCCGAGCTCGCGCTTCAGGTAGTCGACCGTGGCGCGGTTGAACTCGTGCATCGTGCGGGCGTAGAACTCGGTCTGGTCGGCCAGGCGCGCGGCGTGGCCGCCGGCGCCGGCCTGCGTCAGCTCCCAGAGTTCGAGCAGCGCCAGGCGCCCCGACCCGGGCGCGTCGGCGCTCGTGCGGTCGCCTTTCCAGGCCGCCACCGCGTTCCCGACCGAGCCGTGCTTGCGCGCCAGAAAGCGCGCGTACAGCGCCTCGAGCGCCTGACGCTGCGCGCCCTTGATCGCGCCGACGGTCCAGAACAGCAGGCTGTCCTCGTTCTGCAGCTGGATGATCGCCACGGCCGGATCCTGCGCGAGCGCGATGCCGGTATACGGGTTCTTCTCGGTCAGCAGTTTCTTCAGCCACGCGCGGTAGGCGGCCTGCAGCGTTTCGTCGAAGAACAGCAGGCCCCAGGCCGGTTGCTCCGAGCCGCCGGGCAGGCCCCAGGCCTTCGAGAACTTCATAGCCGCCGCCCAGTACGGCGAGATCGTCGTGTAGATCCCCTCCTTGCGCATCGCGGCGACGGTGCGCCAGATGCCGTCGCGCTCGACCTCGTCGATGTCGGTGATCGCGGCGTCGGGGTGGGCGCGCAGATCGGGGCTGAGCTGGCGGTGCAGCCGCACCATGTTGACGCCGCGCTTGGCCAGGAAGCGCGCGTGCCGCGCCAGATCGGGCGCGGTCTTCGGGCCCAGCGGCGTGGCGACGAACGGGCTGCGGCCGACATCGGTGTTGACGGCCCAGAAGCGCAGCGGCGCGCCGTCGCCGCGCAGGAATTCGCCGTCGGGGCCGACACGCACGAAGCCGGTCTCGCCGGCGACCTTCTCGTTCAGCTCGCGCAGATCGAGCAGCGCATCGGCACTGAAGGCATCGCGTGCGGGCTCGAAGCGCCAGCTCGGCGCGGTGCGGTCGGACGCGGTCTGCGCCGACGCGCCGGCGGCGGCGCCCAGGATCGCGACCAGCACCAGCGCCGCGCTCAGGACGCGAGCGGCGGCGCGTCGGGTCATGTCGACTGCACCTTCACCCGGATGGCGCTGAGCTCCCACCCCCGCTCGCGCAGGATGTCTTCGAGGCGTGGCTGGAGCTGGCGCAACTTGGCGGCGACCGATGCATTGGCGGCGAGCAAGGACCAGCCGGTTTCATCGACCGGGCCGGGTTTGATGTGCGGCGTCAGCGCCGCCGGCAGGCCGGGCCGGATCGCGTCGAAGCGTGCGTTCGAGTCGCGCATCAGCGATTGCAGTCGCGCCAGCGGAGCGCTTTGCTGTAGTGCCTGTTCGATGCGCAGCGCATCGGGTGTGACCGGCGGCGGCCGCGATGAGTGCTTGGGATTCACCCGAGGGAGTGTAGCGATGCAGCTTCCGGCCACCCACGGCAACCCGGCGCGCAGGGCCAGCCGACGTGCCGTTCCCGGCCGGCGCGGCGCTCTCGCTCGAACCGCTGGCGGCATCGTCGAGTTGCTCGACATCGAGGCCGATCAGCGCAGCACCGGTCGACGGCGGGCCGCGGACCCAGCCAGTTCCTGGCCGGCGCCGCCGGCCAGGCGAATCCGGGCATGAATGTTAAAATTCGCAGCTTTGGCTGCGCCGACTCACCAGGGAAACCTTGATTTGCGGCGCGCGTGGCCGCACCTCCAGCGTTTCGCGCCGCCCCTGAGCTCGCGCCGACCCGTTCGACCCCGATCCAGTTCGATCGGCCTGAGCGATTCCCCGTTCCCAACCCCTGACGCCGCATGTTGCCCAAGCTTCTCACTTCGATTTTCGGTAGCCGCAATGACCGCCTGCTGAAGCAGTACCGGCAGGTCGTGACCCAGGTCAATGTGCTGGAGTCGCAGTTCGAGGAGCTCGACGACGCGGCGCTGAAGACCAAGACGGACGAGTTCCGGCAGCGCTTCAAAGCTGGCGAGACGCTCGACAAGCTGCTGCCCGAGACCTTCGCGGTCGTGCGTGAAGGCAGCAAGCGCGTGCTGAAGATGCGCCACTTCGATGTGCAGCTGATCGGCGGGATGGTGTTGCACAACGGCAAGATCGCCGAAATGCGCACCGGCGAAGGCAAGACGCTGATGGCGACCTTGCCGGTCTACCTGAACGCCATCGCCGGCAAGGGCGTTCACCTCGTCACGGTGAACGACTACCTTGCGCAGCGTGACGCCGAATGGATGGGGCGCCTGTACACCTTCCTCGGCCTGACGGTCGGCGTGAATCTCGCGCAGCTCAGCCGCGAGGAGAAGCAGGCCGCCTACGCCGCCGACGTGACCTACGGCACCAACAACGAGTTCGGCTTCGACTACCTGCGCGACAACATGGTTCAGGACGTGGCCGACCGCGTCGCGCGCGGCCTGTCGTATGCGATCGTCGACGAGGTCGACTCGATCCTGATCGACGAAGCGCGCACGCCGCTGATCATCAGCGGCCAGGCCGAAGACCACACCGAGATGTACGTGCGCATCAACGCCGTCGTGCCGCAGCTGAAGAAGCAGATCGGCGAACTCGATCTGCGCACCGGCGAGGGCGTGATCGAGCCGGGCGACTTCACCGTCGACGAGAAGAGCCACCAGGTGTTCCTGACCGAAGACGGCCACGAGAACGCCGAGCGCATTCTCGGCGAAGCCGGGCTGCTGGCCGAGGGCGCGAGCCTCTACGACCCGGCCAACATCACCTTGATGCACCACGTGTACGCCGCGCTGCGCGCCAAGCACCTGTACAACCGGGACCAGCACTATGTGGTGCAGGACGGCGAGGTCATCATCGTCGATGAATTCACCGGCCGGCTGATGACGGGCCGGCGCTGGTCCGACGGCCTGCACCAGGCCGTCGAGGCGAAAGAGGGCGTGCAGATCCAGAGCGAGAACCAGACGCTCGCGTCGATCACGTTCCAGAACTACTTCCGCATGTACGGCAAGCTCGCGGGCATGACCGGCACGGCCGACACCGAAGCCTACGAGTTCCAGGAAATCTACGGCTTGGAGACCGTGGTGATCCCGCCCAACAAACCCACCATCCGCAGGGACGAACTCGACCTCGTCTACAAGACCACGCGCGAAAAGTTCGAGGCGGTCACCCTCGACATTCGCGACTGCCACGAGCGTGGCCAGCCGGTGCTAGTGGGCACGACCTCGATCGAGAACTCCGAGCTGATCTCGGGGCTGCTGCAAACCGCGAAACTGCCGCACAACGTGCTCAACGCCAAGCAGCACGCGCGCGAGGCCGAGATCGTCGCGCAGGCCGGGCGGCCCGGCGTGATCACGATCGCCACCAACATGGCCGGCCGCGGCACCGACATCGTGCTCGGCGGCAATGTCGAGAACCAGATCAAGGCCTTCGAGGCCGACGAGACCGTCACCGTGGGCGACAAGGCCGCGCGCGCGAAGCAGCTGCACGACGAGTGGCAGGGCCTGCACGACAGCGTCAAGGTGCAAGGCGGGCTGCGCATCATCGCGACCGAGCGCCACGAATCGCGCCGCATCGACAACCAGCTGCGCGGCCGCTCGGGCCGCCAAGGCGACCCGGGCTCGTCGCGCTTCTACCTCTCGCTCGACGACTCGCTGATGCGCATCTTCGCCGGCGACCGCGTGCGCGCGATCATGGAGCGGCTCAAGATGCCCGACGGCGAGGCGATCGAGGCCGGCATCGTCACGCGCAGCATCGAGAGCGCGCAGCGCAAGGTCGAGGCGCGCAACTTCGACGTGCGCAAGCAATTGCTCGAATACGACGACGTGAGCAACGACCAGCGCAAGGTGATCTACCAGCAGCGCAACGACATCCTCGAGGCGAGCAGTCTCGCGGCGCAGATCGCGAACCTGCGCCAGAGCACGATGAACGACGTGGTGCGCACCTTCGTGCCCGCCGACAGCGTCGAGGAGCAATGGGACCTGGCGGGGCTGGAGAAGGTGCTGCGCGAGGAGTGGCATGTTGAACTGCCCCTGAAGGCCGAGGTCGAGAAGAGTGCTTCCATTACCGATGAAGACATCGTCGAGAAGGTGACGAAGGCGGCCGACGCGGGCTTCGACGCCAAGGTCGAGCGCGTCGGCCTGGAGCAGTTCACGCCGTTCATGCGCATGATCCTGCTGCAGTCGATCGACTCGCACTGGCGCGAGCACCTGGCCGCGCTCGACTACCTGCGCCAGGGCATCCACCTGCGCGGCTACGCCCAGAAGAACCCGAAGCAAGAGTACAAGCGCGAGGCCTTCGAGCTCTTCAGCCAGCTGCTCGACGTCGTCAAGATGGACGTGACGCGCGTGCTGATGACGGTGCGCATCCAGTCGCAGGAAGAGGTCGCGCAGGCAGCCGAGGCGATCGAGGAGCGCGCCGAGCGCATCAGCAACGTCACCTACACGCACCCGAACGAGGACGGCAGCGTGTCGTCGGATGGGGGCGAGGAATCCGATCTCGCCACCCTCGCGGCGGCGGTGCCCAAGGTCGGCCGCAACGACCCGTGCCCGTGCGGCAGCGGCAAGAAGTACAAGCAGTGTCACGGGCGCCTGGCCTGACATCGGACGGAGGCCTTGCTGACGGCCGTGTCGAGGCGAAGATGCCGGCCCAAGGTGGGCCAGAGCCGCACGTTATGCTCGCAGCCTATGACAGGTGAAGCGTCAACGGAGTTGGTTGTACAACGGGAGTTGTTGCGGCTCGCATTGCACAACTCGGCGCGAAGCGTGTGGATGCAATTCGCTGCGGTTGTCGTCCTCGTGCTGTTCGGTTTCAGCAGCGGTCGACCCATTGCTGGAGCGGCAGCGGGTGTCGTCGGGACCGGAGTCGCCATCTGGCGGCTGCTCATTTCCAAGCGCTATGTTGTCTCGGAAGATCTCTCCGAGCGAGGATTGCGCCACCTCGAACTCCAGCTCGAGGGGAATGCCGCGTTGGCGGGCGTCATGTGGGCAATTGGCACGTTCGGGATCTATCCGGAGTTGCTCGGCACCGCGGGGACCACCTACGTTGGGATGGTTCTGGGGTCGATCACTGTCGCGGCATTTTTTATGACTCTGGTGGGGCGTTCGTTCGAAATCCTGTCCACCATCCAGGTTGGCTCGTTGGTTGTCGTTAGCCTGACGAGCGAACCGGTCCGCTCGCTTTCTGTCGCCGCACTGTCGCTGATCTTCGGTCTCACGGTCTACCGCGCCTCGGCTGAGTTCAAGGCTACTGCGACCCGCGCAATCCGTCATGGGCAGGAAGCGGATGAGGCAACTGCATCGCTGCAGCGATCGAAGGAAATCGCCGAATCGGCCAATCTTGCCAAGTCGCAATTCCTGGCCACGATGAGTCATGAAATTCGAACCCCAATGAACGGCGTGTTGGGGGCGCTCGAACTCTTGCGTCGCTCTTCGCTCGATCCCGATCAGCGTCGGCTTGTTCGGACCGCTTCGTCGTCAGGCGCGTCGCTGATGGCAATCTTGAACGACGTGCTTGATCACTCCAAGATCGAAGCGGGCAAGCTCACCTTGGTAGACGCTCCGCTGTCGTTGCACGTGATGGCCCTGTCGGTGATTTCCTTGTTTCGCGGAAATGCGGAAGCCAAGGGCCTGCAGCTTTCGCTCGAGATCGATCCGGAAGTCGAGAACTGGGTCATAGGCGACGCACAGCGTTTGAAGCAGGTCTTGTTGAACCTCGTCGGCAACGCTATCAAGTTCACCGAGCATGGTGAAGTTCTACTGCGTTTGGGGCCGCTACCTGCAGCGGACACCCGCGCTTGCGTCTTGTTCGAAGTGCGTGACTCGGGGATCGGTATCGAGCCCGATGAGATCGAAGGACTTTTCCAACCGTTTCACCAGATCGACGGCACGCGCAGCCGTCGCCGCGGTGGTACGGGTCTGGGCCTCGCCATCAGTCAGCGCATCGTCGAGGCGATGGGCGGACACATCGATGTCAAGAGCCGGCCCGGATTCGGGTCGCGTTTCAGATTCTCACTGGCGCTGGAACGGGACCCGGCATCCGTCCATGCCGCGCCCGCGGACTCGGCGCTCGGAGGCTTGGATGGCGTCACCAGCTTGATGGGCGTCGTGTTGGTGGTCGAGGACAACGACGTGAACCGAATGATCGCGCGAGAAGTACTGCAGTCCCTGGGTCTGAACGTACTGGAGGCGATCGACGGCATGGACGCATTGGAAAAGCTTGCACGGAATTCGGTCGATGTCGTGTTGATGGATTGCCAAATGCCGGTGATGGATGGATACGCCGCCACGCGCGAACTCCGAAAGCGCGAGGCACGCCTTGGCCTGCCCCGTGTGCCCGTGCTCGCACTCACGGCCGACGCCTTTGAGGAGGACGCCGAACGATCACGTGAGGCGGGGATGGATGGCCACCTCGCCAAGCCGTACACCAGGGAACAACTCAAGGAGTTGCTCAGATCCTGGTTGTAGGACCCGATCGCTCATCGGCTCATGCAAAGGCGCCCCATTCGGTGATACCCGTGCGCTCTTCACCCCATGCGGTGTCGAGTTCCATTTGCTTGATTTCGGCGACTGCACCCTCGTTGGCGCCCCCTGCCTTGCGCACCTGGGCGCGGGCCAGTCGCTCCATCAGGCGCAGGTCCCGGTCGGTCAGCCCAATCGCTGTTTCGGTCCACAGGTCGACAATCGTCATCAGCGATTCGTAGGTCACAGGGGACGCGAGCCGACGAGCTTCTAAGGCGGCCAGCGTGCCCCTCAATCGCGGATTGACGGACTGGATGACGGCTTCGATGGCGGCTTCGCCGTCACCGTCATCGACAACCAAGTCGACCAAGTGGCGCCGATACAGTTGATCGGCCGTGTAAAGCTTGCCCGAAAGGATCATTTCGTTGGCAATTGAATACCCGGCCTTGCGTATGGTGAAGTTCCAGGCGCCCATACCCGGAAACAAATTGAAGAGCACTTCCGGAAATCCCGCCTGCGCGCTCCGCTCGAAGATGACCTTGTGGAAAGGCATCACCGATTCGAGCCCGCCGCCCAACGTGTCGCCCTGCACAAGCACGGCCGTGTGGACGCCCAATTGCGAGGCGTTCTCCATCCACCAGACCAAGTCGACACATCGTCGGCCGTACATTCGCAGGGATTCGACATCCCGAGCACGGATCAGGAGGACGAAAAGCGAAAGGTCGCCCCCAAAATTAAAGACACCATCTACGTCGGAAGTCAGGACGAAGTGGCGCACCAAGCCGGAACTCTCGGAAATGTCCTGCAACACGCGCTGAAGCTCCGCCATTGCGGCGAGGCTGTAGCACTGAATCGGTTTCACACACGTACGCAGGCGCAGCGCGGCCAGATCAGGGCTCCACTCCAGTCGAATGTACTTGTACGAGCGCGTCATCAGCGTCGTCAGGCGCGACTTTTGCTCTGGGTTCATACGGCCTCGAACACCCGGGTGATGTGGTGGAAGTTGAGCAGGGTCGATTCGACGATCGCTGCGCGTGCCGCGTCGTCGTCGACCGTGTTCAACAGCTTGCGCAGCGTCACCATGTGGTCCATGTCCATGGTCGCGTGCGAGCTGATGAACGAGACGCCGCGGTCGCCCTGCAGCAGCAGCGATTCGCGGATCGCTGACGAGAAGGTGCCACCGTAGACCGAGGCAATGACCTCGAGCGTGTACATCATGCCCAGCACCGCGCAGGGGTGGCGCCGGTCGGCGCTCCAGTAGTTGTAGCCATTCAGCGCCAGGGTGTGGACCGAGGGCTGGTGGGCCTGCGTCTCGGCGTGGCCCACGCCGACCGCCTCGAGATCGTTCATGACCCACTGCTCGTGGCCCGATTCCTCGTGCATGTGGTCGTAGAGGTAGTAGCGCACCTGGCGCTGCGCGTCGGGCACGCGGCTGGCCGCGGCGGCGCAGACCGGGTTGAAGTGCCAGACCACGTGGTACAGCTCGAGCAGCAGCTTGCGGTAACGCTCGATCGTCATGCCGTGGGCCACGGCATCGAGCACGACCGCATTGGTTTCGAATTCGCGACGCGCTTCGTCGGTGCGCATCACCAGATCGGCGAAGAAAGGCAGCATTCAGGGGTTCCCGACAACGTTGTTGTGCATCCAGGTCAGCGACCCGATGCATGTTTCGGGCCGACTCTAATGCACGTCGACAAGGCTGGAAATAGGCAGGCCTTACAGGGTCCGGCACAGATCGACGCCTCCCGGGCGATTTCGATGAACCTAAAAACGTGAGTTACCCGGTCGGCGTAGGACCGACCAGCACCGGTAAAGGCGGCCCGACGCCGACGATCCGGTCGCAGATGTAGCGCACCAAGGCGGCCCAGCGGTCGATCGAGGGGAACTGCTCCGCAGTAC
>JANXZN010000144.1 GCA_025355545.1 Rhizobacter sp.
CCTCCGCGCTGCCGAATATCGTGCCGGTCGCGTTCGACTGCGCATGCGCCACCGGTACCACGGCGAACGTCAGCGACGCTGCGCCGAACGCTGCGGCGAGAGCTCTCGCCACCAGGGTTTTTTTGAACATGGAATCTCCTACGAAAGAGTCACTGAAGGATTGATCGATAATCCAAGCCCCGCAGCAAGCCGCGTGCCCACTGTGTAAATGGGTTATGACTCGTCTGCTAAGACGTGTAGATGAATTGTCATTGAATGCAACAGCGGTGCTGGCTAGGGATTTCCTCCGGCCCCGCGCTGTCTGCGCATTCGCATTCCCTGCCATTCCCCCGCAAAGCGAGCATTCGCGCGGGTTCGGAGCGTTCGCGACGCGTGAGGAGCAACGCGGGGTGACGCCGGGCAACCACTTTCGCCGTCGGCAGCGCACAACAAATGGGCGCAAAGACCGAGCGCCATCAAAGAAAAGAGGGCGACCAAGTTGCCTTGGTCGCCCTTCGCTCCCACGCCGTCACGGCGTGAGCAAACCCGCTTAGAACGTGTACTTCGCACCCACCGTGAAGAAGCGGCCAACCGCGCCAGACTGATGCCAGGTCTGGTTGTAGTTGATGCCATAGGTCAGTACGAGGTACGGATCGAACGGCGCCTTGCGATCGAAGACGTTCTGGATCGAGAAATTGATGTCCAGATTCTTGATCGGCGTCCACTTGGTGAAGAGGTCGAACGTCGTGAACGACGGCACCCGGCAGTTGTTGAACGCGTTGCCGCTCGTATCGAACACGGCGCAGTTCGTACTTCCGTTGGAGTTGAAGACCAACCCATTGGTGTTGTCCGTAACGGTACCGTCCCCGTTGTCGGTGGCCTGCTCCCCCTTGTGGTCGATCATCTTTAGCGGACCGACGTAGTTCAACACGCCGGTCACCGCCCACGGGCCGCGGTCCCAGCCCAGCGACAGAGACGCACGATCCTTCGGCGTGCCCGCACCCGCGCTCAACACGATCGGACCTTGCGTGCCGACGTAGTCGAACGTGTTGCCATCGGGGTCGGTGCGCTGGAACTTGTTGACATGGGTCCAGTTCAGCTGCGCCGTCACCTTGCCCGCTTCGCCGAGGCTCATCTTGTGGCGCAACTCGAGATCCACGCCATCGGTCTTCGTCTTCGCCGCGTTCCGGTAGAACCCGGTGACTGTCGAGAGCGCGCCGGTCGAGTCGTAATAGATGAACGTGTTCGGCTGCGCTCCGGGAATCCTCGTCAGCGGGGTGCCGGTCAACGGCGTGCCGGCGGGGATGATCGATGCCGGGTCAGCCTGCACGATCTCGTTCTTGCGATCGATCTTCCAGAAGTCCAGCGTGGCGCTGGTGCCGGCGAAGGGTTCGGCGATCAGGCCCAGCGTGTAGCTCTTGGCTGTCTCCGGCTTAATGTTCGGATTCCCCTGCGACAGAATGCCGACGCTGGTGAACCCGAAGCTGGAGCCGCCCGTTTCGGCGGGGCCAGGTGCGCGGAATGCTTCGGAATAGGTACCGCGCACCGCGAACTGATCGATCGGCTTGAGCTTGAAGCCCAATTTCGGCGTCGTCGAATCGCCGAAGTCGGAATAGTGGTCGTAGCGGGCCGCCCCAGTGAGTTCGAGCCACTTGACCACGGGCGCGGTCAATTCGCCGTAGACTGCAGAAACCCTCCGCGTTGCGGCGAATGCCGAATAGCCCAGCCCGACAATGGCGCCGGTGTCGGTGCCCGGCACGGGAGGATTGTTGGCGGCTTCCCAACGCGTTTCCCCGCCCAGCGCCACACCGAGCGGCCCGCCCGGGAGTTCCATCAACGAACGCGTCGCCTTGAAGTCGATCGACTTGATCGAGCTCGTCGGGATGGTCGAGAGTGTCGGCGAAACCGCGGCCAGCACGCTGGGCGCTGTCGTGTTGGGCAGGTTGATGCGATAGGTCCCGTTGTTCAGCGCCGCCTGCATGACGTCGTAGTTGATGTAGCCGGTGTTGTCGTTCTTCAAACGGCTTTTGATGTAGGAAGCGCCCACGTCAAAGTCCCAACCGAACGCATTTCCTTGCAAACCTTGAACCAGGCGAAACACGGTGTTGTCGGTCTGCTGGTCCCGCCCACCCAATTCGAAGGGTCGATACGCAAGCGTGCGGGCTGTGCCAGGGGTGGGATTGTCGGGATGCCCGGCAGGGAGGGTCATCAAGCCGTGCGTGATGAGCGGATTGAAGGGATCCCCCGGCTTGAAGACGCCGCCGTCGTTGTTGCCACCCAGCGTGCCGTTGGCCTTCGACTTGGTGGTGAAGATCCCTAGCTCCGCGTAGGCGGTGAGGGAGGGCGAGAACTGCAACGTACCCCGACCAAAGAAATTGAGCCGGTCGATTTCAGGCTGTATCTCCTGTTCGACCAGTGGGTCGTAACGACAGACGTGAGTGTTTGGATCGATGTCGGCCGGTGCGCACTGAATCACGTTTACCCGGGGGCCGCTGCCATTGGGCAGATTCCGGACCACTCCATATGGGGAAGTGGTCGACGGGGACGTGACACCCAACCAGAGCCGCGGAGCGCCGTTGGTGGTGTCGTAGTACCCGCGCGAGGTCAGGTCGCTCTGTCCGAGGAACCCCCGGTCCTTGGACCAGATGTTCTTCTGCTGAGAAGCTTCGAGGCTGAAGAAGACGTTGTACTTGTCGGTGTCGATATTGCCGAAGCCGAGTGTGCCGAAGGCGCGTGTCGTCTGGCCGTCGCTGTGGCTGGTCTGACCGTAGGAGCCACCGATGGATGCGCCGGTGTAGTTCGAGCGCAGGATCACGTTGACCACGCCGCCCACGGCGTCCGCACCGTAAACGGCCGAGGCACCGTCCTTCAGCACTTCGATGCGTTCCACTGCTTCGAGCGGGAGAGAGTTCAGATCAACAAAGTTGCGGGTTCCGTCATCTGCGAGTCCATACGTCGTCATGCGCCGGCCGTTGACGAGGACCAGGGTCGAGTTGACGCCAAGGCCGCGCAGCGAGACTGCCGCAGAACCCGAAGCGAAGCCATTCGAGAACGAAGTCGGGATCGAACCCTGACCGTCGGCGGTCACGCCACGCAACACTTCCTGGATCGACTGCTTGCCGGTCTTTTCGATGTCGTCACGCGTCAGAACCTGGACCGGCGACGCCGTCTCGGTGTCCGTGCGCTTGATGTTCGACCCTGTGACCGTTATGCGTTGAAGTTCCTGCGTTGCTTGCTGCGCCAGCGCAGCGCCACCGCAAAGGGCGGCCGTTCCGCCGAAAGCAAGCAGCAGGCTCTTTGCCAGCGTTGTTCTCTTGAGCATCTGGGGACTCCTGATAGGAAAGTTGATCGAAAGACCAAGTCTTCAAGCAAGCCGCATACCAGCTTTGTGAACGGGTCATGGCCTGTCTGTGAAGACGCGTAAATCGATTGTCACAGAGACGTTTGAGGGACTCGACCTAGGGTAATCATCTATCGATCTGCCAGCTTCGCAAAAGAGGCCGCAACCGCTCACCCCCCATCGGCCGGAGAGCCTTTATCCATGCGGCTTGCCGGCCGAATGGCAAACTCCCGGGCCGGCCTGGGCGACGGCCTTCCGATGCCCGGATGCGGGCATTTCCCTAAGCTGATTTACGTCACACGTTGGATGCCAGCAACAGGGGAGCAGGCGAACTCAGGCGACCTTCACGATGGCGGGGCTGTAGCTGGCGACCAGCGCATCCCGCGTGATCAGCGTGAGGGGCTCGACGAGCGCCTGAGCGATCAGCATGCGATCGAACGGATCGTTGTGAATCGGGGCGAGCCGCTCTACCGCAAGAGCGTGTTCCGGCCGAATGTCGAGCATCCTGTAGCCTGCGTCGCCGAAGGCTTGGTGGGCTTGCGCCGAGGATACGGGCATGTCGCCCCTGCCGAGCCCGTGCTTGATGGCGATCTCCCAGAGCGACGCGGCGCTGACAAACACTTCATCGGCGGCAAGGATGAGCTCCTTCGCGCGTGGCGCCAGCCGCCTGCTGCCGACCACCGCCCAGAGTGCGATGTGTGTATCGAGCAGAACCCGCACTATCAGCCCGCCTGGAAGAGACTTGCAAGCTCGCGTCCGAACTTGTCGATGTCGTCGGGAACCTTGAACCGCCCCTTGGCAACCCCAATCCGCAGCCCTCGATCCGCACGGACGGTGAGCAAGGGGACGAGGCGGGCTGCTGGGCGGCCATTGCGCGCGATGATGAACTCCTGCGCGCCACCTGTTTCAAGGTCGTGAACGAGCTTGGACAAGGATGTCTTCGCATCCAGCATGTTGACGATTTGGGACACGCCGCACTCCATTAGCCAGGGTTGGTCAACTATAGCGCTGTCGCTGGATCAAGCCTCGGCGGCCGCTTCATGGGAACACCACGGGCTTGATCTTCAGACGCTGGGCATTGCGGCTCAGCACGTCGTCGAGCGTCGCGATGCTTTTCACACCGGCCCGAATCGCGCACGCAAGGTGAAGCGCATCGCCGGCACGCAGTGCGCTCGCGGCATCGAGGGTCATCATTGCGGCGCTGTAAAAGTCAGACGGACCCAGCGTGAGCAGCCGCAAGTCGTTGGCCACCAGACGGCCGAATAGCTCCCACGCGGCAAGCGCCTGTTCATGATCCACCTGACCGGTACGCTGCTTGATGCCGAGTGCGCTCGCAAATTCCGTGACGCACCAGGTCGCGGAAACCAACTCGGCCTTCGTGCCTGCATACCAGCGTGCAACAGCGTGACTGCGCAGCTCGCGCGCAAACAGCGCGACGAGCACACTCGTGTCGACGTAGATCACCGATCAGTACCGCGCGCCAGCACGCAGTTCATCGATGACCGAGGCTCCCATGGACATGGCTTCACGCGCCACATCGAGCTCGCACGCGAATGTCGCGCGCTTCCAGTTCCCCGGCCGAAGGCTCAGCGCCCCGTCTGCCGTCAGCCGCGCATCGACCCTGTCGCCTTCATGTAGATCGAATTGGCGCGCGACCTCCGCGGGAATCCGCAGCGCCAGGCTGTTGCCCCACTTTGAGATTTGCAAGTCCATCTTCTGCACCGTGTAGATACCAATGTGTATCTCCATTCTAGGCACGCCGCCTCGGTAGGGCAAGGCTGCGCCCATCAGCGGCCGACGTTTGCTGAGATCCCCGCCTGAATTCTCGGCACGGCCGCGAGCAGGGTCCGGGTGTATTCGCTGCGCGGATGCTCCAGCACCGTGCGTGCGTCGCCCGCCTCCTCGATCCGGCCGCGGTTCATCACCGCGATTTCGTCGGCGATGTATTCGACGACGCCGATGTTGTGCGTGATGAACAGGTACGACACGCCCAGCTCGCGCTGCAGCGTCTTGAGCAGGTTGAGGATCTGCGCCTGCACCGACACGTCGAGCGCCGAGGTCGGCTCGTCGCAGACGATCAGCTTCGGCTGCACCGCAAGCGCGCGCGCGATCGCGATGCGCTGGCGCTGGCCGCCGGAAAACTCGTGCGGATAGCGCTGCAGTGCGTCGCGCCGCAGCCCGACCTGGTCGACCAGGCGCTCGAGGCTGGCGCGCCGCGCCGCGCCGTTCATGTCGGGCCGCAGGGCCTGCAGGCCTTCCTCGAGGATGTCGAGCACGCGCATGCGCGGGTTCAGCGACGCGAACGGGTCCTGGAAGATGATCTGCACCTGGCGCCGCGCATCGTGCAGCGCGGCGCCGTCGAGCGCGAACAGATCGCGTCCGCCGAACCATGCCTCGCCGGCGGCCACGGCCTGCGCCCGCAGCAGTTGCACGACGGCCTTGCCGGTGGTCGTCTTGCCGCAGCCCGACTCGCCCACCAGCGCGAGGGTCTGGCCCCGCGCGATCGTGAACGACACGTCGTCGACCGCGACGAACGCGCCCGCCGCGCGTTGCAGCAGCCCGCGGCGGATCGGGAAGCGCACGCTCAGGTGGCGCACGTCGAGCAAGGGTTCGGCCGAAGACGGCGCGACCGGCGGCGCGGCAAAACACAAGGCCGATTCGGCGCCGCTTCCGGCCGGTGCATCGGGCACCGCACCGTCGCGATAGAGCAGGCAGCGCACCGCGCCCTCGCCGCTCGCGATCAGTTCGGGGCGCGTGCCCGCACAGGCGTCGAACGCGCGGTCGCAGCGCGGCGCGAAGCGACAGCCGTCGAACGGCTGCCACAACGGCGGCACCATGCCGGGGATCGCGGCCAGCATGTCGCCGCGCTTCGCGCTGTCGGGCAAGGCGAGCATCAGCAGCCGCGCGTAGGGGTGCTTGGGCGCGGCGAAGAACGCCTCGGCACGCGCCACCTCGATGATCTGGCCGGCGTACATCAGCGCGACCTGCTGGGCCATGCCGGCCACCACCGCGAGGTCGTGCGTGATCAGCAGCAGGCCCATGCCCTGCTCTTTCTGCAGCCGCTTCAGCAGCTCGAGGATCTGCGCCTGGATCGTCACGTCGAGCGCCGTCGTCGGCTCGTCGGCGATCAGGAAGTCGGGCTCTGCGGCCAGGGTCATCGCGATCATCACGCGCTGCTTCTGGCCGCCGGACAGGCGGAACGGGTACTCTTCGAAGCGCCGCTCGGGCTCGGGGATGCCGACCTTGGCCAGCCACTCGATCGCCTTGGCGCGCGCCGCGGCACCGCGCAGCGCGGTGTGCGCCTCGATCGCCTCGACGATCTGCTCGCCGACACGCATCACCGGGTTCAGGCTCGTCGACGGCTCCTGGAAAATCATGCCGATGCGCCCGCCGCGCACCGCGCGCATGCCCGATTCGGGCAGCGCCAGCACGTCTTCGCCTTCGAGCAGCACATGACCGTTCGTGACCTTGCCGTTGTCCGGCAGCAGGCGCATCAGCGCCAGCGCCGTCATGCTCTTGCCGCAGCCCGATTCGCCGACCAGTGCGAAGGTCTCGCCGCGGCGGATCGCCAGCGTCAGGCCGTCGATCGCCTTCACCAGCCCGGCATCGGCGTCGAGCGCCACCTTCAGGTCGCGGACGTTCAGCACGCGTGCGCTCTCATGCGGCGCTGCGCCGCAGCTTCGGGCGGAAGCTGCGCGCCCGCGGGTCGAACGCGTCGCGCACGCCGTCGGCGAACAGGTTGGCCGCCAGAACCAGCGTGACCATGAAGCCGAACGCCGCGGCGAACGACCACCAGACCAGCGGGTCGCGGCTCATCTCGGTGCGCGCCAGGTTGATCATGTTGCCGAAGCTGTTCATCGACGGATCGACCCCGACACCCACGTACGACAGCACCGCCTCGTAGAGGATCAGCGCCGAGAAATCGAGCACCGTCGTGATGATGATCAGGTGCACCACGTTCGGGAAGATGTGGCGCATCATGATGCGCGCCGAGCGCACGCCGAACGCGGTGGCGGCCTGCACGTATTCGAGCTGCGACAGCTTCATCGTCTCGGCGCGCAGCAGCCGGCACAGCGTGGCCCAGCCCGTCAGGCCCAGGATCACGCACAGCAGGAACAGCCGCAGGTCGGCACGCTCGGCGCCGGTCTCGAACAAATCCGGGTGGGTGTCGATGAAGACCTGCATCATCAGCACGCAGGCCGCGATCAGCAGCACGTTCGGGATCGACGACAGCAAGGTGTACAGGTATTGCACGACCTCGTCGACCCAGCCGCGCAGGTAGCCCGAGACGATGCCGAGGCCGACCGCCAGCGGCAGCGTCGCGATCGTCGACAAGGTGCCGATCACGAACGCGGTGCGCACGCTCTTCAGCGCCTGGTAGAACACGTCGTTGCCGGTGCGGTCGGTGCCGAACACGTGGTAGTGCTGCGCCAGCGCGAGCAGCGGCCCGAACAGCGCACACAGCGCCAGCACCGTCACGACGACGGCGCGCCACGGCAGCTCGGTCTGGTTGTGCAGCAGCGCGCGCCAGGCCGTGCCCAGGCGCTCGCGATGCACGCGCGCGACCGTGAACGCGATGCCCAGCGCGACGAGCAGCGCCGCCAGCGCGCCCAGAAGTAGCCCGGTCGCGGCGCGTTGCAGCACATCGGGCAGCCGCTGCGATTCGTCCTGCAGTTGCTCGCCGCCATGCGCCAGGCGCGGGTAAATGCGCTCGATCCGGCCGTTCATGTCGACCGAATCCTTGGTGAAGCCGCGGATCGCCAGCGGCGCCGAGTACGAGGTCTCGCGCCCTTCGAGCTGACGCGCCAGCAGCACGTCGAGCAGCGACTCGGTGCGCGTGCCGTAGGCCTGGCGCTGCTGCGCACCGGCGCTGGGCGCGTCGGCCAGGGCGCGGCGGAAGTGCAGGCTGTCGACCACCGCGATCGCGAAGAACAGCACCAGCACCACGGCCGAGCAGATCGCGGCGCGGTCGCGCAGCACCTTCAGCCAGGTCGCGCGCAGATTCGCGCTGGCGCGGATGCGAATGGCGTAGAGCACGAGCAGCGCCAGCGTGGCGAGCACGACGGTATCCGACCACAACAAGACGATCTTGGGCATGGCCGCAGAAGCCCCGTTTCAGGCCAGGCGGACGCGCGGGTCCACCCAGGTGTAGGCCACGTCGATAACGATGTAGCTGGCGATGTAGATCATCGAACCGACGAAGACCATCGAGCGCACGATCGCGAAGTCTTGGCCGGTGATCGCCTCGATCACATACGAGCCCAGGCCCGGGATGCCGAAGAAGCTCTCGAACACCAGGCTGCCGAGAAACACATACGGCAGATAGCTGCCGGCGCTGGTCAGGATCGGGATCAGCGCGTTGCGCAGCACATGGCCGAACAGCACCTTGGGCTCGGAGAGGCCCTTGGCGCGCGCGGTGCGCACGTAGTCGCGGCCGAGTTCCTCGAGGAACATCGCGCGGTACAGCCGCCCCTCGCTGCCGAGCCGCGACAGCAGCGACAGCATCACCGGCAGGATCAGGAAACGCGCCGCGTCCCAGCCCGATTCGAAGCCCGAGATCGGCACCAGGTGGAACACGCGCGAGAACAGGAACTGGCCGACGATGACGTAGAACAGCGCACTGATCGAGAGCATCAGCACGCAGGCGACCACGCCCCAGAAATCAATCGGCGAATGCTTGAAGAACACCAGCAACAGCGCGAACGCGACGCTGACGACGATCTGCAGCACGAAGATCGGCACCGCGAGCTGCAGGCTGATCAGCATGCGGTGGCCGATCTCGTGGCCGATGTCAGTCGCGCTGGTCGAATCGGAGCGCCCGAAGTCCAGCGCCATCAGCGAGACCGAGCGGTCCCAGAACACCGTATCGACGGCCTTGCGCGTGCCCTCGGCCGTGGCGTTCCAGTACAGCGGCTTGTCGTAGCCGCGCTCGACCTTCCACTTCTGGATCTGCTCGTGCGTGACGCGCTTGCCGCCGATGTTCAGGCGTGCCATGTCGTCCGGCGTGTTGACGGTGAAGAACAGCATGAAGGTGACGAGGTTGACCCCGATCAGCACCAGCGCGCCGTAGAAGCAGCGGCGGACGACGTAGTTGAGCATCGTCAGGCACCGGCCTTCGCGTCGACGGCAGCTGCCGTCGGCGGCGCCAGCGCCGTCATGCGCTCGCGCGCCCGGAAGCCGCGGAGCGCGATTCCTGCCAGCAGCAACGTGGCGAGCGCGATCAGCAGCAGCGGCCACGCATGGGGCTTGTTCCACTCGGCCTGCAAGCGCGCGCGCAGCGGCGCGTCGACCTTGTAGTACAGCGCCCGGTCATTGGTGAACAGGCCGTACTTCGCGTCGCCGAGCCAGCGCTGGTAGGCGCCGGCCGAATACGGGAAGTAGCCGAACGACCATGGCGCGTCGCGGCGCAGGATGTCGACCATCGTGTCGATCAGCTTCTGCTTTTCCGGGCCGTCGTCGAGCAGCGCGAGTTGCTTGTACAGACGGTCGTACTCCGGATTCTCGTAGTTCGCGGTGTTCTCGCCCTCGGCCTTGGCCTTCGAGTTCGGGCCGTAGAACAGGAACAGGAAATTCTCGGCGTCGGGGTAGTCGGCGAACCAGCCCCACCAGAAGATCTGCTGCTTGCCCTTCAGCATCTTTTCCTGGAACTGGTTGTAGTCGGTCGCGCGTATCTCCAGCTGGACATTGAGCTTGGCGAACTGCTTGGCCATCCAGTCGAGCTCGGCGCGGTATTCCGGTGTCGGCACGCGCTGGTAGTCGTAGTTCAGCACCAGCGGCTTGCCGGTCCTGGCGTCGCGCCCGTCGGGGTAGCCGGCCTCGGCGAGCAGTTGCTTCGCCTCGGCGATCGAGCGGCGCACGACCTTGCCGGCCACGAGCTTGTGCGTGACCGGGTTGATGTCGTCCTTGCTGCCGTGGTGCGAGCCGAACACGCCGCCCGGCAACGGGCCCATCGCCGCCTCGCCGGCCTTTTGCGTGAAGACGCGGCCGTAGCCCTCTTCCCAGTCGATCGCGATGCTCAGTGCGTAGCGCAGCTTGCGGTTCTTCTGCTGCTGCTCGGGCGTGTCGCCCCTGCCGACGACCGGGTCCAGCCAGTTGAAGCCCAGGTACCAGTTCTGCGGCTCGATGCTCTTCGGGAAGCGCATGCCGCGCTCCTCGAAGCGCTTGCGCACCTCGTCGGAATCGTTGGCGTCGGCGAGGAAATCGGGGCCCCAGTCGTTGCGCTCGATCTCGGGCACATCCAGAAAGCCCTGCGTGAACTTGGAGCGCAGCGGCGTCTTGTCCTTCTCGGTGTTGAACACCAGCTTGTCGAGGAACGGCAATGGCTTGCCGCAGTCGTCGAGCAGGCCCGCTTCCTTGTCGCCGGGTGCGCCCTCGCACGGGTAGGTGGCGCCGTGGTAGTTCGGGTTGCGCACCAGCACGTGGCGGCGATCGGCGTCGTACTCGACCGCCATGAACGGGCCGGTGCCGACCGGCCACACGTCCAGCTTCAGGCTGTTCTTCGCCATGCCGGGTCGGGCATAGAACTTGTCGGCTTCCCACGGAATCGGCGCCGTGAAGGTCAGCGTCATCCAGTACTTCCACTGCGGGTACTTGCCCTTGATGCGGATGCGGTAGCTGTATTTGTCGAGCGCGACCGCCCCGGCCAGCGGGTACTTGCGGAAGTCGAGGAACGGCTTGTCCAGCGCCGCCGGGTCCAGGCCCTGGCGCAGCTTCTTGTCTTCCGCGCGGATCAGCGCGCCGTAGTCCTTCAGGCCGATCACGTACTCGGAGAAGATGCCGTAGATCGGCGCCTCGATGCGCGGCGTCGCGTGGCGCTTCAGCGCATACACGAAGTCGTCGGCGACCAGCTCGCGCGTGCCGGTCTGCGCGAAGTCCAGCGGCGTGTGCTTGTCGCGCGTCTGCGCGGCCGTCAGCGCGTGGTAGAGGTACTCGCCGTTCGCATCCTTCGCGAACGCCGGGTGCGGCGCGTACAGGATGCCCGGCTTGATATGAACGTCGTAGTCGCTCTCGGCGACCAGCTCGCCGGGCGCATCGGCGGGCAGCGGCCTGCCGTCCTTGTCGAGGTACTGCGGCGTGGCGATTTCGAGTGCCGACTTCGGCACCACCTCGTAGGGCCGCTTCAAGTAGTGGTACGCGTAGGGCGGCTCGTAGACCGCGAACATGAACTTCACCTCGTCGAGCGCGTACGAGGCGGTCGGGTCGAGGTGGCGTGGCGAGCGTTCCTGGAACGCGACGAACAAGGTGTTGGTCGATTCGCTGCCGAGCGGGTTCGGGCTGTTGTCGCAGCCGGCGAGAAGGGTCGCCAGGCCGAGCGCGACCAGCACCGGCCATTCACGCGCGCTCCGCAGCATCGCTCCTGGCGCACTTCGTCCTCCACCGCGCATGCCGATCTTCCCTTCTTCGCAGACACGACGCAGGCTTGCGCGCCGAACCCCAAAAGCAACGTGCCCGCGGTGAGCGCCGGCTTGTGGCCGGGTCAACGCGAGGCAGCGGCGGATTGTACGGTGGCGGCCACGCCCGCCTCAGCCGTGCTCGGCATGGTCGTGAACATGGTCATGGCGCACCCCGCCGGCATGTTGGTGATCCCAGCCGATCAGCGCGTCGCGGCCCTGCACCAGCAGCGTCACGCGGGCGCCCACCGGCAGCGTCACCTTGGTCGGCACGTGGCCGAACGGCAGGCCGGTCAGGATCGGCGTCTTCGTCAGCGCGCGCAGGTGTTGCACCACGGTCTTCAGCGAAAAACCGCGGTCGTGCGGCGCCTTGCGCCAGGTACTGAACTGGCCCAGCACGATCGCCTTCTGGGCGTCGAGCACACCGGCCTGGTGCAGCTGCAGCAGGTTGCGCTCGACCCGGTACGGGTGCTCGTTGACGTCTTCCAGGAACAGCACGCCGCCCTTGATGCGCGGGAAGTACCGGGTGCCGAGCATCGAGTTGACGACGCACAGGTTGCCGCCCCACAGCGTGCCGCGCGCCTCGAGGCCGTCGAAGCCGGTCTCGGTGCGAAAGCCGACCGCCTCGAGCGCGCCGCTCATCGCCTCGAGGAAACAGTCGCGTGTGACCTCGTCGACGCCGCCGGCATCCTCGGCCCGGCCGAAGTCGTCGCAGGCCAGCGG
>JANXZN010000197.1 GCA_025355545.1 Rhizobacter sp.
AACATGGTCGAGCGCTTCTTCCGCGACATCACCGTCAATCGGCTGCGTCGTGGCGTGTTCACCAGCGTGGCGGAGTTGGTCGCCGCCATTGATGAGTACGTCGCCCATCACAACACCAAGCCCAAACCGTTCATCTGGACCAAGAGCGCTGCCGACATCTTGCAGAAGGTCATCCGCGCGAATAGCCGCTTAAGTTCTAAACAGAATGCAACACTACACTAGAGACTGCAAAAGTCATTCATGGAATCCAGATGAGCGCCATCGCAGAAGAGGGTCGCCTTAGCGAGAATCTGCAGATTTCGCCACTGCCGGAAGAAGCTGCCGCCATTGACCTGCACATTGAAACGGTGCTCACCGCCCGAGACGGCGAGCGAATCATCGGTTCCGGCCCCGGCATGCTTTCGGATACAGCTCTTGGTCGCCATACGTTTCCGAAAGTGCCGGATGAGATTCTTCTCCTGCGCGCCGCAAGCATGACCGAGGCGGATCGGTTTCGCGCAGGCGACACCTTCGTTCAAGACGGTGCAAGGCTCGGCTGGCGCAACAAGCGCGCCGACTCGTGCACGGTGCTTTTCACGACGATTGGGGTGCAGCGCCAACCCACGGGCATCGAGGTCGTAAGTTCATCTGTCTGAAACCTCTTCGTGCGCGGGCCCCGAACCTTGACCAAGGAGCAAGAGCATGCTGATGAACGGTGTCGCTTATCGTGATGGTGTCCGAGTCGGAGATGTGCCGCTGACAGACGTTGGCAAGTACCTGGGCCATCCCGGTCATCTGGTATGGTTGGAACTGCGCGACCCGGGGCCCGATGATCTCGAAGAACTGCGGCGCAGGTTCGACCTGCACCCGCTGGCAACGCAGGACGCTGCCTGCGACCACCGGCGACCCAAGCTCGATGAGTACGACGACGACCTGTTCGTCGTGATGCAGTTGATGCGGGCCTCCGGCGACGCACTCGGCCAGGGGCAACTCGCAATCCTCGCCGGCCCTGGCTATGTGATCACCGTGCGCAGCCGAAGCAAGCAGTCGTTCGAGAGCGTACGCGACCGCTGCGAGCGCGACCCCAAGCTGCTCGGCACGGGGGCCGGCTATGTCGTCTACGCGCTGATGGACGAGGTGGTCGACCGCTATGTCCCGGTCCTCGAGCACCTGCAGGTCGACCTCGAGAGCATCGAGGAACACATCTTTGTTCCAGGCGCCGCGCGCTCCAACCTCCAGCGCCTGTACGCGCTCAAAAGAAAGGCTCTCGTGCTCGAGCACGCCGTCGGCTCGATGCTGCAGTTCGCCGGCAAGTTTCACGGTGAGCGCGTGCCCACCGTGTGCCGGGGTCTGCAGCCCTACTATCGCGACATCGGCGACCACTTGGCGCTCATCGAAGCGGCACTCGACACCATTCGCGAGACCATCACCACCGCGATCACGGTAAACCTGTCGCTCGTCACGATCGAGGAGAGCGAAGTGACCAAGCGGCTGGCGGCCTGGGCCGCGATCTTCGCCGTGGCTACGGCCTTCGCCGGCATCTGGGGCATGAACTTCGAGCACATGCCTGAGCTGAAGCTGACCTGGGGTTATCCGATGGCGCTGGCGCTGATCTTCGGCAGCGGCGCCTACATGTGGTGGCGTTTCAGACGGGCGGGCTGGGTGTAACTCGCGGCCGCGCGTCCGAACTCGATTCGCGCAGGCGCGATGAAAGCTGCGTAGATAGAGTACATGCCTGCGCGCTTGGCACCGGCACCGATGCCGATTCAATTCTGGCGCGGGGAGGCGCCGTCCCATGAAACAGCAAGTCGAGCGGTTGTCCCCACATCAAAATGCGAAGGTCTTCGCTGTGCTCATGGCGGTGAGTTCGCTGATCTTCCTCATTCCACTTTTTCTGTTCATGTTCGCCTCAGCGCCTGAGCAAGCTCGGCCACCGGTGACCTTCCTCTTGCTTGCGCCGCTGATGTATCTTGTCATGGGCTACGTCATGGTCGTGGTTGGCTGTGCCATCTACAATTTCATGTTCAAGTACATCGGCGGAATCGAGTTCGAGTCAACGGCCAGCGGCGCCTAGACCGAAGTCGGTGTCGTTCGCAAGGCGCACGGCTTCGTCATCGGTGTCGAAGGTAGTGATCGATGCGACCGGGCCACTCGCTGAAGCTCAGATTGGTCGTGACGATCACACTGGTTCGCTCATGGAGCTTGGACGGCAGATGGACAGCAGAGCCCCGCCCGACGCGCTGGACGGCAGGATGTCGTACGCGGTGAGAGGTCTACGCACGCTGCCTGGCCTGCCACGCTCGCATTCGATCGCGTCGGGCCGCATCACTGCGGCCTGTTCGGACGCCTGGCCGGCAACGTGCCGAACTTCAGCTGCTCGCCGGCGATGAAGCGTTCGCGCATCGTCTGGAACGCCAAGTCGCTCGACCGATTCCTGAGCTCACCGTTGAACGCCGTCCCGGCCACCCGATGATCTACGATGGCGTTCCCGATGCCAAGAACCGCGGCGACCTGATCGCCTACCTCAGGCACGTGAACGCCACCCCCGAATGCGCGAAGCCAAGTCCCGCGCCGACGACCAAGCGCTGACGCACCCAGCACCCGCAGGCGACGAACACGAGCGCCTGCTCGCCGAGGTGCGCGCCTGCGACAATTGCGCCCCATGAGCCGCCTCGCCCTGAGCCTGATCGACGCCGTCGCGCGCAACGGCGCGATCGGTCGCAACAACGCGCTGGTGTGGCATGAAGTCGAGGACCTGAAGTATTTCCGGCGCGTCACGCTGGGCTGCCCGGTGATCATGGGCCGCAAGGCCTGGGATTCGCTGCCGCCGCGCTTTCGGCCCTTGCCGGGTCGGCGCAACGTCGTGATCACGCGCAATGCGTTCTGGCGCGCCGAGGGCGCCGAGGAGGTCGACTCGCTCGAGCACGCGCTGGCGCTGCTCGAGGGCAGCACCAGGGCCTTCGTGATCGGCGGCGCCGAGATCTACGCACTCGCACTGCCGCGCGCCGATGATCAGGTGCTGACCGAGATCGACGCCGAGCTGCCCGGCGACCGGTTCTTTCCGACCTGGGATCGCGCTCTCTTCCAGGCCGTCGCGCGCGAGTTGCACGTCGACACGAACGGCATCGGCTACAGCTTCGCCACTTACAAGAACTCTGAAGGAGATTGACATGTCGGAAGGTGGATTCCATGTGCACGGCCTGCACGATCACGAACTCGAGCATGCCGCGGAGCACGACCCAAAAGGGTTGGCGGGCCAGCTCGCGGTGGCCACCGCGATTATCGCGACGGTCGGGGCGATGTTCTCGTACATGGGCGGTTTGACTCAGGCCGACGCCGGCATTTACAAGAACAACGCCGCGATCAAGAAGACCGAGGCTGCGGACCAGTGGGCCTACTACCAGTCCAAGAGCAACAAGCAGAACCTGGCCGAGCTCGCGCTCGACCTCGCGCCGGCCGAGCGGCGGCCCGTCTATGCCGAGCAGCTCAAGCGCTACCAGGGCGAGAAGGCGGCCATCCAGAACGACGCCAAGAAGCTCGAGGACGAGTCGAAGGACTGGGACCGACGAAGCGAGGAGCAGATGCACCAGCACCACCGCTGGGCCCAGGCGACGACCGCGCTGCAGATCGCCATCGCGATGGCCGCGATCGCGCTGCTGACGCGCCGCAAGTGGCTCGAGTACGGCGTGTTCGCACTGAGCGGGCTGGGCGTCGTGTTGGGGGTCCTGGCCTGGCAGCACATCTGAAGCGACAGGGAGCGCGACGATCGCTGGCGCCGACTGCGGGTTCGCTCGCCGGATGGCTGATGCCGGCGACGGTGCAAGGCTTCCCTACACAAATGAAGTGGCCCTTGCAGGCCTTCAATCATGTCGGTGTAAACCAATTGGTCCTGATTACTGGGACAGGGTCAGCCAGCGGCCAAGTAGCAGACGTTGTACCAAGTATGGACAAGCATCGCCGGCAGCAGCGACGGATACACCTGCTTGAGGCGCCCGAACACCAGCGACGGGAAGAAGACGCTGGCGGCCAGCCATGGCGGATCGACCAGCAAATGCGCCACCGAAAAGAGAGCGCTTGCCAATACGTTGCCGACGCTCACGCCACCTGCCAAATACAGTCGACCGAATGGCGTTCGATCCAACGCCTCCTGGACGCCACCGCGAAAGACCAGTTCTTCCAGCACGGGCGCTAGAAGCAGCAAGTTGACCAGTGTCGCCCAATCAAGATTCGGGTGCGGAATTTCCACTGCGCCGAGATGCGTCGCGACGTGCAATCCTGAACTGGCCAGCGGTCCAACGAGCAGCGCCAGGACCAGGAATCTGTGTCCACGAAGATCGGCGAGATGGCTCACCGACCGCCTCGCTAAAAGCGGTAACGAGCGCCGATCGCAACCGACACGCCTTCAGTTTGCCCACGAACACGGTCGTTCATGCCGACGACGTAGATGTCGGTCACACTGTCGTAGGCATACAGATAGGCCCCGCTGATCGACGTGTGCTTTCGATCTACCGCCGGCCCTGTGGCTTTGGTGAAGCCGGCCTGAAGTTGGAACGTGCCGGGCCCGAGCGGCACGCTGGCGCCGCCCGAATAGATGTTGCTCCGCACCTCGAGCCCGCTGTCGTCGGTGTGCGTGTAAAGGCCGAACAAGCGTGCCCAGCCGAAGTTGTAGGTGGCGCCGACCTGCCAGGTTGTTTCCTTGGTCGGATCGTTGATGCCATCGTTCAGATGCACGCGCTGCATCGACAGCGCGGCGGCGAGCAGGCCGCGCGAGACGACGATGTTCGCGCCGGCGAGATCGCTGCGCTGGTCGTTCGGGCCGAGCCCGTACATCACACTGCCGGTCACGCCTTCCCAGTTCGGCGAGACATACCCCGCGGCACGGTTCCAGTAGAAATCGCGCTGCACGCCTTCGAGATTGCCGCTCGCGAAAATGTGGCGCATCGCCGGCGAGAACGCGACCGAATTGCCCATCGCGTTGAAGCGCGTCGTGGTGTCGAACAGCAAGGTCTGCAGCCGCCCGACGCTGAGGGTGCCGTAGTTGCTCGCGAGCGAGGCGAAGGCCTTGCGCGACAGCGCCGGGTCGTTGTCGTTGCGTCCGGTCTTGAAGTCCTGGAAGCGCACGAATGTTTCCAGCGTGATGCCGGGCTTCCAGCCACCGTCGAAACCGTAGCTCGCATTGACACCGACGAAGCTCGCAGTCAGCGAGTTGCTGTTGAAGCGATGCAGCGCCTCGAAGCCGCTCGGCTCGAAGCGGCCGTACGAGAAGTCGGCCACGCCATAGACCGAGTAGTCGGCCTGGGCGTGCGCGACGCAGGCCGCGCATGCGAGGCCGAATGCCACGGCGATCCGTCGCAGTTTGTTGTTTGTCGTCATCGGTTGCGCCCGTTTCTTCGATGTGCCAACCGCCGCCACAACACCGCCGCCGCAAGCAGCACGAGCAGCCACAGCGTCGGGTCGGTGCGTGGATCGTCGTTCGCGAGCGCGCAGCCGCCGCCCGACACGTCGGCCTGTTGCTGACCGACGCCGTCGAGGCTGACCTCGACCGGGCGCGCCCCGGTGTCGGTCGCGATGCTCAACTTGCCCGATGTGGCACTCGCGCTGGTCGGCTCGAACATCACGGTGATGCGGCACTCGCTGCCGAGCGGAAGCGTGAACGGCAGCGCCGGGCAGGTCTGCAAGACCACGCTGAACGGCGCATCGGCCGTGATGCCAGTGACGCGCAGCACACCGTCGCCGGCCGCGGCAAGGCGCAGCTCGAGCGGTTCGGACCGCGCGCCGACGCGTACGCCGCCGAAGGTCAGCGCGTTGCTCGAAACAGTCAGGAACGGCGAGCTGCCGCCGACGCCCTGGCCCTGCACGGTCAGCATCGTGGGCGCGACGCCGTTGACCGTGAGGACCTCGATCTGCGCGGTCTTCTGTCCACCGCTGCCGGGCAGGAAGCGAAGCGTGACATCGCAGAATTCGCTGTCGTACAGCGTGGTCGGACAGCTGCTGATCGCGAAGTTCGACGCATCGGCGCCGACCAGCCGCACCGCCGGCACATCGACAGCGCCGGGCCCGGTGTTGGTGAGCCGGCGCGTCAGCACCACGGCAGCTTCCTGGCCCGCGATCACGAGATCGGGGAAGGTCAGCGTGGTGGGTCCCGCCGACCACTGCAGGACGGGCACTGCAAAGGCCCGTGCCGTCGCGGTCAGGGGAACGACAAGATTCGGCGTGGTCGGGTCGTTGCTGGCGAGTGTCAGATTGGCCGAGTAGGCAATGTCAGGCGGGTTCGGATCCGGCGTGAACTGGACTTGCAGCGTGCAGCTCGCCCCCGCCGCAAGCGACGTGCTCGCGCAGCTCGACGCGTCGGGCACGAACGCAAAGCCGCTTCCGCTGATCGCGACCGCGCCGATCTGCAACGCGAGCGTCGCGGTGGCTCGGTTCGTGATGACCAGCGGTTCAGGCAGATAGATCGCGCCGATCGAGCGGTTGCCGAACGGGATGGCCGTGCGGCTCACGTCCATCTGGGGCACCGGCACCGGAACGCCGGTGCCGCAGACCAGGACAACCTGATCGCCGTTGCTGCTCTCAAACGCCTGGATCGTCACGGTCGTGCAGCGTTCGCCGAGGCCGGCCGGTGCCGCCAAGGGCTTGAAGGTCAGCCCGATCGTGCAGGTCGGCACCCCGCCGGACAACATCGCGAGCGGTGGCGCCGCCACGCAGTTTTCGGTCAGTGCGAACTCGGTCGGGTTGCTGTTGGTCACCGCAGTGATGTCGAGCCCGTTGGTGGTACCGCTGTTCGAGACCAGAAACTCGTTCCACAGCGAGCTCGTCGTGCCGACCACCTGGCTCGCGAACGCCGGCGGCGAGACGCGACCGCCGATGATCGTCGGCGTGGTCGTGATGCCGATGCGCGGGCTCGCGGCGACGAAGCCCTGCAGGTTGTAGACAACCGATGTGCCGGCCGTCGGCGAGTTGTGGGTCACAGTGAGCGTTGCATTGCGCGCGCCAGTGCCACCGCCGAACCCGAACTTCGACGGGTTGAACTTGATCGGCAAAGTGCACGACGTGCCGGCAGGCACGCTGGCGCCGCCGCCGATCGGGCTGCCGGCGGCCACCGAAGTGCATCGTGGCCCGAACGCAAAGCCCGGGCAGCTCGTCAGGTCGGTGATCTCGTAGTAGCCGGTGTAGTCGGTGCCCCCGCTCTGCGCCGCGGACAGCGCGACCGTCAGGTCGGAGCCGCCCGGCGTGGGCGCGTTGTTGGTGATGGTCGGGCAGATCGTCTGGCTGCCGCTGGTCGGTGCGAGAAAGCCGGGCACGCTCAGCACGCCGAAGTTGCTCGGCGTATAGACCGGCGTCGGGTCGAGCCCAGTGCCCGACAGCGCCAGCGAAACCTGTTGCGACGTGATGCCGACGCGATCGTTGATCCTGAAGATCAGCGAGCCGGAGCTCGCCCCGATGCCGCTCGGCGTGAATTGCATCCGCACCGTGCAGGTCGCGCCGGCGCTCAGGGTCGTCGCGGCCGTGCAGGTGCCGCCCGCGACCACGATGAACTCGCTGTTGCCGCCCTGCGGCTCCGTCAGGAACGTAGCATCTTCGCCCCGCTCGTTCGTGATCGTGAAATCGCGCGTGGCACCGGCAACGTTCAGCACCGAACTTCCGAAAGCCGTGCTGGTGTTCGCGCTGACTCCCCCGTCGCGCACATCGACGAGGTACAGCCGAATGATGTTCAGGTCGGCGTCGCTGAGCGAAGCCGACCCGAGGATGCCGGCCATCGGGTTGCCAGACTTATTGCTCATGATCGTGCGCAGGCCGGCGCCGTCGGCTGCGGTGGAGCCGACCGGCACGATGCGCGAAGCCAAACTGGGTGGCGGCCCGGAATGGCAAGTAGCGCACGACTGGCCGTTGGTCTGGGCCTGCGAATACTCAGCAGGCGCCGCCGCGATGGCTGGTGCGCCGGCGACAAAAATACCCAGCGCGCCGGCCACGCTGACCAAGCACCGAACAATGCGGCCAGTCACTCGTGCCGACCCCGCGCGCCGCGCATTGCTCATAGTTGTTCGTCCTTGTTGTGGGCTGCTGCGTTGCTTGCGGCGCACCCGCCGATCGCGCTATACGCAATCCACCACCCGAAACTCGACACGTCGATCGAGCGCATCGCGAACGTCGTCGGTGCCCAAACCCACCAGCGCTTCGCGCGAGCCGACGCCGGCCGTGCTCAGCTTCGCGGCGACCGCGCGGTTGTCGTGCTCGAGCATGCGCCGCACCGCCTCGGCACGCTGCCGCGACAGCACTTCGTTGGCACGCGCGCTGCCGGTGCGACTGGTGTGGCCGACGACGCGCACGCACGACGGCGTGTTGCCGGCCTTCTGTGCGATCGAGGCGATCCACATGGTGTATTGCTGCGGCAGGTCGCCGATCGTGTTGAACTCGGTCTTGCCTGGCTGGAACAACAGCTTGACCGGCAGGCGCTTCAGCTCGAGCCCCGAATCGACGAGCCTGCCGAACACATCGCGCGCCGCGTCGCGCTGGCCGAGCTGCCAGCTCGTGACATACAGGCCATTCAGCACGCGCAGGTCACCTGGGTCGGCAAGCGGCTCGGCTTCCTTGTAGAGCTTGTTCGCGAGCGGAACCTTGCCGCCGTCGTACGCGAGGATCGCTTCGTTGACGACCGCCGCGCCCGGCAGCCGCGCCAAGTAGTCGGGGTCGGCCGGGTCGCCGATCTTGGTGTTGATCTGGCACGAATTGATGTAGCCAAGAACCGTCTTGTCCTTGTGCCAGGTCGGGCTGTCTCGATAGAACGGCAGCGGCTCGGGGTTGACCGAGTCGACGGTCGCGCGGTCGAGTTGTTTGGCGATCACCTTGCCGCTGCGCAAGTCGATCAGAGTCAGCCAGACCCGGAACGCGTCGGGCACCGTATCGATCGAGCGTTCGACGGTGACCGGCGTCAGCGTGCCGATCAGCAGCAGCGGCTTCTGCGCGAGCGCCTCGCGCGTCAGCGGGCGCACGGTCAGCTTCGCCTGGCGGCTCTTCGCGATCGATTCGAGTTGCTCGCCCATCTTCGCGGTGCTGACGGTCTGCCCGCCGGTGTTCGCGTCGATCAGCGGGTCGACGACCAGCACGCGCGATTCGTTGCCGATCTGCGGCACCGCTTGGGCGAAGAGTTGCCCGCCGGCCCGCGCGATCGCGTCTTCGAACTTGATCGGCGCCGGCGCCACGAAGGTGGTGACCGCGCTCGGCGCGGCGGCAAGCGGCGCGGCAGGCGATGCGGCAGGTGCCTTGGCGATCGCGGGTGCCACCACGCTCGGCACCGACGTTGGTGCGGACGGCGAGGAAGCGACGGGGCCGGTCGGGCTGGTGCAGCCACCCGACACCACGAGTGTCACGAGCATGAGGCACCGAGACCATCCCTGACGACGATGATTCATGCTTGTCTTCCTTCGAAACGGAGGCCGTTGCAAGGGCTCATCGCTTTGCATAGGCCGGGTCGGCCGCCGGCGTCACGCAGCCGAGGAACTGCTTCATCAACGCCGCCAGTTCGGGATCGGCGCCGATGCGGTCTGCCAGACGATCGCGCGAGATCAACGCATTGGGCATCGAGACATTGACCGCCACATCGGCCGTGCCGCCACAAAAATGCGCGTTGGTCAACGAGCCGGACTGCCCCGTGAAGCGCAAGGCAGGCTGGACATCCCAGTCGAACCGCTGCGTACCCAGCGCGATGTGGCAGGTTCGGCAAACGCCGCCGACGACCTCGCGGTAGAACTTCGCCGCGCCCGGCTTGCTCGCTTCGAGCGCGACCCAGTCGGGCGGAACGTACTGCTTGTTCAGCGTGAAGGTGCCGTTCGGATACCACCCGTCGATCAGCCGTGTGGTCGCCGGATAGCCGCGGTTGTCGGTCTTCTGGACCAGCATGTTCAGGTCGTGGATCGCCTGACTCTGTGCAGCCTCGGACAAGCTCGAGTTCGAGCCGAACCGGTAGTTGCCGGTGTCGAACGGCAGGAAGCCCGCGCCAAGGTATGGCGACGGGGCGCTGCCGCGTGCGGCGAAGCGCCCGTTGTACTGCGTGCCGCCATGGCAGGCGACGCACGCGCCCGGCATGTACTTCTCGCCGCGGCCGTCGAGGTTGATCGATGGGAGCAAGCTGCCGTCGGGGCCGAAGGTCAGGAACTTGGTGAACGGGTTGCCCCCGTTGACGCCCGGTGAGGTCGACCATTCCATCGCGACGCAGGCCACTCGCTTCTGGTCGGCGAGACCGGTGTCGAGCACTGCGTCGACTTCGAGCTGCGACGATCCATCCGGCCCCGGGTGATTGCAGACGACGAACGCGATGTCGTCGTCCGCTGTCTTCGTCGCATACATGCGGCGCACCAGGTTCAGGTCCATCCGGTTGATGTAAACCGCCGCGACCTCGGTATTGCCGCTGTCGTATGGCTTGAACTTGTGCGCCCGTTTCCAGTCGTCGAGCGTGATCGGGTCTTGCAGACTGCCTTGTGCGTCACAGCCACCGACCGCGCCGATCGATTGGTAATAGAGGCACGCGCTCAACTTCGTGTCGTAGCCCTTGTACGCAAGGAATTGCCGCCAGCCAGGCAGGCTCGTCGCGGCGCCTACTTCGGGCACGATCATCCGGCCGCGCACATTGCCGTCGGGGCCGTTCGCGACCACCTTGGCGATCGTCGGTCGCGTATTCGCGATCTGGTGGTCCAACTCGATCGGCGTGCCGGCAACGTAGCCGAGCGCGTCGGGCGAGGTCGGCACGGCCAGCGTCGCGCTGTAGGCCTCGCAGCCGACCTTGAGTTGGTACTGACCATGCGCGAGCACGGCCGCGTCGATCGCATAGTCGCCGAAACGGTTCACGCGGACGGACGGCGATAGGGGCGTGCCGTCGGACTGCAGCAGCTGAACCGTTGCCGCGCTTTGCAGGCCGAAGAACTCGCTCTGCGCGCCGCACGCCGTGCCGTCACCGAGTGCGACGTGGCCGTACAGGCGCAGGTTGCGTGCGTTCGTCAGCGGTGGCCGGACGGTGCGTACGCCGACAGCGTCGTTGGCAACAACGTCGAAGGTGTAGAGGGTCGGGTTGGCTCCGTTCAGGGGGCCGCAATCCCCGACCGGCCCGCCCGGCACGGTCGCACATTTGACGATGTAGCCAGTACCGGCGCCGAGGTCGGGCAGGCTCAGTTCCCCGCTCAGATCGGTGTTGCCGCTGAACACGATATTGCCGGCCGGCCTCTCGATCTGGACCTGCACGTCGGGCAGAAAAACAAGACGCTCGACGGCGGCACCGCCGGACTGAGCGAACAACAGCGTATCGGACGATCTGAAACGCAGCCGCCCGGCACTCCAGGCGCTGCTGGCGCTGGCAGGCGCGGCGCGGTTGATCGTCGCCCGCACCGGCGCATCCGTGCCAAGCGCATCGGTCGAGACCGCATACTGCTGCTCGACATACCCCCCTTTGCCGTCGAAGACCGTGACGTATGCGAAGTGCAGGCCCGGCCCGTCGGGCATCGTCCACACCGTTTCGGGCGAATTGCGGTTTTCGATCGTGCCGGCCGTCACCCGCCACTGATATTGCAGAGCGTCACCTTCGGCGTCGCTCGCATTCACCGTGAGGTAGGTCTTGTTGACGCCGCTGTCCTGACTGTTGCCGGTGCTCCCCCCGCCGCAGGACGTGATCGCAAGAGTACAAGAAAGACCCAGCGCGAGAAGGCCAAGCTTGTTCCCCAGACGCTGCTCGAACATGGGCCCTCCCTCCAAGATCGACCCGGCCTCGCTCACCAATGGAACTCGCCGGCCGGCGAGCCTCGATTGTCGAGGTACTCATGGCACCGCGAGTGGCAACTCATTGCCAATCTGCGAGGTCTGATACTTGCCGATATGAGGATGGAAAGTCAACCCCAAACTTGCTGAAGGCGTTGCTGCGAGCCTGCGTTGAGATCGCTGCGACAGACAACGGCATCTAAGCGATCAGCGTCGAACTCATCCGAGGGAACGGCGCATCGATCGCTTGGCCCGGACCAACGCTTCATTGGGACCACCGATCCGAGAACTCGGTGTGGACAGACGGCGTCGGTCGTCCCCACACTCCAGCACCCGAGAATATGCTCGCAGGAAACCGCAAGGCACGCCAACCCGATGAGCCAGCAGCATGACGACGACGACGGCACGGTCATTCGACCTCAGACCGTGACGCCAGCCGTTTCGCTGGGTGTCGCGCATTCTGGCCAGACGAACGAAGCGGGGCTGTCCGGCAGCGCCGAGGATGGCCTGTCGCTGCGAATTGGCGCGCGTGTGGCCGAGTTCGAAATCATCCAGCGCATTGGCGAGGGCGGGTTCAGCATCGTGTACCTCGCCATGGATCACTCGCTCGAGCGAACCGTGGCGCTCAAGGAATACATGCCCTCCTCGCTGGCCACACGCATCGGCACAACGCACGTGCAGCCCCGCTCACAGCGCCATCGCGACACGTTTGAAGCGGGTCTCAAGAGTTTCGTCAATGAGGCCAAGCTGCTGGCGCAATTTGATCACCCGTCGCTCGTCAAGGTGTATCGGTTCTGGGAAGCCAACGGCACCGCCTACATGGTGATGCCCTTCTACCAGGGCGTCACGGTGAAGGACGCAATACGAGCGATGCCAGAACCTCCTGACGAGGCATGGCTGCTGACCCTGCTGGCGCCCCTCACCGAAGCGCTGATGGTGATACATGCCGAGCACTGCTACCACCGCGACATTGCGCCCGACAATGTGATCCTGCTCGCAGGCAGCGACAAGCCGCTGCTTCTGGACTTTGGCGCGGCCCGGCGTGTCATCGGCGACATGACCCAAGGACTGACGGTGATCCTGAAGGCCGGCTACGCCCCGGTCGAGCAGTACGCCGAAGTTCCGGGCATGAAGCAGGGGCCGTGGACCGACGTCTATGCGCTCGCCGCGGTTGTCTACTGGGCCATCACGGGCAGTACGCCGCCCGCGTCCGTCGGCCGAATGATGAGCGACTCATTTGTCCCGTTGGGCAAGTGCGCCGCGGGCCGTTACAGCGCGAGATTCCTGCAGACGATCGACCGCGCATTGATCTTGCGGCCAGAGCACCGCACGCAAACGATAGAAGCCCTCCGCAGGCATCTGGGGCTGACGGGTGAAGACGCTGCCACCTCGCCAGCGCCGATGCAATGGAATGATTCGGATGCCACTGTCATCCGCCCAATCGGCCACAAGGCGGGGCCAGCAACCATTGCGCATCGGGAATCGCCAAGCGCGTCCGCTAGTCTACCAACCGGGCAGCCGACACACGTCGCGCCAACTGGCCCATCGCGGAGCGCGGCAGCGCAAGACGACCATAACGGTTCACAGCCGCGCCAACCAGCATCCGACGAGGCAGTCGAGCGACACGTATCAGCCGAGGGTGCTGAGCCGGTAGCCGGCCCTCGGCGGATGGTGCTCGTCGTGTCGGCTGCGGCCATGGTCGCAGTGGCCGCCGGGATCTGGTGGATGGTGCAGAAACCGGGCGCGCAATCGTCGCACCCGGCCGCGGAGCGCGCCGGTGCGATCGCGCCGGCATCCGAGCCAGCCGTGACGCAAAAGGTCGAAGGAGCGCCCGGCACGGCAGTGCCCGTTGATGGTGAGCGCCCCACGTCCCCGCCGACGGCCACGGCCGAGATGCCACCGCCAGCGACCACTGAAGCGGCCCGGTCGACTACGGCAGCGCCAATCTCGAGCATCGAAACGGTTCCGGGCACGCCGCCCGAGCATGCGACGAAAAAGATGGCTCCGCCGAACACCGGAATGACGCAAGCCAAACCAAATCCCGAGCGTTCTTCCCAGCGCTTGGATGCAGGAAAACCCGAGCGCGTACAAGCGGACGCTGCCAACCGTGCCGAGTGCGGCCGCATTTTCCAGCGGCTCTCACTCGGAGAAAGCAGTCCCGAACTCTTGGACCGACTCAAGGTACTGAAGTGCCAATAACACTGGACGCCGGGCACCGATGTCGGTGCTATCGCAACACAGCGCCTTTGCACGGCGCACTGAAATATCCGGGCTAGACCCCAACGCGGCACAATGGAACCGCACAGATTGACCGGGCTGCCGATGCAAACATTGAAGAAAGTGCTGGTGGGTGCATTGGATTTCTACATCTGGTTCCGCTGGAAGGCCCAGGGCGCGTTGACCGACTACAAACCTCTCGACAGTTTCGAGATCATCAACGGCCGCATCGACAACAAGACCAGCGTGGTCGAGAAGAAGATCGGTGATGTCAACTACGCGACGGCGCGCATCACGGCGACGATTGCCGAAACCTGGGGCTTGACGGAATTTTCCTTCGATTGGCATCGCACCCAGGTGCGCATCGAGGACAGCGCGTTGACGGCGCGGGACCTGACCTTCGCGGCGGACAAAGCCAACTCGCGCCTGGGCGACGAGATCGACATGGCCGGTTGGAAGGCCGGCAACTTCGATTCCGCCGTACAGCGCTGGCTTTACCACACCAACCACGGTGACACTTCATTGCCCACCGACGCGCAAAGCGAATACTCGCGCTACCTGATCTCGCGGAATCTTGACCCCGCCGACTGGGGCGCTGCGATCAAGCTCCTGTCGACGGTGCTCCTGGCCACTGGGGTGGCCTTCGTTTCATTCAGGTGAAGCCTTCGGACCTCGATGCGCGCTTCGGTATGGGGGTTGGCGCGCTATTCGCTGTGGCCGCCAGCGCTTTCGTCGTCTCGGCGTCGCTGCCCGATTCCGCTTCACTGACTGTCGCCGACAAGATGCACATGGTGGCGTTGGGGTTCATCTTCCTCACGCTGCTGCTCTCCGCATTCTGCCTGCGACTGAACCTAGAGACGGCAGTAGGTCATAGTGAACCAAGCGTAGCGCCAGCACTCGCGCGGGCTGGGGCCGGTCGGGCACACTCACCGCATGGGTGAAGCCAAGATCAAGGCGCGCACGCAGGTGGCGCGGGCCGTGGACA
>JANXZN010000233.1 GCA_025355545.1 Rhizobacter sp.
CGGTCGAGCCGGCACTGGGCGCGGTCTCGATGCTCGTCGGCGTCGCGATCGTGCTGTTCGCGATCGTGGTGTGGAGGCACACGCCGGCAGCGGCGTAGGCGCGCGGCGCCGCCAGGGCCGGCCAGCGCCCGTTCAGATGCAGCGCCCGCCGTCGACTTCCATCGCGACGCCGGTGATCATCGAGGCCTCGTCGCTGCACAGGAAGCAGGCCGCGTTGCCCAGATCTTCGGGCGTCGAGAAGCGGCCGAGCGGGATCGTCGCGAGGAACTTCGCGCGCATCTCCGGCGTGTCCTCGCCCATGAAGGTTTTCAGCAGCGGCGTCTCACCCGCGACCGGGTTCAGCGCGACCACGCGCACGCCGAAGGGCGCGAGCTCGACCGCCATTGCGCGCGTCGCCGTGATGACCCAGCCCTTGCTCGCGTTGTACCAGCTCAGGCGCGGCCGCGGGCTGACGCCGGCGGTGCTGGCGATGTTCAGGATCACGCCATGCCTTTGCGCCTTGAAGCGCGGCACGACGACTCTCGCGGCGAGGTAGATCGCCTTCACGTTGATCGCGAGGATGCGGTCGAACCCGTCCTCGCCGACCTCCTCCAGCGGCTGCGGCAGGTGCGAGACGCCGGCGTTGTTGACGAGCAGGTTGAGCGCGCCGAAGTGATCCTGCGCGGCGTCGACCATCGCGCGCACATCGGCCGCCTTCGCGACATCGACGCAGACGCTGCGCGCGTTCGCGCCGAGCGCCTTCGCGACGCGTTCACCGCCCGCGGCATCGCGGTCGGCGATCAGCACCTTTGCGCCTTCGGCGATGAACTTGCTTGCGATGCCCGCGCCGAAACCGGAACCACCGCCGGTGACGATCGCCACCTTGCCTTCGAGTCTCATGAGCCCGCTCCTTGTCATCCGTGGTGGATCGCCACTGTCTTCAGCGTCGAGAAGCCGTACAGCGCCTCGAAGCCCTTCTCGCGCCCGTGGCCCGAGTGCTTGACGCCGCCGAACGGCAGCTCGACCCCGCCGCCGGCGCCGTAGTTGTTGACGAACATTTGGCCGCATTTGAGCGCGCGCGCCTTGCGCAGCGCACGGCCGCCGTCGCGCGTCCAGACGCCGGCGACCAGCCCGAACGCGGTGCCGTTGGCGATGCGCAGCGCCTCGGCCTCGCCATCGAACGCGATCAGCACCTGCACCGGGCCGAAGATTTCCTGCTGCGCGAGTGCGTGGTCGGCGGGCACGGCGTCGAACAGGGTCGGACGCACGTAGCAGCCGCCGGCCGGCAGGCCCGCCGGCAACGTGCCCTGCGCGGCGATGCGCAGCCCGCTGTCGCGGCCGAGCGCGAGAAAGTGTTCGACGATGCTTTGCTGGCGCTTCGAGATCACCGGCCCCATGTCGAAGTCGTCGGTCGCCGGGCCGATGCGCAAGGCGCGGTAGCGCTCGGCCATGCGCTCGCGCACCGCGTCGAATACGCTGCGCTCGACCAGGATGCGCGACGCCGCCGAGCAGGTCTGCCCGGCGTTCTGCAGCCCGGCGTTGACCAGGTGCGGCAACGCGGCGTCGAGGTCGGCATCGGCGAACACGATCTGCGGGCTCTTGCCGCCGAGCTCCAGCGTCACCGGCACCGCGTTCTTCGCGGCCGCGGCCTGAATCAGCATGCCGGTCGCGACCGAGCCGGTGAACGACAGGTGCTGCACGCCCGGATGTGCCGCGAGCGCGGCACCGGCCTCGTTGCGCAGCCCGGTCACGACGTTCAGCGCGCCGGCCGGCAGCCCGGCTTCGCTCGCGATGCGCGCGAACGCGAGCACGGTCAGGCAGGCTTCCTCGGCGGGCTTCAGCACGCAGGCGTTGCCCATCGCGAGCGCCGCACCGACGCTGCGCCCGCCGATCTGCATCGGGTAGTTCCAGGGCACGATGTGGCCGGTCACGCCGTGCGGCTCGCGCCAGGTCAGCGCGGTGTAGCCGTTCTGGAACGGCAGGGTGTCGCCGTGCACCTTGTCGGCCGCGCCGCCGTAGAACTCGAGGTAGCGCGCGAGTGCCAGCGCGTCGGCGCGGCCCTGCTTCAGTGGCTTGCCGACGTCGAGCGCCTCCAGCATCGCGAGCGGTTCGACGTGGTCCTGCACCTTGCGGCCGATCGCGCCGAGCACGCGGCCGCGTTCGGCGGCGCTCATGCGGCCCCAGTCGCCGGCCAGCGCCGCATGCGCCGCGGCGACCGCGGCGTCGATGTCGGCCGCGCCGCCGCGCGCGATGCGGGCGAGCGTGCGGCCGTCTGACGGGTTGGCCAGCGCCAGCGTCTGGCCGCCGGCCGCGGCGCGCCAGGTGCCGCCGATGCACAACTGCTCGGTGTCGAACCTGATCGCGAACGGAACAGCGTCTTGCGGCATCGCGGCCTCCAGTCGCCCGGGCGCGGGCCCGGAGATGCGCCATGATATTGGCATGGGCATCTTCCTCCTGAAGCGCTTCGCGAGCTTCGTCGCCACCCTGCTGGCGGCGTCGTGTCTGATCTTCGCGGTTCAGGGCGTGCTGCCGGGCAACGCGGCCCAGGTGATGCTGGGCGAATCGGCCACGCCCGAAGCGGTGCAGGCGCTGTCGCAGAAGCTCGGCCTGGACCAGCCGGTCGCGCTGCGCTACGGCCGCTGGGTGCGCGGGTTGCTGACCGGCGATCTCGGCACCAGCGTGGCCTACGACACGCCGGTGGGCGAGCTGATCCGCGAGCGCCTCGCAGTGACCGCGCCGCTGGCGCTGCTGGCGATGGCGCTGACCGCGGTGATGGCGCTGACCCTGGGCATCTACGCCGCCGCGCACCACAACGAACTCGGCGATGTCGGCGTGATGGCGGCGAGCCAGGTCGGCATCGCGATCCCGAACTTCTGGTTCGCGATCCTGCTGATCCTGGTGTTCGCGGTGAAGCTGCAGTGGTTCTCGGCCGGCGGCTTTCCAGGCTGGGACGATGCGCCGTGGCAGGCGTTCAAGGCGCTGATCCTGCCGGCCGTCGCGCTCGCGGTCGTGCAGGCGGCGATCCTGGCGCGCATCACGCGCTCGGCGGTGCTCGACGTGCTGCGCGAGGACTTCGTGCGCACCGCGCGCGCGAAGGGCCTGAACCGGCGCCAGGTGCTGTGGCGCCACGTGCTGCGCAACGCCTTCGTGCCGGTGCTCACCGTGATGGGCCTGCAGTTCGCGAACCTGCTGACCGGCACCGTCGTGGTCGAGAACGTGTTCTCGCTGCCGGGCCTCGGGCGGCTCGTCTTCCAGGCGATCTCGAACCGCGACCTGCTGGTGGTGCAGAACGTGGTGATGCTGCTGGCCGCCGCGGTGATCGTGATCAACTTCGTCGTCGACGTGCTGTACGCAGTGATCGACCCGCGCCTGAAGGTGCACGGCGCATGAGCGTTTTGCGGCGCGCGCTGCACCACAAGAGCTTCGCGATCGGCGCCGCGCTGGTCGCGCTGCTGATCGGCACGGCGCTGCTGTCCTTTGTCTGGACGCCGTATTCGGCCACCGAGCTCGACATCCCGAACAAGCTGCAGCCGCCCGGCGCGGCGCACTGGCTGGGCACCGACAGCCTGGGCCGCGACATCGTCTCGCTGCTGATCGTCGGCAGCCGCAATTCGATCGCGGTCGGGCTGATCGCGGTGGGCATCGGCATCGGCTTCGGCGTCGCGCTCGGGCTGCTGGCGGCGGCGCGCCGCGGCTGGGTCGAGGAGCTGGTGATGCGCTTCTCGGACTTCGCGTTCGCGTTCCCGGCGCTGCTCTCGGCGATCATGCTGACCGCGGTGTACGGCCCGGGCCTGATGACCGCGATCGTCGCGATCGGCATCTTCAACGTGCCGGTGTTCGCACGCATCACGCGCGCCAGCGCGAACGGCGTCTGGACGCGCGAGTTCGTGCTCGCGGCGCGCGCCTGCGGCAAGGGCGCGTGGAGCATCACCTGGCGCCACGTGCTGCCGAACATCGCGGCGGTGCTGATCGTGCAGGCGACGATCCAGTTCGCGGTCGCGATCCTGACCGAGGCGGCGCTGAGCTACCTGGGCCTGGGCACGCAGCCGCCGACGCCGAGTTGGGGCCGCATGCTCAACGAAGGCCAGAACATGATGTACCAGTCGTGGCTGCTGGCGGTCTGGCCGGGGCTGGCGATCGTGCTCTCGGTGCTGGGGCTGAACCTGATGGGCGACGGCCTGCGCGACCTGCTCGACCCGCGCCTGGCGCGCCAGCGCTGAATCGGGCACCCCGCGGCGGGTCCACCGCCACCCGCCGGGCGGGTCTCGGCCCGCCAAGGGCCGGCGCCGGGCCGAGTTCGCACCTGGTTCAGTGCATCGGCCCCGACGCCATGAGGTCCATCGGGATCGTCGACATCCGGCGCGCATCGTTGCCGTCGATCTCGACCCGGTCGCGGCCGCTGTGCTTGGCGTCGTACAGCGCCCGGTCGGCGCGCTCGACCGCCGCTTCGAAACCCTCGTCGGCGGCCCATTGCGCCACCCCCATCGACACCGTGATCGGCACCTCGCCCGCGGCGGTGCGGATCTGCGATGCCGCGACGTTGTGGCGCACCGATTCGGCGGCGCGCCGGCCGCGGCTCGCGCCGCACTGGCGCAGCACGATCATGAATTCCTCGCCGCCGATGCGTGCCAGGCAGTCGCCCTCGCGCAGCCGCGCGCCGAGCAGCGCGCCGACGGCGCGCAGCACCTCGTCGCCGACCGGGTGGCCGTGGCGGTCGTTGACCTGCTTGAAGTGATCGACGTCGATCATGCACAGGGTCACTTCCTCCTCGCCCGAACGCACCCGCTGGGCCAGCGACTCGGCGAACGCGACGATGTGGCGGCGGTTGAACAGGCCGGTCAGCGGGTCGCGGTTGGCGGCCAGCGCGGCGGCGCGCAGCGAGCTGTCGAGGGTGGCGTTCTCGGTTTCCAGCGTGCGCCGGTAGCTCTGCAGTTCCTGCACCAGCGCGGCGTTCTGGCGCTCGGCCGCGAGCGCCTGCAGCAAGGTGCCGTGGATGCTGAAGACGCGCAGCTGCAGCGCGATCGAGCAGACCAGCGTGCCGAACGCGAGCACCACCATCACCGTCGGGCCCTGCAGCGCCATGAAGCCGATCAGCGGCAGCACGCTGGCGCCGACCATCACCACGCTCGCCGGCAGTGCCGCGATGTAGGTGATCGCGAGCAGCGAGGTCGCGACGAACGCAGCGTAGGTGATGCAGTACTGGCTGAGCGGCGAGACCCAGCCGTGGAACGCGATCGGCGCCACGCCCCAGACCGAGGACGCGAGCAGCACGAGAACGTCGTAACGCCAGTCGGAGCGCGGGTCGGCCGGGTCGAGGCGGCGCAGCATGCGGCGCGCGAGCACGACGCGCGCACCGAACACCGCCGCGAGCGCGGCCCACGCGATGATCCGCGGCAGCAGCGGTGCTTCGAACCCGAGGCCGAACATCAGGATGCCGAACGATCCCAGCGAGAGCCGGCCGTTGCGCATCGACATGTCCATGTAGCGCTGCAGCAGCACGAAGCGGATCGCCGGCGGCACGTCGACGACCACCGGCGAGCCGCGGCGCAGCGCGGCCCGGACCGAACGGAGATCCTGCTTCAACGACATGGCGGATGTTGTTCCTGGGCGGGCCGGCGCTCGCGCCTGAACGGCTCGCTGCCGCGCGCGCGGCGGTCGTCGATGCTAGCGTGCCGCGTCGCCGCGGCGGCACGACGCGGCTGCGGCGCGCGGCACAATGACACGGTGCCGCCCACTTCCCCGCTGCTCGCCGTCACCGACCTCCGGGTCACGCTGAACACCGCGCGCGGCCCGGCCGACGCGCTGCGCGGCATCGACCTGCAGCTCGCGCGCGGCGCCACGCTCGGCCTGATCGGCGAGAGCGGCTGCGGCAAATCGATGACCGCGATGGCGATCATGGGGCTGCTGCCGGCCGGGGCGGCGGTCAGCGGCAGCATCGTGCTGAACGGGCAGGAACTCGTCGGGCTGGCCGACGACGCGATGTGCGCGCTGCGCGGCAACCGCATCGGCATGGTGTTCCAGGAGCCGATGACCGCACTGAACCCGCTCCACACCGTCGGCGACCAGATCGCCGAGCCGTTGCGGCTGCACCGCGGGATGACGCGCGCCGCGGCACGGGCCGAGGCGCTGCGGCTGCTCGAACGGGTGCGGCTGCCGCAGGCCGCGCAGCGGCTCGACGCCTACCCGCACCAGCTCTCGGGCGGGCAGCGCCAGCGCGTCACGATCGCGATGGCGCTGGCCTGCGGCCCCGACCTGCTGATCGCCGACGAGCCGACGACCGCGCTCGACGTGACGATCCAGGCCGAGATCCTCGCGCTGATCCGCGAGCTCGTCATTGAGTGCGGCATGGCGCTGCTGATGATCAGCCACGACCTCGGCGTGATGGCGCGCACGGTCACGCGGCTGCTGGTGATGTACGGCGGCACGGTGGTCGAGTCGGGGCCGACCGGCGCGGTGTTCGCGCAGCTCGCGCACCCGTACACGCGCGGCCTGTTCGCGGCCCGGCCGCGGCTGGGCGCGACGCGCGTCGACGGCCGCAAGCCGCTGCTCGCGACGATCCCGGGGCGCGTGCCCGAGCTGGTCGACATGCCGGCCGGCTGCCCGTTCGCCGATCGCTGCGCCTGGGTCGTCGAGGCCTGCCGCGCCGCGCCGCCGGCGCCGGTGATCGTTGGCGCGGGGCACGAGGCGCGCTGCATTCGCGTGGGTGAGTTGGGATGACATGCCGAGGTCTGCGGTCGGCTGCCGGCCCGCTGCTGCCGTTGGTGTTGCGCGTCGGCGCGTGCCAAGGCTGCCGGATGGCCGACTCCGCTGATGCCCGGGGACAGTGCCCTGGGCTGCGCCCGACCCTCCTCCTTGACTTCGCTGCGTCGGCCACCCGACATCCTTGGCCTCCGGCATCGGCGATGTGCGGGCGTCGAACCGCGCCGACGCTGCCGGACCAGGCCGGTGCGGCGCTCTGCGCAGCGAAGTCAAGGAGGCCGTGTCGGCCGCAGGCCGGCGCCGGGGGATATGAGCGGAGCAGAGTGCCGCGCCGGCCTGATCTCGCGCCAACGGAGCAACCGGCATGACGGCGCCGCTGTTGCAGGTGCGCGACCTCGCCAAGCACTACCAGCTGCCGCGCGAGCGCCTGCTGCAGCCGGCGCCGGTGGTCGAGGCGCTGCGCGGCGTCAGCTTCACGCTGCGCTCCGGCCGCAGCCTCGGCATCGTCGGCGAGTCGGGCTCGGGCAAGTCGACGCTGGCGCGGCTGGTGATGGCGCTGGAGGCGCCGAGCGCCGGCAGCGTGCGGCTGCTCGGTCGCGACCTGCACGCGCTGACGAGTGCCGAGCTGCGCGAGGCCCGGCGCGATTTCCAGATGGTGTTCCAGGACCCGTACGGTTCGCTCGACCCGCGCCAGCCCGTCGGGCGCATCGTCGCCGAGCCGCTGATCGGCATCGACGCGGCGGCTGCGCGCCGGCGCGTCGGCGAGGCCCTCGACGCGGTCGGCCTGCGCGCCGGCGACGCCGCCAAGTACCCGCACGAATTTTCCGGCGGCCAGCGCCAGCGCATCGCGATCGCGCGCGCGCTGATCACGCGGCCAAAGCTGATCGTCGCCGACGAACCGGTCAGCGCGCTCGACGTCTCGGTGCAGGCGCAGGTGCTGAACCTGCTGGCGCAGCTGCAGCAGCAGTTCGGCGTGACCTACCTGTTCATCAGCCACGACCTCGCGGTGATCGACCATGTGTGCGACGAGGTCGCGGTGATGCGCGCCGGGCAGATCGTCGAGCACGGCACGACCGAGCAGGTGCTGCAGCAGCCGGCCCACGAGTACACGCGGGCCTTGCTGGCCGCGATTCCGAGCGTCGGCGCGTTCCGCTAGAGTCGAAACCCGCATCGCGGCCGTTCTTGTCGGCCGCCGGTGCACCCGAAGAACGAACCGCAAAGCCTCAGGAGTGAGCCGATGAAGCCGCAACCCCGTGTCGTCACCCGCACGCTGGCGATCGCCGCCACCGCCGCCGCGCTGCTGGCGTGCGCCGCCTTCGCGCCCGCCGCGCTGGCCCAGGTCCGCAAGGACACAGCCGTGCTCGGCATGATCCTGGAGCCCGCGCCGGGGCTGGACCCAACGAGCGCGCCCGCCGCGGCGATCGGCGAGATCGTGCACTACAACATCCTCGAAGGCCTGACCAAGATCAACATGGACGGCAGCATCAAACCGCTGCTGGCCGAGAGCTGGAGCATCGACCCCGACGGCAAGAGCTACACCTTCAAATTGCGCCGCGGCGTCAAGTTCAGCGACGGCGAGGCGTTCGATGCGAGCGACGTGAAGTTCAGCTTCGAGCGCGCCAAGGCGCCGACCTCGACCAACAAGGCGAAGAAGGCGGTGTTCGACAACATCAGCCGCATCGACACGCCCGACCCGCTGACGGTGATCGTGGTGCTGAACCAGCCGGACGGCAACTTCCTGTTCCGCATGGGCGAGAACACCGCGGTGATCCTGGACCCGAAGAGCGCGCCGACCGAAGCGACCAAGCCGGTCGGCACCGGCCCGTTCAAGCTCGACGCCTGGGCCAGGGGCGCGTCGATCACGCTGAGCAGGAACGACGCCTATCGCAACCCGGCGGCGATCAAGATGAAGAAGGTCACGTTCCGCTTCATCAACGACCCGGCCGCACAGGTCGCGGCGCTGCTCGCCGGCGACATCGACGGCATGCCGCGCTTCGGTGCGATCCAGAGCCTGAAGCAGTTCGAGGGCGATGCGCGCTTCGCGGTCGTGGCCGGCGGCACCGAGGGCAAGACCATCGTCAGCATCAACAACCGGAAGAAGCCGTTCGACGACGTGCGCGTGCGCCGCGCGCTGGCCGCTGCGATCGACCGCAAGGCGCTGATCGACGGCTCGCAGGAAGGCTACGGCAAGCCGATCGGCAGCCACATGGTGCCCAGCGACGCCGGCTATGTCGACCTGACCGGCGTGAACCCCTACGACCCCGAGAAGGCCAAGGCGCTGCTGAAGGAAGCCGGCGTCGCCACGCCGCTGAACGTGACGCTGACGCTGCCGCCGCCGCCGTACGCGCGCAAGGGCGGCGAGATCATCGCGGCCGATCTGGCCAAGATCGGCGTCATCGCGAAGATCGAGAACGTCGAGTGGGCACAGTGGCTGTCCGGTGCCTTCAAGGGCAACTACGACCTGACCGTGATCAGCCACGTCGAGCCGCTGGACTTCGACCGCTACGCCGACCCGGCCTATTACTGGGGCTACAACTCGAAGGCCTTCAACGACCTGTTCGCCAGGTACAACAGCACCACCGACGCGAAGGGGCGCCTGAAGCTGCTCGGCGACATCCAGCGCCAGCTCGCGAACGATTCGGTCAACGTCTACCTGTACCAGCTGGCGCAGTTCGCGGTCGGCAAGAAGCAGCTGAAAGGCATGTGGAGCAGCTCGCCGATCTTCGCGAACGACTTGTCGGCGCTCGCGTGGCAATGACGGGATGGGCATGAGCGCGCTGCACGATCTGAGCGCGGTCGAACTGCTCGCGGCGTACCGCGCGAAGACGCTGTCGCCGGTCGAGGTCGCGCGCGATCTGCTCGCGCAAATCCAGGCCTGGGAGCCGCATCTGCACGCGACCTACGCGCTCGACGCCGACGCGGCGCTGACGCAGGCCGAGGCCTCGCAGGCGCGCTGGCTGAAGGGCACGCCGCGCGGGCCGCTCGACGGCGTGCCGGCGACGATCAAGGAGAACATCGCGACGAAAGGCGTGCCGGTGCCGCTCGGCAGCGCGGCGACCGAACTCGTGCCGGCCGAACACGACGCGCCGCCGGCCGCGCGGCTGCGCGAGGCCGGCGCGGTGATCGTATCGAAGACCACGATGCCGGACTACGGGATGCTGTCGTCCGGCCTGTCGAGCTTTCACGCGCTGACGCGCAACCCCTGGGACCTGAGCAAGGGCCCCGGTGGCAGCAGCGCCGGCGCGGCCGCGGCCGCGGCGGCCGGCTACGGCCCGCTGCACGTCGGCACCGACATCGGCGGCTCGGTGCGGCTGCCGGCCGGCTGGTGCGGCATCTTCGGGCTCAAGCCCAGCCTCGGGCGCATCCCGATCTTCCCGCCGTACGCGGGCCGCGTGGCCGGGCCGATGACGCGCACGGTCGCGGACGCGGCGCTGCTGATGGCCACGCTGAGCCGGCCGGACGCGCGCGACACGATGAGCCTGCCGTACCAGCCAATTGAGTGGCAACGGCTCGAGCGCGACATCAGGGGCCTGCGCATCGGGCTGCTGCTGGACGCCGGCTGGGGCCTGCCCGTCGACACGCCAGTGCGCGCGGCGATCGAGGCGGCCGCCCGTTTGTTCGAGGCCGCCGGCGCGATCGTCACGCCGATCGCGCCGTTCATGACGCGCGCGATGATGGCCGGCATGGACGACTTCTGGCGCACCCGCTCGTGGCTGGAGATCGGCGCGATGCCGGCGGCGCGCCGCGCCAGGGTGCTGCCCTACATCACCGCGTGGGCGCGCGGCGGCGAGGGCCTGTCGGGCGAGCGCGTGTTCCGCGGCTACAGCATGATGGGGGCGATGCGCGAGGCCGCGGTGCAGGCCTGCGCGCGGTTCGACATGCTGCTGTCGCCGACCGCGCCGATCGCCGCGTTCCCGGCCGAGTTCGCCGGGCCGACCAACGACCCGGCCACGCCCTTCGAGCACATCGCGTTCACGCTGCCGTTCAACATGAGCGAGCAACCGGCGGCGAGCATTAACTGCGGCTACACCGCGGGCGGCCTGCCCATCGGGCTGCAGATCGTCGGCCGGCGTTTCGACGACCTCGGGGTGCTGCAGGTCGCGCGCGCGTTCGAGCAGTTGCGGCCCGCGCAGCGGCCCTGGCCGCTGCCACCGCCCGGAGCGGCCTGAGCGCAACGCCATGCTCGATCCACGCGGCATCGCCGTCAGCACTCGCTCCGCCGACGCGGTGGCAGCGTGCGAACGCGGGCTGTGGCGGATGATGTCGTTCTACGGCACGCCGATGGACGACCTCAGCGCAGCGCACGCCGCCGACCCGGGCTGGCCGCTGCCGCTGCTGATGCACGCCGGCTTCCTGCTCGGCCTGACCGAGCCTTCGGTCGTGCCCGGCGCACGCGCGCTGCTCGACCGCGCCGAGCCGATGATCGCGCGCGCGAATCACCGCGAGCGCGATCACCTGGTCGCGCTGCACACCTTGCTGGCCGGCGACTGGCACGGCGCCTGCCACGAATGGGAGGCGTTGCTGCTGCAGCAGCCGCGCGACGCGCTCGCGCTGCAATGGGCGCACCTGTTCGACTTCTACCGCGGCGACGCCACCAATCTGCGCCAGCGCGTCGCGCGCGTGCTGCCCGAATGGGACGAGAACGACGCGCTGCATCCCTACGTGCTCGGCCAGTACGCGTTCGGCCTCGAGGAATGCCAGCTCTACGCGCAGGCCGAAGAGACCGGCCGGCGCGCGCTGGGCGGCGGCGCAAAGGTGCCGTGGGCGATCCACGCGGTCGCGCATGTGATGGAGATGCAGGGCCGCCACCCCGAAGGCGCCGCCTGGATGATGCAGTGGCACGGCGACTGGGCCGAGGGCAACGGCTTCTCCGGCCACCTCGGCTGGCACCAGGCGCTGTTCGCGCTCGAAGCGCTTGACCACGTCGAGGCGCTGCGCCTGTTCGACGCGCACCTGCATGCCGACCCGGCGCAGATCACGTTGCAGCGTCTCGACGCCTCGTCGCTGCTGTGGCGGCTGCACCTGCTCGGCGCCGATGTCGGCGCGCGCTGGGCCCGGCTCGTCGAGGGCTGGGACCTGTCGGATCAGATCGCCGGCACGTTTCCGTTCAACGATCTGCACGCGTTGCTGGCCCTGATCGGCGCCGGCGAGTTTGTGCGCGCGCAAGCCTGGGCGCAGCAGGTCGCCACGCGCGCCGAACGCAGCGGCGGCAGCAACCGCGCGATCGCGCGCGATGTCGGCGGCCCGCTGATGCGCGGCATGCTCGCGTTCGCGCAGGGGCGCTTCAACGAGGCGGTCGAGACGCTCTACCCGGTGCGTGCGCTGGCGAGCCGCTTCGGCGGCAGCCACGCGCAGCGCGACCTGATCGACCAGACCCTGCTCGCCGCCGCGGCGCGCGCGGTCGACCGCTCGGCGGGCCGGGCGCTGCTGAACGAGCGCTGTCTGGGCAAGCCCGAGACGCCGCTGAGCGCGCACTGGGCCAGCCGCCTCGGGCTGCGCCGCGCCGCTCGTTGAACCGACACAGGACCACCATGCCGACCATCGACGAACAGATCGCGCAGAGCCTGCGCGACGCCCAGCGCAGCGGCGAGCTTCAGTCGGCGCCGAGCTGGGGCAAGCCGCTGGATCTGAACGACGGCTACGAGCAGACGCCCGAAGAACTGCGCATGGGCTTCAAGGCGCTGAAGGATGCCGGCTTCGTGCCGCCCGAGGTCGAGACGATGCGACAGATTGCGACGCTGCGGCAGGTGATCGCCGCGGCGCCCGACGCACCCGGGGCCGATGCAATGCGCCGCCGCATCGGCGAGTTGCAGCAGCACCTCGCGCTGCGGCTCGAGAAGCTGCGCGTCAGCGGCAGCCTGTGAGCCGGCCCGCGCCGACAGCAGTGTCGGCGCACCAAGACAACGCGGTGGCGCCGGCGCCGGCGGGCTTAGACTGCGCAGCATGGCCATGATCGCGTGTCCTGGTTGCGGCGAGGAGAACCCGGCCAAGTTCCGGCTGTGCGGTTACTGCGGCGTGCCGCTGACCGCGGCGCCGCCCGCGGCGCCGCCCGCGGCGCTGCCGATCCACGAGGTCCGCAAGACCGTGACGCTGGTGTTCTGCGACCTGAAGGGCTCGACGGCGCTGGGTGAGCGCCTCGACCCCGAAGCCGTGCGCGAGGTGATGGACCGCTACTTCAAGGCGATGGCAGCCGAGATCACGCGCCACGGCGGCAAGATCGAGAAGTACATCGGCGACGCGATCATGGCCGTGTTCGGTCTGCCGCGCGCCCATGAAGACGATGCGTTGCGGGCTGTGCGCGCTGCCGCCGGCATGCGCGCCGCGTTGCGCCGGGTCAACGAGGACCTGCTGCTGCGCTACGGCGTGGCGCTCGCCAATCGCACCGGCGTGAACACCGGCGAAGTGGTCGCGAACGACGACCCCGGCGCGGCCCAGAAGCTGGCCACCGGCGACGCCGTCAATGTCGCCGCGCGCCTCGAACAGGCGGCGCCGGAGAACGAAATCTACTTGGGCGAGACGACCTACCGGCTGGTGCGCGACGCGGTCACCGTCGAGTCGGTCGAAGCGCTCGAACTGAAGGGCAAGGCCGAACGCGTCACGGCCTTTCGCCTCGTTTCCGCGCACGGGCTGGAAGGCAGCACGCGGCGCCAGGACACGCCGGTCGTGGGCCGCGACGGCGAACTCGCGGCGCTCGATGCGGCCTACCATGACGCCTGCAGCGCGGGGGCGATCCGGCTCGTCACCGTGATCGGCGATGCCGGCGTCGGCAAGTCGCGCCTGGTCCACGAGGTGGTCGTGCGCATCGCGGCCGGTGCGCGCGTGCTGCGCGGGCGCTGCCTGCCGTATGGCGACGGCATCACGTTCTGGCCGCTGCGCGAGATGGTGGGCGGCGCTGCCAACATCCTGGCCGACGATGCGCCCGAACAGGCGCGCGCGAAGATGCTGGGGGTCGTCGGCGATGCCGACGTGGTCGACCGGCTGGCCGCCGCGACCGGCCTGAGCGCGACGCCTTTCCCGCTGCACGAGCTGTACTGGGCGGCGCGCAAGTTTCTCGAGGCGCTGGCCGCCGGCGGCGCGGTCGTGGCGATCATCGACGACATCCATTGGGCCGAGACCGCCTTCCTCGACCTGCTCGACCACCTGCTCGATTCGGACACCAGCGCCTGCGTGCTGCTGCTCGCGACGGCGCGCCACGATCTGCTCGAGGAGCGGCCGCAATGGGGCGAGCGCGCGGGCGCGACCCGGCTCGTGCTGAAACCCCTGACCGACACCGCCTCGGCGCAGGTGGTGGCCAATCTGCTCGGCAGTGCGGAACTTCCGGCCGACGTGGTGCAGCGCATCGTCGGCGCGGCCGAAGGCAACCCGCTGTTCGTCGAGCAGATGTTGTCGATGCTGATCGACAACCGCGCGCTGCGCCAGCAAGACGGGCGCTGGGTGCGTGGCGAACGCTATGCCGACATCGCGGTGCCGCCGACCATCCAGGCGTTGCTCGAAGCCCGGCTCGACCGGCTCGCGCGGGAGGAGCGAGCGACGGTCGAGCCGGCGTCCGTCATCGGCATGCAGTTCGCGCTGCCGGCCGTGACTGCGCTGTCGCCCGAAGCGGCGCGCGCCCATGTCGGCGAACGCCTGGCGACCTTGGCACACAAGCAGTTCATCCAGCCGGCCGAGTCGACGGAAGGCGACGTGCTCTACCGTTTCCACCATCATCTGGTGCGCGAGACGGTGTACGGCGGCTTGCTCAAGCGCTCGCGCGCGTCCATGCACGTCGACTTCGTGCGCTGGGCCGACCGCGTCAACGCCGAGCGCGGGCGGGCGCTCGAGTTCGAGGAGATTCTCGGCTACCACCTCGAGCAGGCCCACCGCTACCTGCGCGAGTTGGGGCCGCTCGATGAACAGGGGCTCGCGATCGGCGCCGACGCGGCCAGGCGGCTGACCGCCGCGGCGCGGCGTTCGTTCGCGCGCGGCGACATGCACGCCGCGGCGAACCTCTACCGGCGCGCCGTGGCGCTGCTGCCGGGCACCGACGCCAACCGGCTCGCGCTGCTGCCGGAACTGGGCGAGACCTTGATGGAGCTCGGCGACTTCGACGATGCACGCAAGGTGCTCGACGAGGCGGCGGTCAGCGCCGAGCAGGCCGGCAACCAGCGCATCCGCGCGTCGGCGCGGATCGTGCGCATGCTGGTGCGCCTGTACAGCGCCGAGCCCGGGGACTGGAGTTCGGCGGCGCTGCAGGTGGCAGACGAGAGCATCCCGCTGCTGGAACGCGAAGGCGCGCACGACGAACTCGCGAATGCCTGGCGGCTCAGCGGCCAGGTTCATGGCATCGCGGCGCGCTACCTGCAGATCGTCAGCGCGATCGAAAAGTCGATCGCCCACGCGCGCCTGGCCGGCGACGCACGCATGGTGGCGCGCGCCGGGTTGGCACTGTCGACCACGGCGCTGTACGGGCCCACGCCGGTGCCGCAGGCGATCGAGCAATGCGAGCGGATCATCGCCGATGGCCTGACCAACCGGCAGGTCGAAGCGATCGTGCTGTGCACCCTGGCCCACCTGCACGCGATGAACGCCGAGTTCGAGACTGCGCGCGATCTGTATCGGCGCGGGCGCGCGATGCTGCGCGATCTTGGCCAGGGCGTGAACGCGGCGTCGACCGGGCTGGACGTCGGGCGCGTCGAATGGCTCGCGGGCGACCTGGTCGCGGCCGAGCGCGAGCTGCGCGCCGATCTGGAGTTTCTGGCGCAGCGCGGCGAAACCTATTTCCTGTCGACGATGGCGGCGCAGCTCTCGTGCATCGTGCGCGAGCTGGGCGACGAGAACAGAGCGCTGGCGCTTTCCAAGACCGCCGAAGAGGCCGCCGCGGAAGACGACACCGTCTCGCAGATCCTGTGGCGGCTGGCGCGGGCCGCGCTCGTCGCTCGCGCCGGCAATCTGACCGAGGCCGAGTCGCTCGCCCAGCGGGCCATCGAACTGGCCCGCACGACCGACGCGCCGATCTTCCTGGCCGATGGGCTGGTCGAACTCGCCCTGGTGCACGGCCTGGGCGGTCGGACCGAAGAGGCAACCCGCGCTATCGACGAGGCGATCGCGCTCTACGCCGAGAAAGGCGACACGGTGTCGCTGGGTCGCGCGACGGCCACCGCCGTGCGACTCAGGGCGCCGCGCCCGGCCTGATCGGCCCGGCGGCGACGCGTGGGTTTCTCACCAGCGACTAACGCCGTTCTCGAGCGCATGAACGACGAACAGCCAGTCGCCGATGTCATCGGGTGTCGGCGCGTTCTTCCTCGTGAACTCGGTGCGAGAGAAGAGGCACACCGGCAAGGTCGAGGTCGGAACCCCACCGGTCGGGCAAGCCAGCAGCGGACTCAGCAAGGCCACCGTATCGCCGTGTGTGTACAGAACCGCGGCATTGGCGATCTTCGCGCCATTCGCGATCGTGCTTGCATCGCGACGCAACTCGATGATTGCGTAGCTGCCGAACAGCTGGTCGTTGTTCGGCACCTGCATGACACCCGTGATCGTGGTCGTCGTATCGCCGGTCAGTCCGCCGGGCGCCACGGTCAGGACCACCTGTGCCGTGGTCAGATTCTGTCCCGTTGGCACGGTGATCTTGGCTGCCGCGGTCGGAAGCAAGTCGAGAGTGCCCGACGGGCCGGTCGGCGGCAGCACCGACACGCCGTTTCCGGTGAAGAAGGTTCCCCCGAAGCTCGGGATGTACGTGACGAAACCTGCAAGGATGGCATCGCCCGAGGACGTGATGAGTCCAGTCAGAGCCGAGCCGGTGCAGGGCGGCGAGGCAATCTGCACGCCGTTGCACAGGATTGACGACGGTGTCCCGGAGCTGTTGCCGCTCGAGTAGTCGAAGCTCCAGTTGAAGTTGATGGCCGCGTTGGCCCATTGGACGGCAGCGGTCAGCGCGGGGGCGGCGAAGATCAGCACGAACGAGTTGTTGGCCCCGGCCTGCATCTGCGAGAAGTCGCACTGGACCGTCGAGCCACTCCCCGTGCACGCCGTCTTCGGAATGGTCTCCACATAGGGTGCAAGGGCTCCGGCGTCCAGGCCTGCAGTCGAGTCTCCGCTCACGACCGTCGAGCCCGTGAACCGGATGCCGTTGTTCGTGTTGCCCGAGCTGTTGGTGATCGACACCCGGTAGGCGGCGTAGGTCGTGAGCCCGTTGCGGCCTAGCGACACCGAGGCCGGGCTGCTGGCGCTCGCAGCGACCGGCGTCACGGTCACGACGAAGTTCGCGTTCGCGGCCAACGCCCCATTCGAGCCGGCCATGAGCGCGGCAAAGAAGGTCGCCGATCCCAGCCAGCGCATTGCGCGCGCTGCGACGCCGCGCTGCGAGGTTGCTGCGCCGTGGACAAATGCCGAGTCAGTCATTTCGATCTCCCAGTTGTGCAGTTGGCGCGAGCAAACGGCCTCGACAGCAGCCTCCGACAGGACGATTCCGTTGGCTGCGGGTGTCGCACGGAAGTCGGTATACCAGGAAGCATTCTCACTTGCACGCGGTTACATAGTCGGCGGCAGGCCGACGAAAGTCAATCCCCACAAGTCATGACTTTCCCGCGCGAACGGCGCCGTCACACCCACGGCTGCGGCAAGCCCTCGCGAGCGAACGCGCGCTGCGTCGCCGGCCGCGGAAAGGTCAGCACCTACGGGTCGAGGGCGCTGAACGCGTCGCCGAGCAGCCAGGGCCCACCGTGGCGCGCGAGTTCGGCGTCGAGCTGGTCGAGCAGGCCGCCGATCTTCGCTTCGGCATGCGCCTTGACCTGCGCGACGGCCGCGGGCGTGTCGCCCCAGCGCTCGGGGTAGAAGTAGAGGATCAGCGTGGCCTGCAGGGTGTTCGTCGGCCACATCAGCCACTTGTAGAACTGCGCGCGCTGCGGCGTGCCCAGCGGCGGCGCCAGCGATGCCTGCGGGTGCGTACCGCCCGGCTGCAGGCTGATCGCCGCGGTCTCGTAGAGCACGAGGTTGGCGTCGATCCGCACCCGGATCAGCCCGTTCGGATTCAGCGCGAGATAGCTCGGGCCTTGTGCGCGCCATTCGCGCGGTCGACGAGGACGAGCTCGAATGGCACGCCCAGTTCCTCGAGCAGGATGTGCGGCGCCATGCTGGCGGTGCCGGGGTGCTGGTGCAGTTGCGGCATGCGGTCTCGGGTCGTCGGCCTCGGGGGCGCTCATGCTCGGGCGCGGCCGCTCACGCGCGTCTGGAACGCGGGCGGTGAGACTTATGCACTCCCGCGGATCGAGGTGGTCGACTAGGGTCGGAACCTCCAGAATTCGTGTCAACGAACGCGGTGCCACATCATGCTCAACGACCTGAAAACGCAGTTCAGCCATTCGATGCAGACGATGCGGCGCCTGCTGCAGCAGCCGATCGGCGCGGCCCCGGGCGGGTCGGCGCGCAGCCCGTGTTCCGAGGCACGCGAGGAGCGCCGGCAGCGCGTGCGCCGGATGTGGCGCGACCTATACCAGCTGCTCGAACAACATCCGGCCTCGCGCCAGCTGATGCGGCACCTCGACCTGGTCGAGCGCACGCTGCGGCTGCAGGGCCTCACGGCGGTCGAAGCGCTGCCGGCACGCGTCATCGCGAAAGCGCTGGTCCAGCTCGAGCGGCTGGTCTGGGACTGGTCGCCGGTCGGTCTGGCCGAGCTGCGCTCGCGCATGGCGGTGATGGTCAAGAACCAGCCGCTCGAAGCGCGGGCGTCCGCCGGGCGTGCCGATCCTCCGGCGCCGGCGCCCGCAACCCGCAGCATCCCCCAGGAGCTTGCCGACGTGACCGAGGTCGACCACGCGACCTTCGAAGAGATGGAGCGCAGCTGGCACGGCCGCGCGCCCGAGGCGCTGACCGCCGCGCAAGCCGCCTGACGCGGCGCGTTCAGGCGTCGGTGCTGCTGGCGCGCTCGGCCGTCTCGGTCTCGATCTGGCGGAACAGATCGGCCAGCGTCTTGCCCGTTTCGTCGCGGAAGCGCTGGTCGAGCACCTGCAATTCGGCGATCCGATCGACGCGGAAGTTGCGAAAGCCGGCGCGCGCCTCGCACCAGCCGGCCAGCGTCCCGACCGCGCCCCAGTAGAAACAGCCCAGCGGGCGCACGACACGCTCGCTGCGCCGCTGCTTCAGATCGATGTAGACCTGCCGCACCGCGTGCCGCGTCTCGGCGGCGACGCGCAGGTGCTCGAGCCGCTGGCGCGTCGCGGTGTCGGGCCCGAACGGCGGCGCGTAGACCGCGCCAGGCTCTCGGCCGCCGCGCGCGCCGCCGGCGGCAACACCGCGAGAATCTTCGACAACGCGGCCTCGGCGTGGCCACCGAGCGCGACATCGAGCCGCGGCTGCGCCAGCCGCACCGAGGCGACCAGCGCCCGGGCCTCGTCTTTCGCGAACATCAGCGGCGGCAGGTCGAAGCCGGAGCGCATGCGGTAGCCGACGCCGGCCTCGCCCTCGATCGGCACGCCCTGCGCCATCAGGTCGGCCACATCGCGGCAGACCGTGCGTTCCGAGACCTCGAGCCGCTGTGCCAGGAAGGCCGCGGTGCTCAGGCGCCGGCCGCGGATCAGCTGGACGGGCTGGAACAGGCGGCCGGCTCGGCGCATGCGGCGTGCTGTTCCGATTCAGCGCGGCGCGTGCAGGCCGACGCGTTTGCCTTCGGTGTCGGTGATGTGGGCGAAGCAGCCCCTCTCGCCGGGCAGTTGCACCCTCGGCGTCGCGAGCAGGGTTTCGTAGAAGGCCTGCGCGCGGTCGAGATCGGGCACCGGGATCTCGAACCAGTTCAAGGCGTTGCGGTGTGACATGAGTGACTCCTGTGTGGGTGGATCGGAGTGCTCATGCTGCGTGCGGCCTGCTGACAACGTGGTGTCAGCAGGCTCTCAGCTCGCGACCGCCTGGCGCACCGCGTGTTCCCAGTTCGCCATCAGTTCGGCGGCGCGCGCGCGCGCCATCGTCGGGTGGAACGTGCGCTCGACGCGCCACTGCGCGGCCAGCTCGTCGAGGTTGCGGTACAGCCCGCACGCCAGCCCTGCGAGATAGGCCGCGCCGAGTGCGGTGGTCTCGATCACCTGCGGGCGCACCACCGGGATGCCCAGCAGGTCGGCCTGGAACTGCATCAGCAGGTCGTTGACGCAGGCGCCGCCGTCGACGCGCAGTTCGGCCACCGGCGCGGCACCGGCCGCGACCGCATCGCGGCTCATCGCCGCCAGCAGCGCGGCACTCTGGAACGCGATGCTCTCGAGCGCGGCGCGCGCGATGTGCGCCACGGTGCTGCCGCGCGTCAGGCCGACGATCGCGCCGCGTGCCGCCGCGTTCCAGTACGGCGCGCCGAGGCCGGTGAAGGCCGGCACGAACATCACGCCGCCGCTGTCGGGCACGCTCTCGGCCAGCGCCTGCACCTCGCCGCTGGCGCGGATCGCGCGCAGGCTGTCGCGCAGCCATTGCACGACCGCGCCGCCGATGAACACGCTGCCTTCGAGCGCGAACTCGGGCGTCGCGGACGGCTGCGCCGCGCTGGTGGTGATCAGCCCGTTGGTCGAGGTCTGGAAGCGTTCGCCGGTGTGCATCAGCAAAAAGCAGCCGGTGCCGTAGGTGTTCTTCGCCAGGCCGGCCTTGAAGCAGGCCTGGCCGAACAGCGCGCTCTGCTGGTCACCCGCCACGCCGCCGATCGGGACCGGTGCGCCGAGCAGTTCCGCCCGCGTGTGACCGTAGACGTGGCTCGACGGGTGAACGCTCGGCAGCACCTCGCGCGGGATCTCGAGCAGGCCCAGCAGTTCGTCGTCCCAGGCGTTGTCGTGCACGTTCAGCAGCAAGGTGCGCGACGCGTTGCTCACATCGGTGGCGTGCACCGCACGCTGGCGAGCGCTGTCGTCCGTGCCGCCCGTCAGCATCCACATCAGCCAAGAGTCGATCGTGCCGAACGCGAGCTCGCCGCGCTGCGCCGCGGCGCGCGCGCCGCTCACGTGGTCGAGCAGCCACTTCAGCTTGGTGCCGGAGAAGTAGGCGTCGAGGATGAGCCCGGTCTTGGCGCGAAACGTCGGCTCCAGGCCGCGCTCGCGCAGCGCGGCGCAGGTCGGTTCGGCGCGCCGGTCCTGCCAGACGATCGCGTTGTGAATCGGCTCGCCGCTGCGGCGGTCCCACAGCATGGTGGTCTCGCGCTGGTTCGTGATGCCGATCGCCGCGATCTGCGCGGCGCTCAGCCCGGCCTTGGCGAGCGCCTCGCGCGCGGTCGCGAGTTGGCTGGCCCAGATCTCCTTCGGGTCGTGCTCGACCCAGCCCGGTTGCGGGTAGATCTGGCGGAACTCGCGCTGCGCAATCGCAACGATCCGGCCGCCGGCATCGAACACGATGCTGCGCGAGCTGGAAGTGCCCTGGTCGAGCGCGAGCAGATGGGCCCGGTTCGTCATGCGGCGTCCTCGCTGCAGGTCACGCAGTTCACGCCGGCCTGCGCCAGCAGTGCCGGGAACGGCGCCGGCGGCGCCGCGTCGGTGAACAGTCTATCGAGCTGGTCGAAACGGGCCAGCTCGACCATCGCCGGCCGGTTGAATTTGCTGTGGTCCGCCGCCACCCAGACCTGGCGCGAATGCTCGAGGATCGCGCGCGCCACCTTGACCTCGCGGTAGTCGAAGTCGCGCAAGGACCCGTCGGCCTCGATGCCCGAGATGCCGATCAGCCCGATGTCGACCCGGAACTGGCGGATGAAGTCGATCGTGAGTTCGCCGACGATGCCGCGGTCGCGCGAGCGCACGATGCCGCCGGCCACGATCACCTCGCAATCGGAGTTGCCCGACAGGATCGCCGCGACGTTCAGGTTGTTTGTGATCACGCGCAGCCCCTTGTGATGCAGCAGTTCGCGCGCGATCGCCTCGGTCGTGGTGCCGATGTTGATGATCAGCGAGCAGCCCGCCGGCACCTGCGCCGCCACCGCGCGCGCGATGCGCTGCTTGGCCTGCTGGTTCAGCAACTGCCGCTGCAGGTACTCGATGTTCTCGGTGGTCGAACTCGGCACCCGCACGCCGCCGTGAAAGCGCGCGAGCAGCCCGGCATCCGAGAGCAGCTTGACGTCGCGCCGCACGGTCTGCAGCGTGACCGCGAACTGCTCCGCGAGTGCCTCGACCGAGACCGAGCCGCGGCCCCGCACTTCCTCGAGCAGCTGGGATTGGCGCGGGTTCGGCGTCATTGCAAGGCGGGCAGTCCGGGTTGGAAACGCCAGCGTAACGGGGCACGCCGTGCCGGCCATCGGGATCATCTCTCTTGCGCTTTGTGAATTTAATCGCTAAAAATGGAACGTAGAAAACCAAAAACGAACAGAAACGAACGTGCCCGATCGTCGTTTGTGATCCACCGAGGAGATCGTTTGAGCCAATCCCGCCCCCCGGGCGAGCCGCCGCGCCCGGCCGCCGTCGACGAGTGCCCGCATGCGTGCGACGTGCTCGTGGTCGGGGGCGGCATCAACGGGGCGGGCATCGCGCGCGACCTGGCCGGGCGCGGGCACCAGGTGCTGCTGTGCGAGAAGGACGATCTGGCGCAGCACACCTCCTCCAGCAGCACCAAGCTGATCCACGGCGGCCTGCGCTACCTCGAGTACTACGAGTTCGGGCTGGTGCGCAAGGCGCTGGCCGAACGCGAGGTGCTGCTCAAAAGCGCGCCGCACATCATGTGGCCGCTGCGTTTCGTGATGCCGCACGACCCGGGGATGCGGCCGGTGTGGATGATCCGCGCCGGGCTGTTCCTGTACGACCACCTCGCGCGCCGCGAAGTGCTGCCGGCGTCGGCGACCGTCGATCTGCGCCGCCATCCCGCCGGCCGGCCGCTGAAGCCGTCCTTCACGAAGGGCTTCGTCTATTCCGACGGCTGGGTCGACGACGCCCGCCTGGTGGTGCTGAACGCGATCGACGCCGCCGAACGCGGCGCGACGGTGCTGACGCGCTGGCAGTGCGTCGCCGCGCAGCGCGGGCCGGCGTCGTGGCAAGTGCACCTCGAGAGCGCGCGCGGCGCGCGGCGCGAACTGACGGCGCGCGTGCTCGTCAATGCCGCCGGGCCCTGGGCCGCACAGTTCCTGAGCGAGCACGCGCAGCTGGCGCGCGCGAAGTCGCTGCGGCTGGTCAAAGGCAGCCACATCGTCGTGCCGAAGATGTTCGACCACGACCACGCCTACATTTTCCAGACCCCCGACAAGCGCGTCATCTTCGCGATCCCCTACGAACACGACTTCACGTTGATCGGCACGACCGACGTGGAGCACCGAGGCGCGATCGGCGAGGCCCGCATCGATGCGGCCGAGACCGCCTACCTGTGCGAACAGGCGAGCCGCTACTTCGCGAAGCCCGTGACCCCGCAGGACGTGGTCTGGAGCTACGCCGGCGTGCGCCCGCTGCTCGACGACGAATCGGGCGACCCGTCGGCGGTGACGCGCGACTACCTGCTCGAGCTCGACTGGCCCGCCGCCGGCTCGGGCCGGCAGGCCGCGCTGCTGACCGTCTGGGGCGGCAAGATCACGACCTTCCGCAAGCTCGCCGAAGAGGCTGCCGACCTGCTCGCGGCGCCGCTGGGGGCCGCGCGCGGCGCCTGGACCCGAGGCGCGTTCCTGCCGGGCGGCGAGCTCGCGGCCTGGATCGGCAAGGCACCGCACGCCCGCGCCGATGTCGTCGCCGACTTCGTCCGCTTTGCCCAGGCCGTGACGCTGCGCTACCCGCAGGTACCGGCGGCCGTCTGCCACCGCCTCGCGCGCGCCTACGGTGCACGCGTCGAGCCGCTGCTGGCCGGCGGCGCGCTCGGTGCCGAAGTCGCGCCGGGCCTGTACGAAGCCGAACTCGACTATCTGCACGATCACGAATGGGCGCGCAGCGCCGACGACGTGCTGTGGCGCCGCAGCAAGCTCGGGCTGCACCTCGACGCCGCGCAGCGCGCCGCCGTAGCCGCCTGGTGTCATCGGCACTGGCCCGACCACGCCGCATCGACCGACACGGCCTCGCGCCAGACGGAGACCTCATGCAACTGATGCTCGAACGCATCGAGCAACGCGTGGGCGCGAGCGCCTACCTGTACCCGCTCGACCTGACGCTGGTGCCGCTCGCGGTGACCGTGCTGCTGGGCGCCACACAGGCCGGCAAGACCACGCTGATGCGCGTGATGGCCGGCCTGGACGCGCCCTCGAAGGGCCGCGTGCTGGCCGACGGCGTCGACGTGACGGGCCGGCCGGTGCGCGACCGCAACGTCGCGATGGTCTACCAGCAGTTCATCAACTACCCGTCGATGACGGTGGCCGACAATATCGCCTCGCCGCTGAAGTTGCGCAAGGAACAGAACATCGCCGCGCGCGTCGCCGAGCTCGCCACCAAGCTGCACATCGAGCCGTTCCTGCAGCGCCTGCCGGCGGAACTGTCGGGCGGCCAGCAGCAGCGCGTCGCGCTGGCGCGCGCGCTGGCGAAGAACGCGCCGCTGATGCTGCTCGACGAGCCGCTGGTGAACCTGGACTACAAGCTGCGCGAGGAACTGCGCGACGAGCTCTCGCAGCTGTTCGCGAGCGGCCGCTCGACCGTCGTCTACGCGACGACCGAGCCGACCGAGGCGCTGCTGCTGGGCGGCTACACCGCGGTGATGGATGCCGGCGAGCTGCTGCAGTACGGGCCGACCGCCGAGGTCTTCCACCACCCGCGCTCGATCCGCGTCGCGCGCGCCTTCAGCGACCCGCCGAGGAACCTGATCGCCGGCAGCGCGACCGCCGCCGGCGTGGCGCTGCCGGGCGGCGTGCAACTCGCGCGCACGCTGCCCACCAGCGCCGGCGCGGCACTGACGGTGGGCGTGCGCGCCGGCGCGCTGCGCGTGCACGCGTGCGACGGCGACCTCGTGCTCCCC
>JANXZN010000249.1 GCA_025355545.1 Rhizobacter sp.
CTTGAAGTGGTCGATGTCGATCATCAGCACCAGCGCCGGCTCGCCGGCGCGCGCCACGCGGTCGATCTCGCTGGCCAGCGCGAGCTCGAACTGGCGCCGATTCGACAGGCCGGTCAGCGGATCGCGGCTGGAGAGCTCGCACAGCGCGTCGATCACCGCCTGCATCCACACCACCGGCGCGACCGTGCGCGGATCCGGCAACTCGCGGCCCGACTGCTGCAGTAGGTGCAGGGCATCCGCAAGCTGCAGCCGGGCAGCGTCGGGAGGGGCGGGGTCGGTCTGGAAGTGCACGAACAGGTGTGGCGCGCCCGGGGGGAACTAATCGAGTCCGAGTCTAGCAGCGGGCCACTCAAGGCCGCGGCGCGCGCGCCGATATGAAGGCGTACACCGGCCCGGCGCGGCCGGGTCGAGTTCGAGTCGTTTTTGCCCCCCACGGAGACACCATGAGCGCCGCCGCCCTGTCGTTCGCGCCCGCCCGATCGCCCGCTGTCGGCGCGCTGTCCGAGGGTGGCGACGAGTTCAGCTTCGACGCGCGCGATTTCGACCGCATCCGGGCCCTGATCTACGCCCGTGCCGGCATCAGCCTGCATGCCGGCAAGCAGGCGATGGTCTACAGCCGCCTGGTGCGGCGCCTGCGCGAGACCGGCCACCGCTCGTTCGGCAGCTACCTGCAATGGCTGGAGGCGGCCAGCGGCGCCCAGGCCGACGAGGAATGGCAGGAGTTCGTCAACTGCCTGACGACCAACCTGACCTCGTTCTTTCGCGAATCCCACCACTTCGACGCGCTGCTGCACGACCTGAAGGCGCGCGCCGGCCGGAGCCTGCGCATCTGGTGCAACGCCGCATCGACCGGCGAGGAGCCATACACGATCGCGATGACGGTGGCCGAAGCGATGGGCCCCGGTGCCGACGTGAAGATCATCGCCAGCGACATCGACACCAAGGTCCTCGCCACCGCGAGCCGCGGCGTCTACGCCATCGACGCGCGCGGCCTGACGCCCGATCGGCAGCGCCGCCATTTCCTGCGCGGCACCGGCGCGAACAGCGGCCTCATGCGCGTCAAGCCGAAGCTGGCGCAGATGATCGAGTTCCGCGCCCACAACATGATGGACGCGCGCCGGACCCTGGGCGATTCCTTCGACATCGTGTTCTGCCGCAACGTGATGATCTACTTCGACAACGCCACCCAACGCCGCGTGCTCGGCCGGATTCACGCTGCGATTAAACCGCGGGGGCTGATGTACGTCGGCCACTCCGAGAACTTCACCGACGTGCGGGACCTGTTCCGCCTGCGCGGCAAGACGGTCTACGAACGGCTCTGACACCCATGCCCATCGCTCAACGCCGCGTCGAGCCGCGTCCGTCCCTGGCCGTGAGCGCAGCGGCGACGACGTCGCGCCTGCACCGCCTGAAGACGCAGGCGCGCAATCCAGGCGAGGCCTCGTTCTTCTTCTACGACGCGTTCTTCAAGAACGACGCCGTGAAGATCCTGCCCTGCGAATACTTCGTCTACCACGAGGACATCCTGATCATGACGACGCTGGGCTCGTGCATCGCCGCGTGCCTGTGGGACCGCGAGGCGAAAATCGCCGGCATGACCCACTTCATGCTGCCTGAAGGCGACGCCGGTTCGGGCCGCTACGGCTCGTACGCGATGGAGCTGCTGATCAACGAGATGATGAAGCACGGTGCGACGCGCGCGACGATGGAGGCCAAGGTCTTCGGCGGCGGCCAGGTGATCGACGGCATGAGCACGATGAACATCGGCGAGCGCAACACCGAGTTCGTGATGGCGTACCTGGAGACCGAGCGCATCCCGATCGTCTCGAAGGACGTGCTGGGCCCGCACCCGCGCAAGGTGTGCTTCCTGCCGGCCAGCGGCAAGGCGATGGCCAGGCGGCTCGCCAGCGCGAACACCGCGGCGCTTGCCGCACAGGACCTCGCCGCCGCCGGGCAGGCCGTGCCGCAGAGCACCGGCGGCGGTTCGGTGGACCTCTTCTGACGAATGGCGCGCAAGGTCATGGCCAAGATCCGGGTGGTGGTGGTGGACGACTCGGCGCTGATGCGCAGCCTGCTCAGCGCGATCATCGGCCGCCAGGCCGACATGGAGTGCGTCGGCGCCGCCGCCGACCCGCTGATCGCGCGCGAGATGATCCGCGCGCTGAACCCCGACGTCATCACGCTCGATGTCGAGATGCCGCGCATGGACGGCATCGACTTCCTCGGCAAGCTGATGCGGCTGCGGCCCACTCCGGTCGTGATGGTCTCGACGCCGACCGAGCGCGGCGCCGACGTGACCCTGCGCGCGCTCGAACTCGGCTCGATCGACTTCGTCGCCAAGCCCAAGGTCGGAGTCGCCGACGGCCTGCGCCTGCTCGCCGACGACATCACCGACAAGGTGCGCATCGCCTCGCAGGCGCAACTGCGCCGGCCCGCGCCGGCGGCCGAGAAGGCGGCGCCGCCGATCGGCGCGATCGGCCGCCTGTCGACCGAGAAGATCGTCTGCATCGGCGCCTCCACCGGCGGCACCGAGGCGACCAAGGAGGTGCTGGTGAACCTGCCGCCGGATTGCCCGGCGATCGTCATCACGCAGCACATGCCGGCCGGCTTCACGAAGAGCTACGCGACGCGCCTGGACGGCTGTGCCGCGTCCGCGTGGCCGAGGCGCGCGACGGCGAACGCATCCTGCCCGGCCATGCCTACATCGCGCCCGGCGGCACCGCGCACCTGAGCGTCGAGCGCTCTGGTGCGAACTACATCGCGCGCGTGATCGAGGGCGAGCCGGTGAACCGGCACCGGCCCTCGGTCGAGGTGCTGTTCAGGTCGGCCGCGCGCGTCGCCGGGCCGAACGCGCTCGGCATCATGTTGACCGGCATGGGCGCCGACGGCGCGAACGCGATGAAGGAGATGCGCGACGCCGGCAGCTACAACCTGGTGCAGGACGAAGCGAGCTGCGTCGTCTTCGGCATGCCGCGCGAGGCGATCGCCGCCGGCGCCGCCCACGAGGTGCTGCCGCTCGCGCAGATCGCGCCGCGCCTGATCGAGCGGCTGCGCAGCACGGGGCTCGCGCCCAACCGCGTCTGAGCCTCAGGGCAGGAACAAGGCCTGCAAGTCGCTGAGGAAGTCGAAGCCGCGTTCGGTCGGCCAGGCACGCGCGAAGTCGCGTGCGATCAGGCCCTGGCGCTCGGCCGCGTCCAGCCCGTGCTGCAGCGCAGCCAGCGAGAGCCCGGTGCGCTCGCCGAAGCGCGCGAGCTCGAAGCCCTCCTTCAGGCGCGTCGCGTTCAGCATGAATTCGAACGGCAGCTGCTCGCGCGGCACCTCCTCGTCCTGCGACACCGCGGCACCGGCCAGCGCCTGTGCCATGTATTTCTGCGGTTCGCGAAAACGCGTCTGGCGCACGATTCGGTGCGGGAACGACAGCTTGCTGTGCGCGCCGGCGCCAATGCCCAGATAGTCGCCGAACTGCCAGTAATTCAGGTTGTGCTCGCAGCGATGGCCCGACCGCGCGAAGGCCGACACCTCGTAGCGCTCCATGCCGGCGGCCGCGGTGCGCGCGCCGATCAGGTCGAGCATCTCGAACGCGGTGTCGTCCTCGGGCAGATCATTGGGCGGGAACTTCGCGAACACCGTGTTCGGCTCCAGGGTCAGGTGGTAGACCGACAGGTGCGGCGGCTCGAACGCGAGCGCCTGTGCCAGATCGGCCTCGAACTGGGCCAGCGTCTGGCCCGGCAGCGCGTACATTAGGTCGAGGTTGAAGGTCTCGAACGAGTCGCGCGCCTCCTTGACGGCGGCCCGTGCCTGCGCAGCGTCGTGCACGCGGCCGAGCGCGGCGAGCTTGGCGTCGTCGAAGCTCTGCACGCCGATCGACAGCCGCGTGACGCCGGCCGCGCGGTAACCGCGAAAGCGGTCGCGCTCGAAGGTGCCGGGGTTCGCCTCGAGCGTGATCTCGCAGCCGGGCTCGAGCGGCAGTCGCGCGCGGATATCGCCGATCAGCCGGTCGATCGCCGCCGGCGTGAACAGGCTGGGCGTGCCGCCGCCGATGAACACCGTCTGCACACGCCGGCCCCAGATGAAGGGCAGCGCGGCCTCGAGGTCGGCGCACAGCGCATCGAGGTAGCGCGCCTCGGCCAGTTCGCCCTGGAGCTCGTGCGAGTTGAAGTCGCAGTACGGGCATTTTTTCAGGCACCACGGCAGGTGCATGTACAGCGACAGCGGCGGCAGCGCGGCCAGCGACAGCGTGCCGCCACGCATATAGCGCGCAAGACGCTCGGCGACCGGCTCGGTCGCGGCGACGCCGGCGTCCGACGCGATCCGGATGATCTCGGGCCGGCGCCGGGCCGCCATGGACCACGAAGCGGCCCACTGGCTGGACTTCGGCGGCCCGAGCTCCCCTCGGTGCACGGGCGCCGCAGGCGACCTTGGGGCCGTCATTTCTTCAGCCAAGCTGCCAGGCCTCGCGCATCAGCCGCAGCATCTGCGCCGCCGCGAGCGCGCGGTGGCTGTGTGCGTTCTTGATGTCGGCACCGAGTTCGGCGACCGCCGTGCCGAGCGCCGGAATGAACATCAACGGGTCGTAGCCGAAACCGCCGGCGCCGCGCGGCGCGTTCAGGATCTCGCCGAACCAGCGCCCGACCGCGATCAGCGGCTCGGGGTCACCCGCCGAGCGCACGGCGACCAGCACGCTGACGAAGCGTGCACGGCGCATGGTCGCGCCTTGCAGGCGTTCGAGCAAGAGCGCGTTGTTCGCAGCGTCCTGGCGCGCGCGTTGCGCTTCACGATCAGTGTCGTGCGACGAAATGGCCGCGTAGTGCGCCGACGCCACGCCGGGCGCGCCGCCCAGCGCATCGACGCACAGGCCGGAGTCGTCGGCGATCGCCGCCAGGCCGGTGCGGCGTGCGGCGTGGCGCGCTTTCGTCAGGCCGTTCTCGATGAAGGTCTGGAACGGCTCCTCGACCTCGCTGACGCCGAGCACGCCCTGCGCGATCAGCTCGACGCCGGCCGGCGCGAGCAGCGCTTGCAGCTCGCCCAGCTTCTTCTGATTGTTCGACGCGAGGACGAGCCGCACCTCACAACCCCAGCGCCTTGCGCTGCGCCGCGATCAGCGCGTGGATGCCCTGGTCGGCCAGGCCCAGCAGCACCCCCATCTCTTCGCGCGAGAACGCCGCGCCCTCGGCAGTGCCCTGCACCTCGACAAAGCCACCGGCACCGGTCATGACAACGTTCATGTCGGTGTCGCAGGCCGAGTCTTCGGTGTATTCGAGGTCGAGCAGCGGCGTGCCTCGCACGATGCCGACCGAGACCGCGGCGACGAACTCGCGGATCGGCGACGCACCAAGCTTGCGCTGCGCCTGCAGCCAGGTCACGGCGTCGTGGGCCGCGACGAAGGCGCCGGTGATCGCCGCGGTGCGGGTGCCGCCGTCGGCCTGGATCACGTCGCAGTCGAGCGAGATCGTGCGTTCGCCAAGTGCCTTGAGATCGAACACGCAGCGCAGCGAGCGGCCGATCAGGCGCTGGATCTCCTGCGTGCGGCCGCTCTGCTTGCCACGCGCGGCCTCGCGGTCGCTGCGCGTGTGCGTCGCGCGCGGCAGCATGCCGTACTCGGCGGTGACCCAGCCTTCGCCCGAGTCGCGCTTGTGCGGCGGCACCTTTTCTTCGACCGACGCGGTGCACAGCACCTTGGTGGCGCCGAACTCGATCAGCACCGAGCCTTCGGCATGCTTGGTGTAGCGGCGGGTGATGGTGACCGGGCGCAGTGCGTCCGGGGCACGGGAGTCGGATCGCTGGAATGTCATGCCGCGTATTGTCCACGCGGATCAGCACGCGGCCGGCGTCAGGACTTTTTCTGCGACGAGCGGCGGATCGCCTCGTTGATCTCGCGGATCGAGCGTTCGATCTCGGCGTCGTCGAGTTCGTCGGGCGAATCGCTGCCGAGAACGCTGGCCTGGATCGTCGACGCGAACACCTCTTCGCCGAGTTGCTGGGTCGAGATGCCGGTGGTGCTGTCGTTGTCCTCGGCGGCTTCCCATTCGACCGCCAGCACCGAGACGTTGTCGCTCTTCGCGCCGCCGTTGCGCAGCGCCTGTTCGACAAGCTCGGGCACGGCGTCGGAGATCACGTTCTTCGACAGCCGCTCGACGATCACCGCATCCTCGACCGTGCCCCACAGGCCGTCGGAGCACAGCAGCAACCGGTCGCCAGCCCGCAGCAACAGCGGGCCAACGGTGTCGATCACCGGCTTGCCGGGGCTGCCCAGGCAAGTGAACAGCACGTTGCGGTTGAAGCGGTCGGGCATCGGCACGACCTGGCTCATGGTCTGCTGCAGTTCGGAATACGAGTGATCACGGGTGCGCGCGATCAGCTTGTCGCCGCGCACCAGGTACAGGCGCGAATCGCCGCAGTGCGCCCAGTAGGCCGCGTTGCCCTGCAGCAAGCAGGCAACGACGGTGGTGCGCGGCGTGTCGATCAGCGCCTTCTGCGTCGCGTAGCGCAGCAACTGATGGTGGCCGGCGATCGTCGCCTCCTGAAGGAAGCGCAGCGGGTCGGGCAAGGTGGGCTTGCAGTCGCGCTGGAACATCGCGGCCAGCGTCTGCAACGCCAGCTGCGACGCGACCTCGCCTTCGGGGTGCCCGCCCATGCCGTCGGCCAGCGCGAACAAGCCCGCGTCGCGCGTGTAGCAATAGCCCATGCGGTCTTCGTTCTTCTCGCGGCCGCCCTTGCGGCTGACCTGGTAGACGGAGAAACGCATCGCCTAGGCCTTGGCGCCGGTGGTCAGGTTCTCGAGCTGCAGCTTCAGCCGTTCGCTGAAGCTGAGCTTGGTGTAGCGCCGCTCGGTCTCGCGCGCCAGCTCCTTCTGCAGCGCGAACACGCTTTGCGGGCGCGACAGCGGATCGAGCGACATGCACCACTCGGTCACTTCGATCAGATTGTCGGAGTAGACATTGCGCAGCCGCGAGAGGCTCAGCGCGAGACGGTCCTTCTCGATGCGCTGGGGCGCGTCGTTCGGCGGGTAGCCCTGCATGCAGGCGTAGATGCAGGCGCCGATCGCGTAGATGTCGGTCCAGGGGCCGAGCGTGCCGTCGCGGCGGTACATCTCGGGCGCGGCGAAGCCGGGCGTGTACATCGGGCGGATGAAGTTGCCTTCCTTGCTGAGCACTTCGCGCGCGGCGCCGAAGTCGAGCAACACGGCCTTGTTCTCGTTCGTAATGAAGATGTTGGCCGGCTTGATGTCAAGGTGCAGCATCTTGTGCTGGTGCACGATGCGCAAGCCGCGCAGGATTTCGTCGAACAGGGATCGGATCGTCGATTCGCGGAACACCTTGTCTCGCTTGAGATCGCGTGCGGTGACGATGAAATCCTGCAACGTGTCGCCCTGCAGGTAGTTCATCACCATGTAGACGGTTTCGTTCTCGCGGAAGAAGTTCAGCACCGAGACCACGCTCGGGTGGCTGATCTGCGCGAGCGAGCGGCCCTCTTCGAAAAAGCTCTTCAGCCCCAGGCGATACAGCGGCTGCTTCTCGGGCTTGACGCGCGGCGTCAGCTCGCCGGGCGAGCGCTCGGCCAGCGACGACGGCAGGTATTCCTTCAGCGCGACCAGGTGCCGGTCGGTGTCTTCGCACAGGTACACCACGCCGAAGCCGCCGGCGGCCAGCTTCTTGATGACCTGATAGCCACCCACCACGGTGCCGGACGGCAAGGGAGCGGGTTTTGGCTTTGACATAATCTGATTTTTTGAAGGGTCAGCGCATGGCAGTCTACAGCATGACCGGCTTCGCCAGCGCCTTAGCCGGGGCCCGTTCCGCCCATGAAACGGCAGGCGCCGCGGACAATTTGGCGGCGCGCTCCGCGCCTTCCGCGAGCCCCGGTGTCGGCATCGAACTGCGTTCGGTCAACGGCCGGTTTCTGGACCTCGGCTTTCGCCTGCCGGACGAGTTCCGCGCGCTCGAACCGGCGCTGCGCGAGCTGCTCTCGGCCGCCTTCAAGCGCGGCAAGATCGAGCTGCGCCTGAGCACGCGCAGCGAAAGCGAGACGCACTGGCCGCAGCCGCAGCCCGACCAGCTCAATCGCCTGGTACGACTGGAAAGCACGGTGCAGGGCTGGCTGCCGAACGCGCAGGCCCTGTCGGTGCACGAGGTGCTTCAGTGGTGCAAGGGCAGCGCGCCGTCCGAGAAGCTGGACGAGGCCGCGCTCGACGCCGCGAAGCGTTGCATCGCCGGCCTGCGCGAGGCGCGCGAGCGCGAAGGCGCGCGCCTGGCCAAGGTGCTGATGGAGCGCGTCGACCGGTTGCGCGAGCTTAGCGACCAGGCCGAGCCGCTGGTGCCAGCGGTCGTCAGGCGCCACCAGCAGCGCTTCCTCGAACGCTGGACCGAGGCACTCGAGGCCACCGGCGCGGCCAACACGATCTCGCGCGAGGCGCTGCAGGAGCGCGCGCTGAACGAGGCCGCGGCCTACTCGATCCGCATCGACGTGGCCGAGGAACTGGCCCGGCTGCGCTCGCACCTGGACGAGATCGCGCGGCTGCTGAAGGCCGGCGGCGAGGTCGGCAAGCGCCTGGACTTTCTGATCCAGGAGCTGCTGCGCGAGGCCAACACGCTTGGCTCGAAGGCCGCGGCGCTGGAGCTGACCAACATCTCGGTCGAGATGAAGGTGGCGATCGAACAGATGCGCGAGCAGGTGCAGAACATCGAGTAGGGTCTCATGGGGGCGTGCCATTCCAAACCGGTCTGC
>JANXZN010000282.1 GCA_025355545.1 Rhizobacter sp.
GGGGTCGCTATGCAGAGCTCTGCATAGCGACCCAGACCGGACATACGCCGGCAGAGATTGAGCGCCGCGAAGCAGCCGTTGCACGATCCGTAGATCGCTGGACAGTGCTGACGTCACTGTCAGGTACAAATGTCAGCGAAACCGGGACAAGACTCCGAGTCTGCTCGGCGGAAGGGTCATGCGCTGCCGATCGGGGCAGCCGCACGTCCATCCGCGAGCGCGTGGCAGTCGATGCCGTGCTTCTTGATCAGCTTGCCGAAGGCGCGGCGTTCCTTGCCGGCGATCTGCGCCGCACGTGTCACGTTCCCGCCAGCTTGGCGCATCACGATGAGCACGTAGTTGTGCTCGAACTGGCGCAGCGCTTCGGCCTTGGCGTGCTGGAAGTTGTCGATGCCGGGGGCGAGGGCAACGCTGGGCAGAGCGGTGATGGAGTCAAGCATCACGTGAATCGTCGAGCCATCGGCCATCAGGAACATGCGGTGCACCCAGTTCTCCAACTCGCGCACATTGCCCGGCCAGGAGTGGCCGCGAATCCACGCCAGAGTGGTCGCATCGAAGCGCTTCGATGGCAGCCGGTACTTGGCGCACAGTTGGGTGACGAAATACTGCGCCAACAGTTCGGCATCGCCGAGGCGCTCACGCAGCGGCGGCAATACAAGGTGCAGGATCTTCAGTCGGTACATCAAGTCAGAACGAAAGTGCCCGAGGTGCGTCGCGTCGGCCAAAGGCTGATTGGTCGCGGCGACAAAACGAACGTTCGAGCTGAGCTCGCGTGAACTGCCCAGCGGCCGATAGCGCTGGTCCTGCAGGAACCGCAACAAGGCGATCTGCGCCTTCGCACTCAGCGCGTCCACTTCATCGAGAAACAAGGTGCCGCCGTTGGCTTCGGCCACCAGACCGCGCCGCGCCAGCTTGGCGTCGGTGAACGCGCCGCGCTCATGGCCGAACAGTTCGGCTTCGAGTAGGTGGTCGGGCAAGGCGCCGCAGTTCACCGGAACGAAAGGCCCGGTATTGCGCGCGCCCCAGTAATGCACCGCGCGCGCGGCCAATTCCTTGCCAGAGCCGGTCTCGCCTTCGATCAGCACTGGCGCTTCGCTGGCCGCGATGCGCCGAATCAGCGCCAGCGTGGCCAGAAGAGCCGCAGAGGCGCCGACGATCTCGCCCTGCGTTTCGTCGTCAGGGTGAGGGGCAATCGCGATGGCAGACATTGATCGACCCGGGCGACATGCCGAGCTCACCGGTTTGTCGCAGCGCCTCCAATTGACACGCTTCAGCATAGCGAGTCGCCCGGTCGGCGAACACCTACCAGACTAGGGGGAGCGGCGTGTCGGGGTCGACACCGGCTTTTAGAAGATCGCCCGCTACTTCGGGGCAATCTGGGCGGTGGTCTTCGCGTCGGCCGCCTGCCGATCTTCCGAGGCCTCTTCGGGGCTCTTCTCGTGAGGCTTCACCGTCGAGCGAATCACCATGAACTTGTTCAGCACGTCGAACCAGAACGGCGCGCCCAGCATAACGGCGAAGGCGGTCACGAGCCAACCGCACAGCACGACGAGCCAGTCGGTGCCGAGCCATTGCTGCCGCTGGCACGGCGTGGCCTCGAGTGGCCAGCACAACTGCCGCGGCACGAACAACGCGCGCACATGTACCGCCGGTGCTCCGACCACCGGCGTCGGCGACCAGTTTCGCCACCCGATCGGCATGGCGAGCTTTTCGAGCGCCTGCTTCGCGTTGGTCATGCGGGCGACCTGTATGCCCGACGCGGCCGCACCGGGCGCATCAGGCGCGGAAATGCTCGCCGCTTCCTTCACGATCACGTCGCGAAACGCCTTGTCGGCGGTGAGTCGCTGCATCACGTGCAGGGCGTCGATGTTCAAGCCGGCCGCCACCGCGAAACCGAGCAGAAACAGCACCGCCTGCGTCCGGCGCTTGTACCAGCCCGACGCGCGATCCATGGTGCCGTTGAACCAGCGTTCGATATTGAGCTTGACCTGAGCCACGTCGCCCGTGGAGTGGTCCAGCGCCGACAACACCGCGCGCTGCAAGTGCGGCGACGCCAGGGCCAATGCGCTCTGGCGCAGCGAGTCCACCGACAGGGGGCCCGGGTGCAGCGTGGTGGCCGCAGCCGCATCGCATGCACCGTTCGGTGCTGCGCCAGCGATGCCTGCCGCTACCGGGCCGCGCGCCACACAGTCGAGCAACGCCACCGCGAACTGCGCCGCCGGGATGTACGACGGCAGATGACGCCGCTGCGATAACAGCATGTGCAGGCTGCCCTTGCCGGGCGTGAGCCAACTGCTGCGCAACTGTGTCGGATCGTAGGTGCCGGGAAAGAGCGAATGCAGCAGCGGATGGCGCAACAACTCGCTCGTGATCGTGCCATCGGTGTCTGCCAGTAAGGTGCGCAAGCCGCGCTCCAGGTCCATCGCCCGCCATTTGAAAATCCCCTCCAGCCATTCCTTGACCGCCGTGCAGATGATGCTGACGGACAGGAACAGGAAGGTCATGCCGACGGCGACTTCGAGGGTGTCTGAGTTGAGCATGATGTGGCTTCGAGTTCGACGAACACTACTGCGGAGGCAGGGCAAACGACATCAACAGTTCAGTCGAGATTTTTTTATGCCGAGTGGACCTTGTCGTGACCTGCGAGGGCCGCCAGACCAACTTGATCTTCTGATTGACAACTCCGAACTGACAAAAGCGCGCGGGCTGTGCAACCGAACTCATAACCCAGCCGCTCGACATCGGGCTGTTTGGGTTCACTGACTCGTCCAACTGTCCGGTGCCGCACGATTGCTCGAGGGGCGGTGAATCTGGAAAAGTAGTTAATGCGTATCTCCCGGATTGGGGACAATCTGAATAAATTGTTTGGCAAGTTCGCGGAACTTGTCACTTTTATCATCCCTGGCAATAACAGAAAAGGGTCACTATTTTCTGGCAGCTCAGCGATCCCGCTGCCTGAATCACGTGGAAGAACGGCCCAAGCCGCCGAAAGACTTGCCAGTCCCACTCGAGGCGGGCCAGTCGCCGCGTGAGGCGGACCGGGCAACGCGATCAGACAGCGGTGAGCGGCTGCCTCGCATCCGCGGTACTTCTCGTAATTTTTTTCTGACGCGCGCTCGTTTCGGCGACCAAATCATCAGTCGTAATTGGGACGGCGGAATTCGCGCGAGCCTGATATTTGGTAGTAGCGCTGCTCAAACACCTCTCGCGTGCAAGGTGGAAAAACCGTCATGCATACGATCAGGCCGGTCTGCGTCAGTCCCGCGGAAATGCCATGCCGCGGCCAAAGGCAAATTCCCGAAGGAATGCACCAGTCCCGCCAATGAAAGTCCAGCCGATGCGCGGGCTCGCCGACGAGCGCGACAATCCGCGAGTATTCATCAGGGTCATTCGACCAGAACTCTGTTTCCAGAAACTGCAGCTTGTCGTCGCTGAAATAAAATTCCACTCCATTGGCGAAGCCGGGATGTGAGAGCACCCGAAAGCTGTACGCAACTTGTGTCTTGCCGCGAAGCGTCGCTCCGGCGCCTTCGCGGAAGGAATATTCCTTCGTGATGTCTCGCTCCACGCACCCGTCCGGCAGCCCGATCCAGTTTTTGAAATCGCGACCTATGAACGCGTCGATGGTGGTTTGACAAGCGGACATCACTCACTTCTTTCCGATGAACTCGACCTTGCCGAGAAAAAATGCCGCAGCGAGATTTCGCAGTCCGACGATCCCGGCTAAGCGCTCGGCATTCTTCGATTGCGGGTAGGTATTCAGCTCCTGAATCTTGAATTTTTTCACCGGGTCGTGAAAGGCGCCTTCGATCTTCTTGCGCAAGGCGTCGTCGATCGCAATTCCGCTCCACACAATCTTGGTGAAGTAGTCGGTCGTGCCTTCGCGAAGCGTGAATCCTCCCTTTTGCTCGGCCATGCTTCCACGGTAGGTCTTGTAAGCGGCACTTTCGAGGGTGTGGATGTATTCATGGATAAAGGTCTGGTAAAAATCCCACATGCTCCATCGGTTCTTCTCGTTATCGGTCTCCTTGAAACGCTGAATGAATATCTTTCCGCCATCCGCATACCCCGGCCAGCCCTTGTGCGTTTCGATAAGCTCGGTACGATATTTTGTGAACATCGCCAGCGCCACACGGGCCACAATCGCCGCTTCGGCCGGACGCGACTGAATCGCCCCATGTTCCACGTCCAATGCGGCGACCGTTTCATCGCCGGTGATGATTTTCTCCACGCGCCATCTTGCCGACGCATCCACAGCGGGTTTTCCGCCGGCAGATAACTGAGCGACCTTGTCGTCCCAGGCGTCCTTGATGTTGACACCCTGTTTCAGCGCGGCAGGTGGCGCTGACCTGCCTTTGGTGTATTCCCCAAAGCGTCCGTCGACCGCCTTCTGGGATTCGAGCGCAATTGCTTCGATCAGCGGCCAGCCGAACAATTTGCCCGCATCGGCGTGCGCTGCAGCCTTGTCTTTGCCGTACATGTTGAATTCCGCGACGATTTGGTCGTCGACAGCCTTGGTTAGCCTCTTTTCATACTTGCCCTTGCCCGTGATTTCCGGCACGAAGGTGGGGAGCGAACCTGTCACCGGGTTAACGCGAGCTTCAGTGGAAATCGCGCGCGCACCGGCTGCACGCTCTTCATCGTCCAGCATCTGCGTGTGCTTTAAAAGATCGGGCGATTTCTGCGCCGTCAGCGTATCGCGCTCCACCTTGAAATTTGCGGAAAAATCGGCGTCCAGTTCGGTCAGTGTGGGTTTGTCGACCGATCCGGCAAGCGCCTTTCCGGTGATCCCCTTGGCCGTCTGATATTTGGTCACGGCCGAGGTCAGCGGCGGATCGAAGGACTCATCGATGGCGTCGATGGTGTAGTGCCCAAGCTCGTGCAGCGCGATGGTGACGCGCACGACCGCTTCGCCGTGGTCTTTTTCCTTCAGGACTTTCTTGCCTTCGGAAATGTCCAGGAGCGTCGGCTCATCCTGAAAACGGACCGCGTTGACTTTGCGCTGAATCAGTTTCCCTTCGCCGCCTTCTTGCTGCTGGACCACATGCGCAAGTTCATGCGCCAACAACTTTCGGCCGGACTGCGTGTCAGGAGCAAATTCACCGCGACCGAACACAATATTGTTGTTCAGCGTATAAGCGCGCGCGTTCATCTCCCGGGCCGATTGCTCGGCCATCGGGTCCGAATGCACCCTCACCCGCGAAAAGTCATGGCTAAAGCGCGACTCCAGGTCCTGCCGCAGTGCCGTGTCCAACGGCCTGCCGGAACCGGCAAGAACGCGGTCCACGCTCTCGGGCGCCGTGGCCGCCTGCGCGACGGGTTGCCACGCGAAGCGCTGGATGCGCTGCGCTACGCCTTTGACAACGGGATGGGTCGGCCATGCCAACACCTGATCTGCGACTCGCTCTGCTTCTCGTTCCAGCGGATCGTCGCTCGCACCGATCGCAAGCTTCGTCTGCATGACCGAACCGCGCGACATTGATAGCCCGGCGCCCATCGCGGTCTGACCGTTCGGCTTGCGTTGAAGGCTGTCCTTCCCGCACGCCCTGCACTCGCCAGCCGCAACGCTTCGATTGCCGCAAGCGCACTTGAGCTGCAAGATGCCACCCGGCACAGCCGTCAAGTGGGCTGCTGCCGCCTTCGTGTGAGATGAACCCTGCTTGCTCATGCGATGTTGCTCATGCCGTTCTGAACGACTCTGGCGATTGACTCCGGCTCACCCCGGCTTGGCGGGTACCGATATCCTGGGCCTGGCCGGTGGCTTGTGAACTCTGTCGCCCCGAACCGCGCCTACATTCCTCGCCGGGCTGCAGTCGCTGATCGGCACGATCGTGCACACACAAGGCGTCGCCTCCAGTGTTCCGTCGGCATTCGCGCCCACGAACCCCAACGACGTGTAGTGGTGCTCAACTCCCTGCGGCGGCCGCGCTTGCCAGCTGACGCCGGTCGCGCTGACCGTGTGCGGCCAGTCGATCCCGCCGGTGGCCACGCGCGCCGGAATCAGCCAGTAGTCGCCGCTGCGGTAACTGCCACCGACAGCGAACTGAACCTGGATGCCGTCTTCGAGATCGATCCAGTGGCTGTCGTTCGGCGGGACTTCGACCAACGGAACCGCGCCTTCATCCAGCGTGATGTCGTCGCTCTCGGTCTGGTCCCAGCGGCGCACCTTGGGGTTCGTCATCGTCGCGGTCAGTGCGATCGACGCCGTCGTGTCGGGGTCGACGCTGAGCCGGTCACCTTCCACCTTGACGAGCTTCACCAGCGCGCCGGGTCGACCGAGCAGATCGTTCGAGTCGTCCGACAACTCGACCCACGCTTGCGCGGTGAACCCGCGCGCGTTCGCGACGATCAGATCGTGGCCTTCGGTGCCGACCCAGCGCGTGGCCACACTGCCGTTGTCACGCGACCACTTGAACGTCGGCTTGACGCCGGTGGCGCTGCCGCGCTGCACCTCGACCCGGTAGAGCTGGTTCTCGACGCCGCGATACAGCGCATCCGGCGCCAGAACGCACGGGTCCTTGATCTGCTGGCCGGGGTCGAGCCGCGCGGTCATCTGCGCGTCGCTGATTCCGTCGAGGCCGTCGAGCGGTGCGCCGCAGTCATTGCCCCCGTTACCATCGGCGTTCGGCGTCAGCAGCGTGATGTCGTTGTTCAGCTTGTCACGCTGCGCCTGCAGCGCGGCGCGCTGTTCAGTGGTAAGGGTGATGCGGGTGTCGGCCAGCCGCGCATCGACGGCATCCCGCCTGTCCGTCAAGCGCTGACGCAGCGTGTCCCGCGCCAGGCCGCGCACCTGCCACACCACCTTGGCGCGCGTGCAGGTGTCGGGCCCGCCCAATGCCGACTCGCGGATCGCGTCGTCTTCGATCCAGCTGACATGCCGCTCCCAGACATCGAGGTACAGCCACACGTCTTCGGTCAGCTTCGAATTCAGCCGTTGAAGCACCGGGTCGTCGGCTGGCGGCGTCCAGTCGGGCTGCTTCGCGTAGTCGCAGTCGGCATCGTTCTCGACCAGGATGCCATCCACGTAGTAGCGGCCGGCACCGATCGTCAGCGTCGGGTTGGCAGAGCCGGTCTTGGCGTGCGGCGTCAACTGGAAACCCAGGTCGTCGCTGGGCCCGCCACAGGGCCCGATGAGGTCGCGCGCCAAGGTGCGCAGGTAGTGCAGCAGGATCGCGCCTTCCTCGTTCGGATCGGCGTCCAGCGTGACCCGGCCTTGCTGCAGCAAGACGCGGCTGAAGTGCTTCGTCGGATCGAAGCTGATGCGTGAAAAGTCGCCCTTCATGACAGTGTCCCTTTCGATGGTCGAGGTGGTCAGCTCGCGAACAAGATGCCGACGTTCATGCCGGCCGGCGTGTACTCCGCGAGCCGGGTGCGCAGATTGGCTTCACGTTGCGGTTGGAACAGGTCGTGGAACGCGCCCAGCTCCGATTCGTCGTCGGCACCGCGCGTGATCTCCACCGCGCAGGTCGGTGCCAGTTGCGCATAGGCCGGCCGACCGTAGCGCTGCGCGTTGAATTGCGGCGTCACGCGCAGGCTCTCGTTGGCGATCTCGTTCGCCTGCTTGGTCGGGTTGTCAATGTTGTTGCCAGCCAAGCGCGCCTTCACCGCCGCGATCACGCCATCGGGCTGGCAGCGGTAGCGGCGCGGCGTGCGGCACCCGGTGGGCACGTAGCAGTAGCGCATGCAGCCGATCTGCCGCCGCGCCACGTTCACGCAGCCGCTGAAAATGCTGTTCTCGCCGAGCGGCATCGCATGCACATCGACGATTCCGAACACCGTGCAGCGCTGGATCGTCAGCAGCGCATGCGCCCAGGTGCTGCCGGGCGCGCCGATTGCCTGACGCTCGGCCGAGGTCGCATCGACGATGCTGTCACTGATGCACAGCGGTATCGGGTCCAGCCGCACCTCGTCTTCATGGATCTGGATCGCACCGACGATGCTGTGCTCGATGCGCACCCGCGCACGCACGTTGCTGAGCTCGAGGCTGGGCTCGGCCGGGCGCCTCGGTTCGCAATCGCAATCCATGCCCCAGCCGGGCACCAGGGTGCAATGGCGAATCACCAGTTCCGCACCGCAGACCGAGAGGCGGTCTTCGCGACCCTCCGCGCCGAGCACCTGCACCGGCCGGCCAGTGATGAGCAGCCCGTCGAGCGTGAAGCGGCTGCCTTCACCGAGCGTCACGGTCAGCGCGTCGGGCAGATCGGTCTGCCAGTCGATCAGTCGCAGCACCGGGCGGGTGCGTTCGGCGGCGCGCAGTTGCAGCGTCTGGTGGTCGGCGAGCCGGATGCCGATCGGCTCGACATAGACGCCGCTGGCGGCGAATTCGATTACCGCGTTCGCAGGTTGATCCAGTTGCCACTTTGCCAGCGCCTGCGCCACTCGTTGGAAGGTCTCGTGCTCGCCGACGCGGTAAAGCGTGTAGCCGCCGGCCGGGTTCAGGATCGGCCGGGCGTATTCGCCGCCACCCATGTCCGCGGAAAAGCCGCAGCGGTAGCTGACGCGCACGCTCTTCTTCGGCAACTGGCCGGGCGGGAATGCCAGGCGGCCCAGCACCGGGTCGACAGCGATGTGGTTCAGCGGCGGCACGTAACGCCAGTCCGACAGATCGGCAGGCTTCAAATGCGACGCCGGCACCGGCAGATCAGCAGTGAACCCGGCCCAGCCGTCGACCTGGATGGCCAGGCTCAGGTCGGCGCCGACGTAGTCGCCGACGCGCGCATCGAAGGCCAGGCGGCGGATCGGCACCGGCAGGTTGAGTTCTTCGGCGATGTGCGTCGGGTCGGTCTCGGGCTGTGGCCGTACATACAACGGAGCGTCCTGGCCCAGCACGCTGAAAGTGAAGCAGTGCGGGCCCGACGCTTCGACGCAGCAGGCCGGCGTGGCCGTGACCGGGTAGCTACGCAGCCGCCAGACGAAGACGCCGACGCCGGGGATGTTGAAGCGGCCGCGGGTGCGGCGCGAATCGATGCGCCGGACATCGACGCTGTGGGTGATCGAGTCGAAGGGGCCACCGAGCCGGTCCAGCGCATCGGTCGCCCGCAGGTCGGCGCTGCGGTGGCGCGCCAGGTGCAGGTGATCGAGGTTCTGCGCCCAGCCCAGCAGCTTGAAGAACTCGACCGCGCGCGCCGGCCAGCCGGCCACGTCGTTCGCCAGTTGCTCCAGCAGCGCGAGCGTTCCCTTGCGACGCCGGTGGCGGATCAGGTTGGCCACCTCGCGGCGCGGCACCAGCGCACGGGCTTCCTCGCAGCCGGGGCGGTCGGCGGGCAGGCCGGCATCGGCCACCGGCCGGTAGCCCACCAGGTCGCCGAGGTAGGGCACGACCCAATCGTCGGCGGTCTCGATGAACTCGTTCTCGTAGAGCTGTGCGATGTCGTCCTCGACCACATTCACCTGCTCGGCGATGACGCGCAGCAAGGCCTTCAACGGGTAGCCGCGCTCGGCGTCCCGCGTGCGGTGGATGGCGGGCAGCAACCGGTACAGGCGGTCGTCGCGTTCAGTGTCAGTGTGCAGGGCGTTCATAGGGCTTGATTCAGGATGAGGGTGTCGGTCACTGCGGGCGTGAACACCGCCACTTCGGCGGGCCGGAGCGCGCCCTGGTCGAGCCCGCCCGGCCACGCGGCGACGTTCGGCAGTTGCCGGTCCACCGGTCTCGCGCCTGCTGATGTCGGTGCGTTCGGGCCGACGATGCGTTGCACCTCTTCGACGATTTTTTCCTGCGACAGCAACTCGCGCGTCGTGCGCAGCGTGCCATCGGGATCGGTCGTGGTGTGGGAGACGCGCTCGGGCACGGCGCCGAAAGCGTCCACGTCGACCCAGGCCACGCCGGCCACGCCTTGCATCGCGCTGATGACTTCGCTGAGCAACGCCGGCTGCCCGAGCGCGCGCTTGTTGAAACCGAAGCTGTCCAGCAGCGTCTCGCGCACCGCGCTGACCACCGTCTCCCACAGCCGTCCGGGCAACAGCTTGACCTTCGCGCTCAGCACCAGCGCGCTGCGCTCGCGCATGTCCACGCGCAAGGGCAGGTCGGCGTCGCCGAGCTTGCGCAGCGCGTCGAGCAGGTTGCGGTACAGATCGGACGTCGAGTCGATCGGGCTGTCGTCGGTGCCTGCGATGGTCAGGTAAATCAACTCGCGCCGGCCATCGGTGGTGCGCCGCGCAAGCGCCTTGGCGATGCCGGCGAAACGGCGCGTGAAGTCGGCGTAGTCCTGCACCGACACCAGCCGGTCCAGCGGCATCACCGACAGCGGCGCGTTCTCACGCGCAAGGTCGCGGCTTTCCTTGTCGGCCCCGCCGGACGCACGCAGCGGGTTGACCACCTCCTTGACGCCCAAGGGCCGCGTCTGCAACACGCTGATCTGCCGCGCCTTGACGTTGCCACCCGCGCCGATGCCGCTGCGGTACACGGCAACAACGTTCTCCACGCCACTCGGCAACCGCGCCCCGTGGGCGCCGTTGCCGAAGGTCAAGGTGGTGGCGCCGGCGTCGTCGGTGAGCGTGGCGAAGCCGCGCTGCTTCGGCCCGAGCCCCGCCAGGGACTCGCTCTCTTGCCACTCGACGCTATCGACACGCACCTGCAGCGTGCTCTGCGCGCCTTCTGCGGTGGGTGCCGCGACGAAGGTCAACGGCGGCTGCTTGAGCGTGAACGATTGCAGGCCTTGCGCGCCGTCGCCGCTGCCCAGCACTTCCTTGCGTGTGCCGCCCTGGGTGGCCTTGACGACGTTGCCGTGGATCGTCAGCGTGTCGCGCTTGTACCGGTAGGCGAGCCGGGTGGCCAGGACCAGGGTGGTGTGAATCTGGTCGCCGGGCAGGTTCGGGTCGAAGCCGTGGCTCAGGCCCGAGATCATCTGCAGCTCGCAGACCTTCACGCCGCCGACCTTGTCGATGTCGGCCCGCTCGCCGGAAAGGATCACCCAGCGCCCCGACGTGAGTTCGTTGTACAGCCCGTCGAGCTGGATCTGCGGGGAATCGACGGCCGTGGTGATGGGCGCGTCGATCAAGGTCAAAGGCTCGCTTTGGACGTACAGCTTGGTCTTGCGCAGTCCGGTGATCTCCAGATCGTTGCTCTTGCCATCGGTGCGAGGCTTGCCCACGTCGCGCCAGCTCTCATTGTTCGGCGTTTCGAACACCAATCGCGTGGTTTGCCCGCTGAGCCCGTAGGCGGTGCGCGGCGCGGTCGAGGCTTCGGTGATGCGCAGGACGGCGCGGTTCCCATCGGTCTCCGCCAGCGCGTAGCTGCCGGCCACCACGGCCTCGTTCGCCTGGTCGAGAAAGGCGTTGTGTTGCGTCTCGTCGATTTGGTAGAGCCATTCGTTCCACTGGTCCTGCGGGTTCAGCAGCCCGGCCGGAAAGTCGGGGTCGTCTTTCTTTGTGTAGGTCGGCAGCTTGGAGCCTGCGGCGCCGAACAGCGAAACGCGCGAGCGCAAGGCATAGACCGCCTTCAGCGACGACTGCGCCGGGTTGAGCTGGGCACCGGCCCACGCGGCGTAATAGCTGCGTTCCAGGTTCGGCACGAAGTTGACCAGCAACTGGGTGCCGACGTCGGTGAAGGCGCGGGCCGTGTCCACCGTGGCCGTGGCCTTTGCGGCCGCGCGCGCGCCGAACACGCTTGAGCGAACGGCGTTGACCAACGGGCCAACGGTTGGCGAAAAGGCCTGACTCAGGCTGCGCGTGAGGTGCACGCTGCTGCGAGCCTGCAGCACCGTCGGCTTGAGCAACGAAACCACGAATTGAGTGGGGTCGGTGAAGCTGCTGCCGCCGTCCGCGGGCGGCTTCAGTTCCTCGATCGCCTTGCCGAGCGCGGCAATGGCGTCCAATACCGGCTGCGGGGGATCATCCTGGCTGGACTGTCCAATCCGGAGCGCCCACTGTGCAGGACCGGAGGGCGTGCCAAGGTAGACCTCGGCAAGAATGCGCTCGCTTTCGTCCAGCACGCGCCGGGTTTCGCCCGATGCGTCGGTTGCGACGAGCGTGGCCACCTCGGCGACGAAATCCATCAGCAAGTCGGTGCATCGCAGCAGCAGCGGATCGATCGGATGCAGCGTGATCGCGCTGCGCTTGTCGGCGAACTGGCTGTCCACGCTCGCCACCACCCGCACGGCGGCGGCCGAGCCATCGTCGGAGAACACCAGCAGCAACTTGTCGCCGGCCTTCAGGTTGGTGCTGCTGCCGGCGACCTGGAGGGTGTCGGTCTTCAGCACGTTGTCGAGCGTGATGTTCTGCGGCTGCTTGAGGCGCACCTGCAGGTTGTTCCATTCGCGCTGCGCCTTCAGGTCGTCGCTGGTCTCGAAGGTCTGCGGCTGCTCGCCGAGGTCGGGAACGCTCTGCGAGCCCGCGCAGGCGGCGATCGTCACCGGCTCTTTCTGGTTGTCGTCCAGCGTGTAGGCCAGGTAGGTCGACGCGGCGACGCCCGGGCGCAGCTTGTAGCCCACCAGACGGGCCAGTTCCAGCACCGAGCGCCGCTCGGTGGCGGTGCGCAGATAGGCCTCGTTGGCGATGCGCTCCTGGTAGAAGCTCAGCACGTCGCCCACCGTCGCCCAGGCGTCGAGCAGGGCGATCGACGGGTCGCTGGGGTTGCGCGTGGTCAGACCCTTCATCGGGCGCAGGTGCGACAGCGGCTGCCCGTCGGCGCCCTGGCCATCGACTTCCATGGTCGACAGCCGCGCCTTCATCGTTTCCAGGAAGCTGCCATGCGTGCCGACGCGGTATTTCAGCGCGGGCAGGCCGGCACGGTTGTGCACGCTCTGCGGCGTCAGCACCTGCACGCCGTCGCAGCAACCGCAAGGCTGCGTGGCGGAGCCGCAGATCACGCAGCCGCAGGCCACGCAGCCAACGGTGGCACTGCTCATGACAGGTCTCCGAAGTTGAACGAGGGGTTCATGCAGGTTCTCCTGGCGGCCACCTAGCGGCCACCGTTGACGACGATTTGCAGCTCGCCGTGTTCAGGGTGGTTCGGGTCGTTGTCGAGCTGGGCGATCTCGTACGAGGCCAAGGGCAGGACGCCGTTGTCGATCTCGTGATTCGGGGCGGCGAAGCGGCGCTGAAACCGGGTCACGGTCACGCACTCGACACCCGTCACCGACTGCGCCGCGGCGATGATCCGGCTCAGGAAAACGGCCTCACCGAAGCTGAGCTCGTCGGGGTGGAAGAAGCCGCGCCGGCCACCCGCCGCGGCGCGGTTGCCGAAGCGCCCGAGCAGCGCGGCCTTGACATGACCCCGGTCGTAGCCGGGCAAGGCACAGACCTCGAGCGCGAGTGTCAGTGGCACGTAGACGGCGGGCTGCACGCGCAGATCGTGCCCCATGCGCCGGTAGCGGTACAGGTCGGCGCTGATCGCAGCGAGCAAGGCCTCGCCGGCGCCCTCCTCACCGAGCGGGTCGACCGCCACATCGGCTTCGTACCAGCTGCCGGTCCACGCCAGTCGCGCGGCGGCGCGCTGCAGCCGGGGGTTGCGTTCGGCGATTTCCGCGTAGTCGGCCGCGATGATGGCGCGCTCGATGCGCTTGCGGAAGGCCGCCGGTGCGAACAGCCGTGCTTCGTCGAGCGGCTCCGCGTCGATGCCGCCCTGCGCCGCCAGCGGATTGCGCACCCGCACCGTCACGCCGCCGAGTGTCAGTTGCTTCAGCACCAGGCGCGAAATGGCTTCTGCGCCCACGTTGCCGACCGCACCGCCGCCGATCCGATAGCTCGCATCGAACCGGCCACCAACCTGCGGGCTGCGACCCAGCTCGCCGTTGCCGAAGCGCAGGTGTGCGTGGCCGGCGTTGTCGATCTCGGCGACGAAGTCGCGGTCATCGGCGCTGCTGGCGATCAGGTCTTGCCGGGCCGACCACGACACGCCCTTGTCATCGCGCAGCCACAGCGCCGGCACCGCGCAGCGCGGGTTCTGAGTCAGGCTTTGCGAGGCCGGCGCGGCGTCTTGTGGCAACGCCTCGCAGAACACCAGCGGCGCCTGGGCGAGCGCCGGCCGGAAGCGTGCGGCCTGGGTGCGCACCTCGCCGGGTTGCCCCTCGCATTCGCAGCATGGCGGGGGCGTCACGCCGGGCACCGGGCCGAGGGGCTCGGGGTCGAGCATGCGGCCGTGGTCGATCAGGATGACGTTGCCATGCGCGACCGAGATGTCGGTGCGGTAGAAGCATTCCGGCGCAGCCCCGATCGCGGACAGGCACAGCGCGAACGGCAACGCGTCTGCGGCGGCCCATCCGATCTCGACCAGCGGCGTCGGTAACGGGACTTTGACCCCGGCAGCATCGAACTCGACGAGGTACAGCGGGTCGTCCGTGACCTGCACCCTGGTGACGCGAACCGCGCAGCGCCGCTTCGGATCGGCGTCCTCGGCCACGCCGGTTTTCGGGCCTATCACCTCCTCGAAAATCAGCACGTCGCCGGGCTGGATGTTCAGCGCGCGGCTGGGCTCGCTCGCCTGGCTCGTCGCCCCTTCGGGCAGGCTCCACTGATCGACCAGCGTCGCCTGGGTGGCACCTGGCATCAGGCAGCATTCGCCCCGGCCCCAGGTGTAGAGGCTGATGCTGTTGTGGGCCGCGCGCAGTTGCAGTGTCTGCGCTGGTGCCGGGGTTGCCGCCGGCGGCCCTGGTATCCCCAACAACGGCTCGAAATATTCGTAGCTGCCCGCGGGCAGCGCGGCCAGTTCCTGCGGCGTCAGCACGTCCTGCCGTTCCGACACTGGCAGGTTCAGGCCGGTGATGAAGGCCACGCGCGCCGCCTCAAGCTCCAGATGGCCCGACACCCACAGGTGCAGCCAGGCGCGTGCGTTGCAGCCTTCATGCAGACGGTAGTCGACCAGCAGGGCGTGGCGTCGCACCGAGATGCGTTGCCGCGCCGTGCCCAGATAGGCTTCGGTCGCGACGGCGTCCTGGTAGTAGCTCAGGTAGTCGCCCACACAGGCCAGCAGCTCGACGAGGGTGACACCCAGATCCGGAACGTGGCGCTCGGTCCAGCCCGGCATCAGCAGCGCGAGCCGGTCAAAGATAAGTTGCCGGAAACTGGCGTCGTCCTTGGCCAGGTGGTTGATCTGCGGTTCGTCCGATGGCGGTGGTTCGCAGCCGCAGACGGCCTGGCAGTCCAGGTCGCTCGGGCAGTCGATCTTGAACCAGAACGACGCGCTGTCGTAGCGCGGGTCGATGCCGGCCACGTCGACCAACTGCAGCGTGTAGGACGAAAAATCGCCGCTGCGGTCGAGCGTAACGACGAGGAAGTCGTCGCGTTCGGGGTCGGCCTGAACCTGCGGGTCGACATCCAGAATCCGCAGCCCGGTGACGCGGTCCCCGCCGATCAGCCGCAAGTAGCGCTCGATGCCGGGCTGGTTCTTCGCCAGTTCCGGCGGCAGCTTGCCCAGGAAGTAGACGTACAGGGTGCGCGAGTCGTCGCCACCGACTTCGACATAGTCGAGCCCGTTGCGGCCTGGCTGGCGGCGCACGATATCGCGGCGCGGATCGGTCTGGCAGATGAGGTCCATGGCGTGCTCTCTTGCGTCATCCCTTGCGTTCAGACAGTGCGCGTGAACGTGGCGCTGCGTTGTTGGCCGCTGTCCAGCACCACGTACCGGAGGTCGATGCGCAAGGTCGCGTCCTCGGAGATGACGTTGAGGTCGTTGACCTGGATCACATCGCCGAGCCAGCGCTGCAAGGCCGCTTGAAGCGTGAACTGCACGGTCGCCGCCAGCTCCGGGCTGTTGGGCGCGAACACCAGCTGCAGCAAGCCGCTGCCGAAGTCGGGCCGGTTCACGCGCTCGCCGGGGTTGGTGAAGATGAGCTGCTCGATCATGTCGCGCACGTGGTCGTCGCGATCCGTCAGCGCGGTGCGGCCGCGGCTGTCGAAGTGATAGGGGAAGTCGATGTCCATGGCTGACCTCGGTGGTGCGAAGTTGCAGGCTAGGTTGCAATCACCCGCAACTGCACCGCGCTGACGATCGGCGGGCCTTGCGGGATCTGTTCGGGGCTCAGGCACAGGCCGGGGCCTGCGCCCGGCGCGGGCAGCAGCATCGCGGGCTGGCCCAGCACCAGCACCCGCACCGACGGCATCAGCCACTTGATCGTGATGCAGGGTTGCGGCTTCGGGCCCGGCACCGTGAAGGCACAGCCGGCCACCATGATCTGGCTCGTCATGGTCGCCACCGGCTGCCCGCTGACAAGCACGCGCGGCTGCGCCGGGATGATGGTTGCCGGGCCGGCGTGCGTGCACTGGCAGGCGGCGTTGACGTGCATGAGGAAACCGGGCATGGCGTTTCCCTCAGGTGATCGTCAACGCGCCGAGGTTGAAGTCGATGCTCGGGCCGACCAGCGTGATCATGGCGCCCTTGCCGTTCGAGATGTAGATCCCCGAGTCGTTGACGACGATCATCGCGTTCGTCGTGCTCTTCAGGATGAGGCCGCCGGTGACGGGCGACGGCGGCATGTCGCTGATCATCAGCGTGTGCTGCAAGAGCGACTGGATGCAGATGTTCGGGTCGGCCGGGTTGCCGAGCAACGCGAGCGGCGGGATGTCGCTCGGCAGGCCGAAGCGGCACCCGATCCAGACCGGCTTGTCGACGTCGCCGTGCTCGAACATGACCCAGACACCGGCCCCCGGTGGCGGGATCATGTAGACGCCCATCGGCGGCCCGGTCGGCCCCGCCAGCGGCGTGCAGGGTTCGGCCCAGGTCGAGGGCGAGAAGCTCAGTGCGTCCGGCACTTCCAGCATCAGGCGGCCGCGCATCATCGGGTCGACATTGATGGTGACCGTGCCCCGGTACAGGCCAACATACTTGCTGCCGCCAGACGCTTCGTTCATACCGGTACCCTGGGCGTGTTGGAGATGAGGCCATCGCGGCTGAGCTGGAAGCTCTGCTTGTATTCGCCGCGTTTGATGCTGTGGGTGACGCTGTCCACGTAGTACAGGCCGTCATAGGCGAGGCCGGCGCCGCGAACGCCGACCAGCATGCGCGAGCGCAGCACGCGCCCATAGCGCAACACGTCGAGCGAGCCGCTGGCGGTGATCGCGTTGGCCGCGCCTTTGAGCAGGCGGCCGACGACACGCTTGAGCAGGCTCGGCACCTTCAAGTCGGCCCACTCGTCGGAGAACCTGATCTTGGCGGGGAAGGTGGGCCGGGCACCGAGCGGCGGCTGGAACACGCTGACATTCGGGATCGGAATCGGAATCGGAATCTTGCCGGTGATCGGGTCCATCACGGTCACCACCAGCACCTCTTTAGCCATGCCGTCGAGCGAGAAGCTCAGCGATTCGACATTCGTGTGCGCGTCCATGTTGACGCTGAGCGCCGGCTGCGGCACCGGGATGCGGATGTCGGGTCCGAAGTAGGCGATGCTTTGCCCCGGCAGCGGGCCCGGCTCGACATAGAACACATAGCCGTTGCGCTCGGCCAGCTTTTGTATGTGGCGCAAATCGGTCGTCGTTTGCGACTCGATCTTTTCGGTCGGCGGCGAGAAATCGAGGAACAGCGAGGGCAGCACGATCGGCGTCACGCCAAGGGCGGCATACGGCGCCAGCACCGCCAAGACCTGGAGCATGTCGTCCATCGCGGGGAACGGGCGCTTCAGTTCCACCACGTCCATCAGCACGCTCAGGTCTTCGCCCGTGATGGTCAAGGTCGACTGCCCCGGCTCGCTGCTCGGCGTCATTTCCTGGCGCGTGACGACGCCGTCCATGATCACGTTCGGAAAACCGCCGAGCGTGACGATGAGGATCACCCGCGTCGTGATCGGATCGAAGTAGCCGGCGGGCAGCAGCGTCGTCTGCAGCACAGAGTGCTTGCTCATCGCGAAGCTGAGCTGGAAGCCGCTCTTGTCCTTGCCGCTCGTCACCTGCACCGACAGCAGCGCATCGACGACCGATTTCGGCGCCGGCACCGGCACCGCCGGTCCGATCATCAAGCTGAGGTGAATGCCCTGCAGCATGGCGTCGCCTAGACGAGCGGAGTGCCCGGAATGCCTTCCGGCAAGGTGATGCGCAGTTGCCGCCCGACCACGGCCGTCAGGTCGTCGGGGCGCATCGCGTCGTTGGCATCGCACAGGCGCCAAAAGGCCTGTGCGTCGCCGAGTTCCTGGGCGCTGACGCGGTCCAGCCGCTCGGCGTCGCCCACGAGGTGCAGGTGCAGCAGTGCGAAGCGGCCCGACGGCGGCAGGAAGCGGCGCCGCAGGTAGGCGCGCGGTTCGCCATCGGTGCCGACGAGCGTCGCGATCTCGACGTTGTAATACCGGCTGGTGGGCGGGAAGTTGTAGCTGGTCGCCATGGGGATTCCTCAGGGAAGGCCGTTGATGCCGAGGACGGAGAAACTGCCGCGCCGGCTCTGCTGCGCGAGCTGCTCCTTGGCCTGCAGATAGGTCATGAACAGGCCGCCGCCCTTGGCATCGAAGCCGAGGTCGTCGACGCTGAGAACGCGCAGCCCCAGGCTCACCTTGGCGCGGATCGGATTCAAGGCGGCGTCGAACGCCTCTTCGGTGATCGACAGCTCGGTGATGCGCACCGGCACGATGCGCTTCGGGCCGAACACGAACAGCGGCAACGGTGCCTGGGCCGGCGCGATTTCGATCGACCCGAACGAGGCCTCGCTGTTGTTCGCCTGCAGGTGCAGGCTGCTCGGATAGACGATCATCTCGATCGCCGCGAGCTGCGGGTGCAGGCCCGCCTGCACGGTCTGCGCGTCGTTGCCTTCGAGCTGATCGGTGGCGTCGATCTCTGCCTCGACCTTGATGGTCTCGACCGGCGGCCCCTTCAGGCGCAAGGCTTCGAGGTGGTCGCCGCTTTCCTGGCCGACACCGCGGATCTGGAACGAGCGGGTCAGCGTGTCGGGGTTGTATTGCAGCGCGATGATGCGCAGCACCGAGCCGGCGCCGGGGTCCACCAGCACCAGGCCGCCTCGCAGCAACCGTGGGGATCCGGGGAATGACGACATTGCCGTGCTCCTAGAACGGAATCGTCAGCGTGCCGCCGAGCACCGTGGGCGGTCGCTTCGACGGGTCGGTGTCACCGTCAGAGCCGCTCGAGCCGCCAGAGCCGAGCGGGCCTTTCACGCCGAACTCGAGCTTCCAGCGCGGCACCTGCTTGCACGCGGCTTTGGCCTTGTCGACGGCGTTGTACATCTCGCCGATGGCGCCGGCGATGTCGATCAGCTTGCCCTGCTTGGTCTCGGCGTCGGTGGCGGCCGAATACTCGGCCGACGCTTTCATCAGCTTGTCGCCGGCGCTCGTGATCTTGCTGCGCGTCTCTTCCGGATTCGTCGCGTGGCAGGTGGTCTTTACCGATTCAATCTGCAAACCGGCCGAGCCGGTCGCGATCTTCTTGTCGGTGTCGTACTCGGCACCGGCTGACGCCGACACACGCACATACGGCGTGCCATCAAGCGTCAGCTTGAACGCGAACTTGGCCGGCGCATCGGCCTGCAGTTCGATGACCAGCGACTTCGCCGTCGAGATCGGGATCGGCAGCTTCGCCTTGATGCTCTTCGGTAACTCGACGGTGACCGGGCCGAATTTGAGCGTCAGCAGATCGGACAGCGACGGCGACGTGGAAGCCGGCGCTGGCGGCACGGCCGTCGGACCGAGCGCGGGCGACGGCCCCTGAAAGAGCGGCAGCAAGCCGCCCGCGCTCTTGCGCACGTCGACCGACACCTGGCCGCGCGCCGAGGTCGAATAGGCGGTCGGTGCGCTGAGGTCAATGCGCTCATTCGGCACGCCCAGCGCGGCCAGCGCATCGCGGATCCGCAGCATGCGGCCCGACAGGCGCGAACGCTCGGCCTGCTCGCCGGCGCTGCTCAGCTTGGCGCCTTCGCTGAGCGCGGCCGAGATCGCGATTCGCGCCGACGAACCGGCGCCGTCGGCGCGCCTGAAGCTCGAGGCCAGATCGACCAGCTTCGGGTTGTCGGCCGAGATCGCCTCTTCAGCGGCGAGCTCGATGCCCGCGGTGGGCAGGTTCAATGTCGGCACCACCTGAGGCGTGCCAGCGGGCACCGGTTGACGCTGCAGCACGGCACCGGCCGTGGCAGGCATCGGGCTCGTCGCGGCGCCGCCCGGGAGCGCCGCTTGCGCAGTCCGATCGGCCGCTGCCTCGTGCGCGTCGTGCGCCGCGCCGATGCGCAAATCCGGCGCCGAGTGCCGCGCCGCGCCGCGTTGCTGCACGACGTGCGCCAGCTCGTGCGCCAGCAGGCGCTGGCCGCTGGCCGAATGCGGCGCATAGCGCCCTTCGCCGAACACGACATCCCGGCCCACGGTGTAGGCCAGCGCATCGACGGCAGCCGCCGACTGCGCCGCGCGTGCGTCGGTGTGAACGCGCACCTGGCTGAAATTGCTGCCGAGCCGCTGTTCCATGCGCACGCGCGTGTCGTCGTTCAGCGCCTGGCCGGTCGAGCGCAACACCTCGCCGACGACGGGTGGCGCCCGAAGCAGCTCGGTCGGACGGGGTGAGAGGGTGACGCGTGCGCTGGCCATGCCCGGCTCACTTCGCGGACTCGATCGGTCGCTCGACTTCGTTCATCTTCGTCGGATCGCACGGGCTTTTCGGTCCGATCACCTCACTCGGCTTGATCGGCTGCAGCTTCTGGTCGAGAGGTTTCGGGCAGGCCGAGTCTTTCAGCAATCCAGGCACGCCCTGCGCTCTCCAGTCAGCGCCCACTGGCTTGACGTTCGGAAATTTCGCGCTCAAGTCGCTTTGGGCGGCGGCCTTGATCTTCGTGTCGGGCGACTTCGTCTTCGCGACGAGCCCGAGCGCCTTGTTCGCCACGTCGTTGTATTCCTCCGCGAGCTTGGCGCGCATGTCGTCGGCCGTCTTGTAGCCCGAGCCGTGGCCGAGAAATACGTCCTTGCCCTTGACCTTGCTGACGAGCACGGCGTTCTCGAGTCGCCAGGCGTTGCCGATGTTCTGGTTGATCAGGTCGTAGGCCAGGTGGTTGAAGAACACCACGTGATCGCCAATGACCAGATCGGCCTCGCTCGAAGGCCTGACGCGCTGCGCACTGCCCAAGCCCCAAATCGCGGTCGCGTTGCCGGCGCTGTCTTTTTTCCAGGCGCCCGTCGCGGTGCGCTCGAACGCGACCTTGTGAAGATCGGTGAAGGCATCCGCCGTCAGCAGAATCTTCTCGGGCCCGAAGGCGGCGACCCGCTTGTTGAACTCGGCCGCGCCGACCGCATCGGCCAGCGACAGGAAATTGACCAGCGAGATCAGATAGTCGCAGTGGATCAGCGAGCGCTTGTGCGGCGGCTGCGGCGCGAACAGGTAGGCGATGGCGTGATACGGATCCGCCCTGCCCTTCGCCGACAACTTCCAGCGGTAGTCGCACGGGTCGCCATAGACCCCGCAGCGTTCGTGGCGCGGCAATTTCCTGAGTTGCGCATTCTTCGCCTTGTCCTTGCGAACGGCGTAGTCGTCGGAGACGCCAGGGTCCCAATACTCGCGCGCCGCATAGTTCACGCGCGGCCCGTAGAGCGCGCTCGCCCCGGTGAACGGATAGCCGAATGCCGAACGTTTGTCGCCGGGAATCTTTTCGGTGCTGACCTGCGACTCCTCCATGTGCGCGACCGTCGACAGGCGCTTGTGCAGCTCCGATTCGAGCTCGGCTTCGTCCTTGAAATCGAAATCGTCGGCGGCCGCCGCCATGTCGTCCATGACGGCACTGGCGCGGCCGGCATTCGTCCATTTGCGCGCCGCGACGAAGGCCTTGCGATCCTTCGCGGGCATCTCGGCATTGTTCAGGATGACCTTGCGCTGCACGTCGGCAGCGCCCGCCAACGCGCCGCCGCTTTGCTGCACGACGTGCGTGAGTTCGTGCCCGAGCAATTGGCGGCCTTGCGCACTGGCCGGCGCGAACCGGCCTGCGCCGAACACCACGTGGTGCCCGGCCGTGTAGGCCAGGGCCTGAACCGCATATGCGGACTCGGCGGCCTGCGCATCGGCATGCACGCGAACGGCCGAGAAGTCGCGGCCGAAGCGCGGCTCGAAGAAGGCGCGCGTGTCGGCGTCGAGCGCCTGGCCCGGTGCGCGCAAGACCTCGTGCACGATCTGCGGCGCATCGTGGCCGGCGTCCGTTGCGTCACTCGCCGCCGATGCCCGCGTCACGCTTGGCGCTTCGCGGTTCGACAGCGTGGCCGGGTTGTCAATCACGGTTGCGGCCACGTGATCGGCCTCATGCTCCAACGCATCGTCGGGCCGCCCGACGAGAAGCGGCTTGCGCTGCAAGGCCACCCGCTTGCAGCCATCGCACTCGCCGGCGGCAGCATGGTTACCGCACGCGCACTGGCGCTGCAGACGCCACCTCGACGGCACGCCCGACCTGCTCGATGGCGCCGCTTGTTGAGCCTGCTTCATCGCGCCATCCCTCGCAACAGCGCGCCGGCGAGCGCGCGGCCGAGTTGCTCGGGGTCGCACTCGCTGCCGCCCCCGCCGCCGACCTGGATTGCATCGAGCCGCAGGCTGTCGAACGCACCGCCGGCAAGCCGTTGCGCCAGCCGTGGGCGGGCAGACACCAGACGCTCGACTTCGCCCCGGAACGCCGCTTCGACGCGCGCGCCGTCACGCGGCCGGAGCGGCAGCCCTTGCAGCACCAGCCGTTCGACATGCAGCGCCAACGGTGCGGTGGTGCTGGCCGCACTGGCATTCAGAGGCCGCACGCCAGCGGCGGCCGACACGAGCGCTGCGGGCGCGGGAGTCGCTCGCGACGGCGCCCGGAATGGCGCTGGCAAGGCAGGGCCGGCGTTCATCGGAACTCCGCCTCGTTGACCGGCTTGTCGAGCTTGCGCAACTCCGCGCGCAGCGCCGACATCAGCAACGGCATGGTCACTGCCGTGCCGCGCTGTGCGGCCATGAACGCGGCGTTGAGCGCGATGCTGTGGACATTGCCGCCCGACACGCCGGCGCGTGCCAGGCGTTCGTAGTCGAGTGCCTCGCGCGGCACTTCGGCAGGCCAGGTTTTCTGCCAGATCGCCTTGCGTTCGTTGAGGCCGGGGAACGGAAAGTTGACGATGAAGCGCAGCCGGCGCATGAAGGCCGGATCGAGCGCGCTTTTCATGTTGGTGGCCAGGATCGCGAGGCCGCTGAACGACTCCATGCGCTGCAGCAGGTAGTTGATTTCGATGTTGGCGTAGCGGTCGTGGCTGTCCTTGACCTCGCTGCGCTTGCCGAACAGCGCGTCGGCCTCGTCGAAGAACAGGATCGCACCGCCCTGCTCGGCGGCGTCGAACAGCCGGCGCAGGTTCTTCTCGGTCTCGCCGATGTATTTGCTGACCACGGCCGACAGGTCGATGCGGTACAGATGCAGCCGCAGTTCGTTGGCGATGACCTCGGCCGCCATCGTCTTGCCAGTGCCGCTTTCGCCGGCGAACAAGGCGCTGATGCCCAGGCCGCGCGTCATCCGCTTCGCATAGCCCCAATCTTCGTAGACCTGGTAGCGGCCGCGCACCTGGGTCGCGATCTGGCGCAACAGCTTGAGCGATTCGTCGGACAGCACCAGGTCGTCCCAGGTCGCCTTGGGTTCGAGGCGCTGCGCCAGCGCGTCGAGGCGCGGGCGGGTCAGGTTGCGGCAAGCGTCCCAAACAGCGTCCAGGCTCGACGCCGAACTCCCCACCGGACCCGCAGCCTGCCGGATGTCGGCAATGCCGAGATCAAATTGCCCCGAGAGCAGGCGCGACCTGCGCACGGTCTCGTCCGCAGGCCATGACGACGGCAGCGCGTCGCGCCAGGCGTCGCACTGTTCGGACGCGGTGGGCTTGCGCACTTCGACGACGTGGCCGGGCGCATCGGTCTTTGCCGGCGCATCGCGCAAACCGATGAACAACAACCCCAGCTCGCGCGTGATGAACCACTGGAACGCGGCCAGCGTTTCGGCGCCGACGCCATCGAGGTTGTCGGCATCGAGATACAGCGCCACCGGCAGCAAGGCGCTTTCCCTTCGCCACAGGCGTGCGAGGTTCTCGATCTCGGCACGCGGCGTCGGCAGCGAATCGAGTGTCAACCGGTAGAGCTGTCGGTCGACCGCGGCACACACTTCGCTTGCGACGGCCAGCTTGCTGGCGAGATCGGTGCCGAGCAATTGGACCGTCGGCACGCTCGGCACGGCACCTGCCTCGGCGCTCAGGCGCAGGCGTTGCAAAACGTCGTCGACCGCGGCCTGTTGCGAAACTGCGAGTACCGCTGTCGAAACATGCGCGGGCGTCAACAACAAGGACAGCCGCTCGTCCAGCGTGTTCAACCCCTTCACGTAGTTGACGATGCGCTCGTCGGCGCGCAAGGCGCTCGCGGTCAACGGCGTCGCGCCCGGCTGGTTGATCTCGACCAGGCGCATGTAGCGCAAAGGCCGCTGTGGTGACAACGCATCCCAGGCCGACTCGTCGAACGCCTGAAACGCCAATGCGAAGGTCGGGTAGTTGCGCGACGCCAGACCTTGCGCGGCGGCGAACAGCGCGCCGATGCCGGGGTCGAGCTCGGCCGCGGCGCACAGCAGGAGGATGTCGCGTTCGAACGCGCTGAGCCCGAAGCGCTGTGCGAGCAGCAGCAGCGCTGGCGGCGGGTCGACGTGGGCGGCGGCCTCGCGCTCGGCACCGGCTTGCGCCAGAGCTTCGGCGTTAGATGTTGAAGAGTTGGGCGCGCCGATCTGCATCGGCTCCAGCACGGTGATGGGCGCCGCCAGCACCGACGTGCCCTTCTGGCCGAACCATGAACGCGGCGCCGACGCCGCCTGCACGATCACCGGCGCGGGTGCGGGTGCGGGTGCGGGAGCAGGGGCACGCGATGGTGCGGGCAGCTCCGGCACCAGTTGCTGCAGGCGCAGGCGCAACCACTGGAGCGAGGCCGCCAGATAGCGGTTGTTGTCGTCGAGCCAACTCGATGCGGTCATTGGGGCACCCTTCGCGCTGCGCGCGGTCCCACCGAACGAGAGCATGAGCCCTTGGGGCGGCCCGGCGTGCTCATGACAGCACCCCGCTCGCCGAGTACGGCGAACGACCCTCCGGGAAGGTCGGGCCTTGCTTGGGGCGGCCCGGCGCGGCGGCCCGCGAAGAACAGGTTGACACCGGATGTCTCATGTCACGACCACCGTCTGCTGCGGGTCGAACTCGAACCTCGGCGGCGTGCCGGCGTACGTGACCGGCAGGCTGTCGATGCCGTCGACACGCAAGCGCACCACGTGGTCGCCGGCCTTCACGCCGGGGATGGCAAAGGTCAAGGTGGTCGGCAGCGCCGTGTTGGCCGGTGTGCTGATGGCGCTGGGCATCACTTCGGTGGAGCCGAACAGCAGACGCACCTGCGATTCCTGCGCGGCGCGAATTCGCGGCGTGCAGCTCACGCTCAGGTTGACCGTGCCCGACGCGTGCGTGAGCGGGGCCACGCTGATCAGCGGCGCCAGAGCCACCGGCACGCTGTTGGTGCCCCAGGCCGGCAGCAGCGGTTCCGTGACGCGCAGCGCCAGGCTGTAGACGCCGACCGCCCAGGCGTCCATGCCCGCAGCGTCCTGCGCAATGCTCGGCAGATGCGCGCTGAGCTGAGAGGCGTTGACGGGTGTCGGCAGCAGATCGCGCACGATGCCCAGGCGTGCATGCTCGAGCCGCGCACCAAAGCTGCCGCGCGACAGGTTGGTGCCGTTGACGAGCAGGTCTTCGCCCAGGCGGATCGCCGGCTGCAGCGGGCTTGCGGCGGCGCGCGCGCCCGTCAGCACCGGAGCTGGCGCGCCTTGCGCGATCGGGCCGCGGTCATCGGCGCCGCGCTTGAGAACGGGCAACGGCGACCGTGCGCCGGCCTGGCTCTGGATCAGGACCACCGACACCGCGTAGGCCATGGACGGCCGAAAGCGTGCTTGCATCGCGGTCCACAGCTTCGACAAATCATCGGCGCCGAGGAACACCGGTGTGAGCTTGATCAGCTCGACCTGGTCGGAGAGGTCGATCGCCGACAGCGAACCGAACGGCCCCGGCAGCAAGCTGCCGTCGACCGGCGCGGGTGAGCCCAGCGCGGTGCGAAGCTGCTGGCGCGTCAGCACCGGCGTGTCGTGCAGCACCTGCATCGCGTAGCCCAACAGCACCTCGGCATTCAGGTCCTGCGCGCCGTAGGCCGACAGCAGATAGTGCAGGTCGAGCGCCAGCGGCGGCGTGGCAACGCGCGTGCCTTTGGTGTCATGCGACGGCAGGCCCACGTTGCGCCAGCCGCTGTTGGCCGTCACCTGGTACAGAAACAGGTTGAGCTGGTTGTTCTCGGTGGCGCCGGTGGTGACACGGTCGGGCGGCTGGGCGGTGATCGCGAAGCTGCCGAGGGTCGACAGGTCATGGTCCATCAGCCCGTCGTTGAGCAAGTCCTTCAGCGCCGCGGTGACCGCCGCAATGGCCAGCGCGCTGCTCATCTTGCGGCCCCGTTTCGGCCGCGCAGGTAGGCGTCGAGCGACAACCGCGGCGCCGCCGGGCCGGCCCGCCGCGGCGTGTCCACTGGCGCCTGCACGGCACGAATTTCAACGCGCCCGATGCTGATCTGCACCGCTGCCGGCGACCCGGAGATGCCCGGTGCGTCACGCTTCGACACGGCGGCATTCTGCGACCGCGCCAGCAGTACCGCCGGGCGTGGTCGGGGTGACTGCATCGGCGCGAGGGTTGCGGCAGCCCCGCTCGCTGCGGCAGCGGCAGGAACAGGCTCGCGCGAGCCCACCGCCGTTGGCTTCGGTGGCGACGGCGGTGCTTCGCCGACGCGGTGATCGTCTGGCCCGGTGTGGCTGCGTGACGCAGGGCTGCGCGATGAGCTGCTGTGCGATGAGCTGCTGCGCGGCGGCGTCGATTCAGGCGACGAAACCAGCGCATCGATGCGGCGGGCCGTGGCCTGATGCTGAACGCTGGACACCATCACCGCCCGATCACTGCGCCGCGTTTCCGATGCATCGCGCCGCGCGATCACGGGCACGGGCCGCGGCGGCAGCAACGCCGCGTGCGGCGGCACCGGCCCGCGGTGGGCCTGGGCGGCGACGGCTTCGTCGCGCCTGGCCGGCGCGGGCGCTTCGGCCGCCCAGCGCGCGGTCATGAGCTCCTGGCGAGCGGCCGTGGGTGCTGCGCTGCGGCCAGCGGGCGCTGACAACGAAGCCCCTCGCGGTTCGCTCGCATCGTCTTCATCTGCGCCGCATGGCGCGACAGCGGGCCGTCCGGCCAGCGGCTCGAACAAGGATCGTGGCCGGCGCTCCAGCACCGGCAGCCGGCCCACATCTCGCCCGAGCAGCGCGGCAAGAAAACCGCTCATGCCCCCACCATGTCGAGATAGATCTGGCGACGCGTCGGGCTCAGCGCCAGGATGGCGGGCTCGCTCCAGCCATAGGCGCTGGCCAGTGCATGCACGTCGGCGAGCAGGCGTTGGGCCCAGTCGTCGAGCTCGCCCCAGAAGTAGGACACGATGTCGAAACGCATCTGCCAGGCCGTGCCACACACCGGGCACTCGAGCGCGATGCGCACATCGGCATCGGGGTCGTGCCGGGCCATGTCGGCGGCAATACCGGCGACCACATCGTCCGGCAGCGACGCCGGGTCGAGCACGCTGTCGGCGAGCTGCGCGCGGCTCACGCAGCGGCGCAGCAGTTCCCGCTCGGGGTCGCTCTCGGCGCCCCTCTCGGGCTCGCCCGCACCCGCAAGCTGCAAGAGGTCGTCACTGGTCGGAAGGCGATACTCGATGTCGTAGCCCGCTTGCTGCACACGCAGGCTGCGCTGCGGCCCAGGCAACGCGTCGGGATGGCTGCGAATATCGCGCGCGCTGAAGTCGGATTCCAGCCGTTCACCGCACTGCGGGCAGGCGGCCGTCGTGCACAACTCGCTGCCGAACAGGCTCTCGTGCAAGGCCAGCAAGCCGCCGTCGCGCTCGCCGATCGAAGCGGCCGCCCACGCGCCCGGGTCGAGCTCGGGCGAGGCTGCACAGAGCGCTGCCAGCGCCCGCTGCACCGGATGGGCGCGCTGATGGTCTTCCCAGACGCGCAGCAGGCTGTCGGCGCTCGGAGCGATCATGGTGGTTGAGGCGATTTGAAAACGATGATCTGACGTCGAGAAATCTGCTTGGCCTCAACCCGGCTCGGTGAACGAAATCTCGGACGGCTCGGCGGTCTCGACATCGCGTTCCCAGCCCTCGTTCTCCAGCTTGATGTGCTGGATGGCCACCGCGTTGGCGTTGGCGTCGAGATCGGGCAGTGCCTGGAACTCCGACACCCAGGCCCGAAACACCTTGTAGGCGATGGCGAGCTGCCCGGTCTCGTTGTAGACCTCGATGATCAAATCCTTGCGGAAGTCCTTCAGCGACGACTCGGCACCCAGGCCGGCGCCGAAGTTCCAGACCTTGTTGGCCCACTGCTCGAACTCCTTGTCGTGCGTGACGCCGCGCTCCAGCGAGATCGCCTCGAACTCGGTGCGCCCCGGCGACTTGCGGCTGCTGCTCGGGTCGCCGCCGTCGCGGTGCTTGACCACTTCGGTGGTGCGCTTGAGCGCGCTCACCTTGCTGACGCCGGCGACGTAGCGGCCGTCCCACTTGACGCGGAATTTGAAGTTCTTGTAAGGGTCGAAGCGCTGGGCGTTGACTGAAAACTGTGCCATTCATGCTCTCCTTGAACGCGGGTCCGGGCCACGCCCATCAGGTGGGGATGTCACCGGCGATCTGCTGCAGCTTGATGACGACGAACTCGGCCGGCTTCAATGGAGCGAAGCCGACGATGATGTTGACGATGCCGAGGTTGCGGTCGGTCTGCGTGGTGGTGGTGCCGTCGCAGCGCACGAAGTAGGCGTCCTTCGGCGACGCGCCCTGGAACGCGCCCTGGCGGAACAGCGTCTGCATGAAGGCGCCGATGTTCAGCCGGATCTGCGCCCAAAGCGGCTCGTCGTTCGGCTCGAACACCACCCACTGCATGCCTCGGTACAGGCTCTCTTCGAGGAACAGCGCGGTGCGGCGTACCGCCAGGTACTTCCATTCGCTGGCAACGCTGTCCGCGCCCTTCAAGGTGCGTGCGCCCCACACGGTGGGGCCGGTGTTCGGGAAGTTGCGCAGGCAGTTGACGCCGAGCGGATTGATGGCGCCGTTCTCGGCGTCGTTCAGGTTGACGCTCAGGCTGAGCACGCCGGACAGCGTGGCATCTAGCCCGGCCGGTGACTTCCACACGCCGCGGCTCGCGTCGGTGCGTGCCATCACGCCGGCCACCGCGCCGGCCGGTGCGAACGCTTCGATGCGGTTGTCCCGTACCGGGTTGCTCATGTTCAGGCGCGGAAAGAACATGGCCGCGTTCTCGTTGCGGGTGGCTACCGCGGCGATGGCCCCGGTGGCAATGACCGCCGCGGTGTCGGCCCAGGCCGCAGGCGCGTCGACCAGCGCCAGCGCGCGGCGGCTGCGGGCGTACTTGACCACCTCGTCCCAGTCGCTCTTGCCCAGATCGTTCGAGGCGGTGAAGGGCGGAATGACGAGCAGGTTGAACAGGTCGGCTTTCTCCAGTTGATACAAGCCCTGCTTGTTCAATTGCATGTTGGGCGTCGAATACAACTGCGCGGCGGTGATGGCCACGCCGTCCGGTGGCACCGGCGGTACGGGAGGCACCGGCGGCACCGGTGGTACGGCAGGCACCGGTGGTGGGACCACGGCGCCGACCGTCACCGATGTCGCGCTCGCGTCATCGAATGGGTCAGCCGCATTCGCCGCAGGCGGACCACTGGGCGTCGGCTGCTTGGCCATCGTCGCCGGCCCTCGCAGCAATTTGCTCGCTTGCTTCAGCACCTCGGTGGCGAAACGCGGATGCGTCGCGGTGATGGACACGTTGCGATGCATTTCGATCGCACCGGTGGCCAGGTCCTTGACGCGCAGATTGAACATCGTGCCCGGCAAATTCGCCGCGACGACGTCAGGATCCAGGTCGAGGTCGATGCGGATGCGCAACTTCGCCGCCCAGCCTCCGGGATAGGCCGCAGTGAACGTGGCCTTCGTGCCGTCGGAGAGCGGCACGTCGGCGCTGCCGGTCAACGCGCCGTTGTGCACGCGCACGATGATCGCGTCCGAGCCGCCGTTCTGGAAGTACTGGTAGACCGCGAACGACATCGTGCTCTCGGCCCACAACCCGCCGAAGCTGCGCTCGTAGTCGGCAAAGCTGAAGATGCGCAGCGGATCGTCGACCGGCCCGCGCAGCGCGCGCCCGACGAAGGCAGTGATCGAGGTGGCCACACCGGTGATGGTGCGCACTCCGCTGGGCACCTCTTCGATGTACACGCCGGGGTAGGAAAGGGCAACTGGCATCGCTGACTCCTTGTGTATCGGTGACTTGTGTCGGGCACTTCACGCGTTCAACCGCAAGTCACTGCCGGGTTGGCAGTGCCTGCGAATACAGAAACGTTCCATTCATCAAACTCAAGCGGCGCATCGCATGCCGCGCCACCAACAGGTTGAGCGCACGCTCGACCTGCTCCACTGTCACGTTGGCATGCGCAGGCCCCAACCACCAGCGCGCCACACCGCCGGCGCAGTCGGCGGCGAGGGGATGGCTCTGGAGGTGGTCCATGATCGCGACCGCGGCAGCTTCCACCAGGCCTTCTTCATCCGCACGCATGTGCCCTCGTTCGGAACGATCACCCGCTGCAATACGCAATCGCGATGCCAACCCATCGATCGGAGGCAAGTGCTTGATGGCGTTGAAGAAAGCGCGCGACACGGCAAACGTGCGGGTCGAGTCCGACCCATCGCTAGAACTAGGGCTTGCGCACCGCCGCGGGCCCGGCCAGCCGCGCCGGCATTCGCTCGCAGCGCAACGTACGGCCTCAAGCACCGGCGCGAATGGGTGGGTTGGATTCGACCCGCGCGGGTCGATCTCGACCCGCTGCTCCGTCGCGCATGGGAGTGGGCGTGGATCGTCCCCAGCGGCAACGAACACGCAGTCCCCCGCATGCAACTTCGTCGGGGGCTTCAATCGGGCTTGGCTCAGATGCGAAAGCTTCTGGGTCTCTGAGGCCGGGCCGGCCTGGCCCGCGCGCCTCGCATTTGAAGCCTTCGGATGGATCGGCTCCAAAGGGTTTCAACGAATGTCGGGACTCTTTACGGCACGGCGAACCGCCGGCACGCGAGACGATCGCCGCGTTGTCGAACATCCGGTTACGCAGCAATGCAAACCGATCATCAAATGCGCAACTGGCGCAGCTTGTTCTTGACGAACATCCCGTAACGCAGCAATGCGAACCAACCGTCAAATGCGAAACTGGCGCAGTTTGTGCTTGGTGGGTGCTCCGGTCGAAGGCGAGAGGTCGCGATGTTTCAGCACATGGTTCCGAAGGCGCGTCAATGGTGTTACGCGGCGGCAATGCTCGCGTGGTTGGTCGTCGGAAGCGACGCGGCTCGCGCGGCCATCTACACGGGTCATTGGGATCCGGTGTTCAACACCGCGTTCTCCGGCATCAACGGGGCCGTGGGCTGGTCGGGATCGGCCACGGTCACGGTTGACGACGCGTGCCTCGCGCCCAGTACCACGCCGTTTGTCCCCAGCCCCGCGTGCCCATCGGCGACCTTGGATGGTTTCACGCTGATCTTCTACAACACGCTCACCAACAACACCATCGGCGGCATTGCCGTGGCAGGCTCTTTGCCGCCCATCGACCAGCTGGGCGTGGACGCCAACGGCAATGTCAACGGCTTCGACCTTTCCGGAAACTACACGGCGTTCACCACGATCTTCACGCCGCACAACTACGACCTCGCGCTGGGCTTCACGCTGGGCGGCCCGACCTTGTCGCTGACCGACAATTTCGGTGAATGCTTCGACTGCCCGGTGCCGGTCACCTATACCAACCAGATCGCCCCCACGGTGATCTGGACCCGCATTCCCGAACCCGCCTCGCTGGCTCTGGTGGGTATCGCACTGGCCGCACTCGGGTGGACCCTGCGGCGCCGCGCGTCGACTCTGCGGGTCACGGGTTCCGGCACGATCTGAAGTGATCTCGCCTCGCTGCGACGACAGCAATGAGTTCGCCGTGACCGACATGCCGGTCACGGCGGCGGCGGCCTGATACGGCGCGCGCCCGCCTCGCGGCGAGCGGCGCGCCGATCCGCCGCTTGCGACAGTTCGTGCTCGCACCCCATGGAACTGCACCAGCGCCACACGCTGATGCTCCGTCGCCGCTCGATCTGCTGCGCAGCGGGTACGAGCCGTCGATCGCGCTGCCGCGGTTCGGGCACGTCGTCGCGACGCGCATCGCATACAGCTTCAACCGCGAGGCGGCCGGGTAGCTGCGCATCGTCGCCCTTCGGCCGAACCGCCGAGGCTTGGACATTTTGGCGCCAATGATGATAATTTGCTATTCACACGGCAAAGAAAGTTGGCATGTCTTCAGCGCCCGAGTTTCGCGTCTTCCTCGTCGGCACCGACGTGCTGGCCGATCGGGCGCTGCACCGCCACCTGCGGCGCCAGTATTCGGTGCACAGCGTCGGCAGCGCCGCGGATGTCGAGCGACTCATGCGCGAGCACACGCCGGACGTGCTGGTGTGCGAACAGCAGCTCGTGGACGCGCGCGGCGTCGATCTGCTGCAGAAGATGCGGGTCGAGCACCCGCACACCGTGCGCGTGCTGGCGCTGCAGAGCGCGCGCCGCGAAGAGATGGTGCGGGCCATCAACGACGCGGCGGTCTATCAGGTCGTGACGCCGCCGTTCGAGCCCGAGCAGCTCGATCTGCTGCTGCAGCGTGCGCTCGAAAGCCGCGAGCTGTCGCGCATCCACCGCTACCTCAGCCGGGAGCTGAAGTTCGCCGACGCGGTGATCCGCAACGAGAACGACAGCATGACGCGCGCGCTGCAGGAGACCTATCACTTCGACAAGCTGGTGTTCGTCAGCGACAAGATGGCCGAGGTCTGCAACACCGCGCGCAAGGCCGCGGCCACCGACCTGCCGGTGCTGCTGATCGGCGAGACCGGCACCGGCAAGGAACTGCTCGCCAAGGCGATCCACCTGTTCAGCGATCGCCACAAGCAGCTGTTTCTGGCGCAGAACTGCGGCGCCATCGCGCAGGACCTGCTGCTGTCCGAACTGTTCGGCCACAAGCGCGGCGCGTTTTCGGGCGCGATCAGCGATCGTCTGGGGCTGTTCGTCGCCGCCGACAACGGCACCGTTTTCCTAGACGAGATCTCCGACATCTCGCCGGCCGTGCAGGTCAGCCTGCTGCGCTTCCTGCAGGACGGCGAGGTCAAGGCGATCGGCAGCGACCGCACCAAGCAGACCCACCTGCGCATCGTCGCGGCGAGCAACCGGCCGATCCAACTGCTGGTGGACGAAGGCAAGTTTCGGCGCGACCTGTACTACCGTCTGAAGGGCTTCGAGATTTCGATCCCGCCGCTGCGCGACCGGCCCGAAGACATCCCGGTGCTGACCGATTACCTGATCAAGAAGTACTGCGAGGTCTTCAACCGCAAGGTGCCGGGCGTGGCGATGCAGGCGCAGCAGAAGCTGCGCTCGTACGCGTTCCCGGGCAATGTGCGCGAGCTCGAGAACGAGATCCGGCGCACCGTGGCCACGGTGGAGAACGGCGAGTTCATCACCGTGCAACACCTGTCGACCGAGATCGCGCGCGCCCGCCCGCGCGTCGACCGCAACCAGGCCCAGGCCACGACGCTGGATGGCCGCACGCTGAAGGAACGCGTCGAGCAGCTCGAGGTCGCGCTGGTGCGCGCCTCGCTGGAGCGCCACCGCTGGAATCACACCCGCGCCGCCGACGAGCTCGGCCTGTCGCGCGTGGGCCTGAGCAACAAGCTCAAGCGCTATGGCATCGGGCGCCTGGACCAGCCCGAGGCGGCATGAGCAGCGCCGGCAGCGACGACAAGGCGACGCGCGCACAGGCGTTCGTGCAGGGGCTGGTGTCGCCCACGCAGGCGCTGGGCGGGCATCGCGAGCTCGGGACCACGGCGCTGGCGCGCCGGCTCGGCCTGACCGACGAACAACTCGGCGGACACTGGTGCAGTCGCTGCAGCGGCATCTGGTACGGCTGCATGCTCGAGGTCGAGTGCCCGTCGTGCGGCAACCGGCACGGCTGAGCGGAACACGCAAACACTGGCAAGTTTGTTTGCACTCCGGCCGACTGACAACCTTGTTTGTAGGTGCCGGGTTCGCACCGCGAGGCAAGGAGTCGGCGTCGTCGCCCGGTGACCTCAGGACATACCCGCGCTCGCGCCGCGCTGGCACGTCGCATGCGAACTCGTTCGGGACAACCGATCCTGAACGAGGAGAATTTCGATGGCCAATCTTCTGTGGTTGCAAGGCGGCGCCTGCTCCGGCAACACCATGTCGTTCCTCAACGCCGAGGAGCCCAGCGCCTGCGACCTGGTCACCGACTTCGGCATCAACGTGCTGTGGCATCCATCGCTCGGCGTGGAGCTCGGCGAGAACCTGCAGAAGTTGCTGCGCGACTGCGTCAGCGGCGCGATCCCGCTGGACATCTTCGTCTTCGAGGGCACGGTGGTGACCGCACCGAACGGCACCGGCATGTGGAACCGCTTCGCCGGCCGGGCGATGCAGGACTGGGTCAGCGATCTGTCGAAGGCCGCCCAGTTCGTCGTCGCGATCGGCGACTGCGCCACCTGGGGCGGGATCCCGGCCACGGCGCCGAACCCGAGCGAATCGCGCGGCCTGCAGTTCCTCAAGCGCGCCAAGGGCGGCTACCTCGGCGATGCGTTCGTGTCGAAATCGGGCCTGCCGGTGATCAACGTGCCCGGCTGCCCGGCGCACCCGGACTGGATCACGCAGATCGTCGTCGCGGTGGCCACCGGCCGCGCCGGCGACATCGGGCTGGACGAGTTCCAGCGCCCGAAGACCTTCTTCCAAAGCTTCACGCAGACCGGCTGCACGCGCAACATGCACTTCGCGTACAAGGTGTCGGCCACCGAGTTCGGCCAGCGCAAGGGCTGCCTGTTCTACGACCTCGGCTGCCGCGGGCCGATGACGCATTCGCCCTGCAACCGCATCCTGTGGAACCGGCAGTCGTCGAAGACGCGCGCCGGCATGCCGTGCATGGGCTGCACCGAGCCCGAGTTCCCGTTCTTCGACCTCGCGCCCGGCACCGTATTCAAGACCCAGACCGTGATGGGCGTGCCCAAGGAGCTGCCGCTCGGTGTGGACAAGAAGGGTTACATCGCGCTCACCAGCGCGGCCAAGAACGCGGCGCCGCGCTGGGCCGAACAAGACATCTTCGTCGTCTAAGGGGAAACTCATGTCAGCCGTTCAAACACTCGACATCTCCCCGGTCGGCCGCGTCGAAGGCGACCTCGACATCCGTGTCGACATCCAGGATGGCCACGTCGTCAACGCCTGGACCCAGGCCGAACTGTTCCGTGGTTTCGAGGTCATCCTGCGCGACAAGGACCCGCAGGCCGGGCTCGTGGTCACACCGCGTGCCTGCGGCATCTGCGGCGCCTCGCACCTGACCTGCGCCGCCTGGGCGCTCGACACCGCCTGGCAGACCGAAGTGCCGCGCAACGCGATCCTGGCGCGCAACCTCGGCCAGATCGTCGAGAGCCTGCAAAGCCAGCCGCGCTACTTCTACGGTCTCTACGCGATCGACCTGACGAACAAGAAGTACAAGCACAGCAAGTACTACGAAGAAGCCTGCAAGCGCTTCGCGCCGTTCACCGGTACCTCGTACGAACTCGGTGTGACGATCTCCGGCAAGCCGGTCGAGATCTACGCGCTGCTCGGCGGGCAATGGCCGCACTCGAGCTACATGGTGCCGGGCGGCGTGATGTGCGCGCCGACCTTGACCGACGTGACCCGCGCGTGGGCGATCCTCGAGTACTTCAAGGTCAACTGGCTCGAGTCGTGCTGGCTCGGCTGCAAGCTCGAGCGCTACGAGCAGATCAAGACCTACGACGACTTCATGGTGTGGCTCGACGAATCGCCCGCGCACGCCAACTCCGACCTCGGCTTCTACTGGAAGATGGGCCTGGACGTGGGACTGGACAAATACGGCGGCGGCGTCGGCCGCTACATGTCGTGGGGCTATCTGCCGCACGAAGACAAATACCAGAAGCCGACCATCGACACACGCAACGCTTCGGTGATCATGAAAAGCGGCGTCTACGACGGCGCCACCGACACCCACGTGCTGATGGACCAGAAGTTCGCGCGCGAGAACGTCAAGCACGCCTGGTACGACGAGGACGCTGCCGGCGACCAGCATCCGTTCGACCGCACGACGCGACCGATACAAAACAACGACGTCGACTTCAACGGCAAGTACTCGTGGGCCACTGCGGTATCGCACGTCGACGCGGGTCGCCTCGAGGCGGGTCCGTTTGCGCGCCAAATGGTCGCCGGGGGCCGGCACGGCGAGCCATGGCAGCACTACGACGGGCTCATCCTGGACATGTTCAAGAAGATGAGAGGCCCGAGCCTGCACCTGCGCCAGATCGCACGCATGCACGAGACCAGCAAGCTGTACCGCCAGGCCGAGCGCTGCCTGCGCGAGTTCAAGCTGAACGACCCGTGGTACATCAAGCCGAAGGAGCGCGACGGCCGCGGCTGGGGTGCCACCGAGGCGATCCGCGGCGCCCTCTGCCACTGGATCGAGGTCAAGGACGGCAAGATCAAGAACTACCAGATCATCGCGCCGACCACCTGGAACGTGGGCCCGCGCGATGGCCAGCAGGTGCGAGGCCCGATCGAAGAAGCGCTGATCGGCGCGCCGATCGCCGACGCCAGCGACCCGGTCGAGGTCGGGCATGTGGCACGCTCCTTCGATTCCTGCCTGGTGTGCACCGTCCACGCACATGATGCGAAGACGGGGGGTGAGCTGGCACGTTTTCGCATCGGATGACTCAAACTCCTCCAGAGCGCCCGCCGGACCACCCGCACGGGCGCCGCAGCTTCGAGGAGACCTAAGAGATGTCAACGAGCGACGATGATCGCCTGCGGGACCAGATCGGCGCCACGATGGCGGCCGGTCTGGAGACGCAGACCGAGCCGTTCCCCGAAACCGACAAGGAGTTCGGCCAGTTGCTGGCCGAAGTACGCGAGTTGGCGCCCGGCGACCTGAAGGGCAAGCTGATCCTCACCGGCTTCGCCGACAAACCGTATGGGCCGGACCAGATGCGCTGCCAGGAATGCATGTACTACCTGGTGCATCGCAAGTGGTGTGACCTGCCCGAACTCGCCGTGCCGGTCGAACCCGACTGGTGGTGCCGGCTGTGGCGCATCTGAGCTGAGCCGCGGGCCGATGCCATGCTGGTCGTGATTGGCTGCGGCAACCTGAACCGCTGCGACGACGCTGCCGGTGTGCGCGTGGTGCAGCACCTGCGTGAGCAGTTCGGTGCGCAACTGCCACCCGGCGTGAAGCTGTTCGACGCCGGCACCGGTGGCATGGAGGTGATGTTCCAGGCGCGCGGCGCCACCGCGCTGATCGTCGTCGACGCCTGCCGCAGCGGCTCTGACGCCGGTGCGATCTTCCGGCTGCCGGGGACCGAGATCGACACCGCGCATGTGCCCGGGTACAGCCTGCACGACTTCCGCTGGGATCACGCCGTGCATGCCGGCCGGCGCATCTTCGGCGCCGACTTTCCCGACGACCTGACCGTGTACCTCATCGAAGCCGGTTCGCTGCAGCTCGGCACCGAGCTGACGGCCCCGGTCGCCCGCGCGGTCGACGAGGTCTGCGCGCACGTCGCGCAGAGCATCCGCGACCGGCAGGCCGCCACCTCGCCGTGACCCACAGCGTCTTCGTCGGCCACGGCCGGGTGCTGGTGCCGCGCAGCACCTACGACTGCTACCTCGGTGGCGCCGAGTCGGCCGCGCTGGTCGAGCGCGACGCCCGGATCCTGCTGCTGCCGCTGCGCGGCCCGGTCGCGGGCGGCATGCTGCTCAAGCAGCGCAATCTGCGCGGCGACCGGGTCATGCTGGCGACCGATTTTCTCGACCGGCTGGGGTGGGACGCCTTTGCCGCCGAGGCCGAATTCGAGGTGCGCTGGATCGCCGAAGCCGGCGCGTTGCTGATCCAGGGCCTGAGCGCGGCCCGCACCTGAGCTCGGCGCGGGACGCCACGCACTGCAAACCATCTTTGCGCTCGCATACCATGTTGACGTGCGCATCGCGCGTCGCTAGCCTGATTCCAGTAGCGGCGTCGTCGACGCCTGCGGAAGGTCCGTCTTGCAGCCCGTCTCCACCTCTCTGTCGAGCACTCAGTTCGAAGCGGCCCTGAACGCGGCCGAAGACGCCGACGCATCGCCGGAGGAACGCGCCGAGATGCTGATGGAAATCGCAATGGGCCTGCAGTCGCGGCCGAAGTCGGCGCAGCAGCTGACCGACGCGATCGGCCTTTACGAACGGGCGCGCGACATGGCTCCCGCGCAGGCCCAGCTGCTGAAGGCACGCATCGTCGCGCGCATGGGCACCGCGCTGCAGGCCCTGCCCGACGGCAGCGCCGCGAGCCTGGAGCGGGCGCTGGAATGCTTTCGCGGCGCGATCGACACCTTGCAGGCGCACGGCAAGCCCGAGGAAGTGGCCGAGACCGAACTGAACCAGGGCCTGGTGCTGCAGGCGCTGGCAGGCCTGGGGCGCGCTCGCCTCACCGACGCGATCGGTGCCTACCACCGTTCGCTGCGCGTGTTCGAGCGTGAGGCGTTCCCGCAGGAATACGCGGTGCTGCACAACAACCTCGCGATCGCCTACCTCTCGATGTCGGCCACCGACGAAACCGGCCGGATGCGCGAGGCGCTCGCGGTGCAGTCGTTCGAGGAGGTGCTCAAGGTCATCAACCTGATCGACCACCCGAGCGAGTACGCGATGATCAACAACAACCTCGGCAACGCGCTGCAGTACGCCTCCAGTGGCCACGTGCTCGAGAACAACCTGCGCGCGCTGGCCGCCTACGACGAGGCGCTGCGCGTGCGCAACCCGCGCGACACGCCTCTCGAATACGCGAACACGATCGCCAACAAGGCGAACGTGCTGCGCAGCCTGACCCCCCAGCCCACGGTCTCGGGCGCCGGCGCCGCGCCGATCGACCCGCTCGGCGATGCGCTGGCCCTGGTGCGCGAGGCCGGTGAACTGTTCGCGCGCTACGGCGACGAGGACAAGGCGGCGCTGATGTGCGACGCCGGCGCCGAGATCGACGCGGCGCTGGCCGAGCGCCGCCAGCGCTCGAACTAGGCATGGTTTCTTGCAGCTTGGAGTTCATCGGATGACCACACTGACTCTCGTGGGCCTGCTCGTGCTGGCGCTCGTGCTCGCGCTCGCGGCGGGCGCGGCCAGCGGCGTGAAGATCGGCGCCGAGGCGCTTGGCGCGGGCCTCGCCGCGATGATGGGCGCGTTCTTCGGGCCCACCGCCGCGCTGCCGGCCGTGCTCGTGGGCCTGGGCGTTCTGTACTTCCTGCACTGAAGGAGCGCGACGATGTTCGACATGTTCATGAACTCCGCCAAGCTCTTCGTCGCGGGCAAGCTGTTCCGCGACAAACGCGACGTGCTGCTGCAGTGGCTCAAGGGCTTCGGCGTGTGCCTCGCGCTGCTGCTGCTGGTGGGCTGGTTCGTCTCGCCGCTGGTCGGCGTCGTCGTCGCGTCGATCGTCGGCGGCTACCTCCAGCCCTTGTTGTTCAAGGACCTGAAGTACGCCTGATCGCGACACTTCGGCACCCCCCGCCATGACTGCCCGCGACACCCCGCCCGATCTCGACGCCGCGCATGCCGAGTCGGCGAACGAACTGGCGCGGCGTGCCGACGAGCTGGCACGGCTCGAGGCGCTGACCCACGGCTGGGAGCCGGCGCAGCAGGCGGTGCTGAGCGCGATCAAGACCGGCATCGAAGAGCTCAACGCCGAGGCCTTGCGGCGACTCATCCGTGCGCTCAAGGGTGACGAGGCCGCGGCGGCCGCGCTGCGCCAGGCCGTGCGCGACCCGCTGGTCTACCAGGTGCTGCTGTTCCACGGCCTGGTGAAGGAGCCGCTCGAACACCGTGTCGCGCGCGCGCTCGACGAGGTGCGGCCGATGCTCAAGACGCATGGCGGCGATGTCGAGCTGGTCGCGGTGAAATTCCCCGACACGGTCGAGGTGCGGCTGATCGGTTCGTGCCAGTCCTGCCCGTCGTCGGGCGAGACCCTGAGCGAGGGCGTCGAGAAGGCGATCAAGGCCTTGTGCCCCGAGATCGCCACCGTCACCCGCGTCAGCCGCGGCGCCCCGGAGGCCGCACCGGGCGGTGCGCAGGTCGTGCACTTCGTCAGCCCCTTCGCGCGCCAGCAGGACGCCGGCTGGACCGATGTCTGCGCGCTGGCCGAGCTGCACGACGACGCGATCGTGTCGCGCGCGGTCGAAGGCCGCGACGTGCTGCTCTACCGCCACGGCGACACCGTCTCGTGCCTGGACAACGCCTGCGCGCACATGGGCATGCCGCTCGACGGCGGGCAGCTCGAGGGCGGCACGCTGCGCTGCCCGTACCACGGCTTCGTCTACCTGCTCGAAACCGGCGAGTGCCTGACGGTGCCCGAGGTGCAGCTCGCCGTGCACGCCGTCAAGATCGTCGGTGAACGCGTGGCCGTGCGGCTGCGCCGATAGGCCATCGCGATGACCACCACGATCACGCGCGTGTCGCTCGCCCCGTCTGCCAGGCGCGCGCCGTCGGCGCGGGTGCCCTGCGCTGCGCTGCTCGACGAGCGCGGCGCGCGCGTCATCCTCGGCGCGACCGACGATCCGCTGGGCCTGGCGTCGCCGGTGGTGCCGTCTGCTACCTCGATGTTCGGCCCGCGCGGCGTGTGCGCCGCACCCGACGGCTCGCTGTGGGTGTCGGACACCGGCCACCACCGCGTGCTCGGCTGGCACCGCACGCCCACCCAAGACAACGCGCCTGCCGACATCCTGCTCGGCCAGCCGGCCTTCGACCGCGAGGGCCGCAACGCGCGCGGCAGCGCCAGCGCCGACACCCTCAACGTGCCGACCGGCATCGCGGCCTGCGGGCCGCAGCGCGAAGGCCTCGCGGTGGCCGACGCCTGGAACCACCGCGTGCTGATCTGGCACACCCGGCCGACGCAATCGCAGCAGCGGCCGGACGTGGTGCTCGGGCAGGCCGATTTCGACGCCGGCGTATCGAACCGCGGGCAAGACCGGCCGGGCGCGGCGACCTTGTTCTGGCCCTACTGCGTGTCCTGGGACGGCGCGCGGCTGTGGGTCGCCGACACCGGCAACCGCCGCGTGCTGATGTGGAACGGTCTGCCACGCCAGCACGGCGCCCCGGCAGACCTGGTGCTGGGCCAGCCCGACTTCGCCCACCGCGACGAGAACGGCGGCGGCGCGCCGAGCGCTGCGAGCATGCGCTGGCCGCATGCGATCACCTTCCCCGCCGGCGGCCTGTGCGTGGCCGATGCGGGCAACAACCGGCTGATGCTGTGGCGGCGTGGGGCCGCCGAAAACAACCAGCGCTGCGAGCTGATGGTCGGCCAGGCCGACGTGCACCACGTCGAGCACAACCAGGCCAGCTACTACCCCGATGCGGCCTGCCTGAACATGCCGTACGGCGCGACCGTGGCGGGTGCGTTGCTGGTCGCGGCCGACACCGCGAACTCGCGTCTGCTGGCCTGGCGCATCGCCGAGCTGACCGACTTCGACGTGAACGCCTGCGCGCTCGCCGCGCAGGCCGACTGGAACAGCAAGGGCGACAACCGCTGGCTGCCGGCCGCGCGCGACAGCGTGTGCTGGCCCTACAGCGTCGCGATGCAAGGCGGCGACACCCTGCTCGTCGCCGATTCGGGCAACAACCGCGTGATGCTGTGGCCGCTGGCCGTGGCTCGGGGCTGAACGTGTCGGCGCGCCTGGCCACCCAGCCTGTCGATCTTGCTGCCTCCGCGCCGGCGGCGGAGCAGTTGCGCGTGCGCGGCACGGTCCAGGGCGTCGGCTTCCGTCCCACGGTGTGGCGGATCGCGCGCGAGTTGCGCGTCGCAGGCTCGGTGATCAACGATGCGCAAGGCGTGTTGATCGTCGCGGTGGCCGACGCCGTCGCGCTGGACGCGCTGGCACGCCGGCTGCGCGATGAAGCGCCGCCGCTGGCGCGCATCGACACGATCGAGCGCACGCGCATCGCACTGCCCTTCCCGCTGCCGGCGGCCTTCGCGATCGGGCCGAGTCAGGGCGGCCAGACCCACACCGCGGTCGCCGCCGACGCCGCGATCTGTGCCGAGTGCACGGCCGAGATCTTCGACCCGTTCGGCCGGCGCTTCCGCTACCCGCTGACCAACTGCACGCATTGCGGCCCGCGCCTGTCGTTCGTCACCGGCGTGCCCTACGACCGTGCGCTGACCACGATGGCCGCGTACCCGATGTGCGCCGCCTGTCGTGCCGAGTACGAGTCGCCGGCCGACCGGCGCTTCCATGCCCAGCCGATCGCCTGTCACGTCTGCGGCCCGAAGGTGAGCCTGAAGCGCCTGGACGACCGCGTGTTCACGATCGACAGCTACACCTTTCTCGACGACTGCGACGCCGCCGGCACGCTGCTGGCGCGCGGCCAGATCGTCGCCATCAAGGGCCTCGGCGGTTACCAGCTGGCGTGCGATGCGACCCGGCCCGATGCGGTGGCGCGCCTGCGCGATCTGAAGCGGCGCGAGCGCAAGCCGTTCGCGCTGATGGCCGCGAATGTCGATGCGGTGCGCGCGTGGTGTGAGGTCGACGAAGCCGAGACCGCGCTGCTGCAGTCACCGGCCGCACCCATCGTGCTGCTGGCGCGCCGCCGCGCGCCGGCACAAACCGCCATCGCCATCGCCGACGCTGTCGCCCCCGGCCTGACCACGCTCGGCTTCATGCTGCCGAGCACCGGGCTGCACCAGCTGGTGCTGCGCCGCATGAAGCGGCCGATCGTGCTGACCAGCGCCAACCTCAGCGACGAGCCGCAGGCGATCGAATTTGAAGCCTTGAAGCAGCGCTTCCCCACCGGAATCGACTTCGTGCTCGACCACGACCGGCCGATCGCGCGCCGTGTCGACGACTCGGTGATGCGGCTGATGGACACCGCGCCGCGCGTGCTGCGGCGCGCCCGCGGCCACGCGCCCGAGCCGATCGCGATGCCGCCGGGCTTCGAGGCGGCACCGCCGGTGCTGGCCTATGGTGGCGAGTTGAAGAACAGCTTCTGCCTGCTGCGCGACGGGCAGGCCGTGCTGTCGCAGCACATCGGCGACCTCGAAGAGGCCGCGACGCACGCCGACTACCGGCACGCGTTGCAAGACCTGCAGCGCTTCTTCGCGTTCACACCGCAACTGCGTGCCTGCGACGCGCACCCCGAGTACCTGTCGAGCAAGCTCCCGCATGACGAGGCCGCACGCACCGGCACGCACGTCAGCGAGGTGCTGCACCACCACGCCCACCTCGCCGCCTGCCTGATCGACAACGGCTGGCCGCTGGCGGCCAGCCCGGTCGTCGGCGTGGCGCTCGACGGCCTGGGCTACGGCCTGAACGACGACCAGCGCGGCGAGCTGTGGGGCGGCGAGTTCGCAATCGTCGACTACCGCTCGTTCGAGCGCCGCGGCACGTTCAAGCCAGTCGCCCTGCTCGGCGGCGAGCAGGCGATGCGCGAGCCCTGGCGCAACACCTACGCGCACCTGATGGCCGAGCTCAAGTGGCCGTCGTTCACGATGAACTACCGCGAGCTGGCGCTGCACGACTTCCTTGCCGCCCAACCCCGGGCCTTGCTCGACGCCATGCTCGCCAAACAAGTCAACTCGCCGCTCGCCAGCTCGTGCGGGCGACTGTTCGACGCGGTCGCCGCGGCGCTCGGCATCTGCCGCGAGCACGCCGCCTACGAAGGCCAGGGGGCGATCGAACTGGAAGCACTCGTCGATCGCGACGTGCTGCGTTTCGAGGACGACGCGCTCGGCTACCCGTTCGGCATCCCGCGCCTGAAGGGCAGTCACCTGCCCTACATCGAGCCGCTGGCGATGTGGAGCGCGCTGCTCGGCGACCTGATCCTGAAGACGCCGGTGCCGACGATGGCCGCGCGCTTCCACAAGGGTCTCGCGCGCGTGATCGTGACGATGGTCGACAAGCTCGCGAACGCGCACGACCCCGACCATGCGCTGCGCGTTGTGGCGCTCTCGGGCGGCGTGTTCCAGAACAAGGTGCTGCTCGAACGTGTCAGCGCGCAGCTTCGCGCGGCCGGCTACAGCGTGCTGACGCATCGCCGCGTGCCCTGCAACGACGGCGGCCTGTCGCTCGGCCAGGCCGCGGTGGCGGCAGCCCGCGCGATCGCCCGCAAAAACCAGGAGACAGCGCCATGTGCCTAGGCATCCCCGGCAAGATCATCGCGATCACCAGCCACACGAACAAGCTCGCCACGGTCGAGGTTCTGGGGGTGCGCCGCGAGATCAACATCGCGTGCATCGTCAACGAATCGCATTCGGTCGGCTCGTGCGTCGGCGACTGGGTGCTGGTGCATGTCGGCTTCGCGATGAGCCGCATCGACGCGAACGAAGCGAAGCTCACGCTCGACATCCTGCACGAGCTCGGTGAAGCGCAGGCCGAGTTGCGCACGATGCGCGAGGCCGATGCGGCAGTGGCGGCGCCATGAACAGCGATCAAGCGCTGGCCGGTCTGTATCCGCACCTCGCGCCACGCGAAGCGCGGCCGGACGGCGCTGCGCTCAATGCAGCCCTGCTCGAATCGGTGCGCCAGAAGGCCGCCGACAGCGTGCAGGTCAAGCAACGCTTCTTCGCCGACAACGCGCCGGCCGTCGTCGAGGCCGCGCAGATGCTGGCGCGCTGCTACCGCGGCGGCGGGCGGCTGTACACGATGGGCAACGGCGGGTCGAGTTGCGACGCGGCGCACCTCGCGGTCGAGTTCCAGCACCCGATCACCGCCGGGCGGCCGGCGCTGCCGGCGCTGAACCTGAGTCAGGACATGGCGATGATCACCGCGGTCGCCAACGACCTCGGCTTCGTGCACGTGTACACGCGTCAGGTGCTCGCCCACGTGGGCGAGCGTGACTGCCTCGTCGGCATCTCGACCAGCGGCAACTCCGAGAACCTGCTGGCCGGCTTCAACGCGGCCAAGCGCCAGGGCGCCGCGACGCTCGGCCTGGCCGGCGGCGAAGGCGGCCGGATGCGCGCGAGTGCCGATGTCGACCTCTGCCTGATCGTGCCCACCGACAGCATCCACCGTGTCCAGGAAACGCATGTCGCGCTGTACCACATCCTCTGGGACCTGACGCACACACTGCTCGCCGACGACCGCGGCCCGGGAGGTTCTCGATGAAGTACGCCGACGAATTTCGCGACCCCGAGCTGGCGAAGTCGCTGGTGACGGCCATCACCGAACTGGCCGACACGCTGGCTGCGGCCAAGCCGCGCCCGCTGCAGGTGATGGAGGTCTGCGGCGGCCACACCCACACGATCTTCCGCTACGGCCTGAAAGACCTGCTGCCGCCCAGCATCGAGTTCGTGCACGGCCCGGGCTGCCCGGTCTGCGTGCTGCCGATGGGCCGGGTCGACGATTGCGTCGCGATCGCCGAACACCCGCAGGTCATCATGACGACCTTCGGCGACGCGATGCGCGTGCCGGGCTCGAAGAAGAGCCTGCTGCAGGCCAAGGCCGAAGGCGCCGACGTGCGCACCGTCTACTCGCCGCTCGACGCACTCAAGCTCGCGCAGAAGCACCCCGACAAGGAAGTCGTCTTCTTCGGTCTGGGCTTCGAGACCACGATGCCGAGCACCGCGATGACGGTGCTGCAGGCCGAGGCCATGGGCGTGCGCAACTTCTCGCTGTTCTGCAACCACATCACGATCATCCCGACCGTCAAGGCGATCCTCGATTCGCCCGATCTGCAGATCGACGGCTTCCTCGGGCCGGGTCACGTGAGCATGGTGATCGGCACCCGGCCCTACGACTTCATCGCGCAGCGCTACCGCAAGCCGCTGGTCGTGGCCGGCTTCGAGCCGCTGGACATCCTGCAATCGCTGTGGATGGTGCTGCGCCAGATGCACGAGGGCCGCTGCGAGGTCGAGAACCAGTACAAGCGCATCGTGCCGATCGAGGGCAACTCGCCCGCGCTCGATGCGATCACGCGCGTGTTCGAGCTGCGCGAATTCTTCGAGTGGCGCGGGCTGGGCTCGATCGACCACTCCGGCATCCGCATGCGCGAGGCCTATGCCGGCTTCGATGCCGAGCGCCGTTTCTCGGTGCCGAACCTGAAGATCGCCGACCCCAAGTCGTGCCAGTGCGGCGAGGTGCTCAAGGGCGTGATCAAGCCGCAGCAATGCAAGGTCTTCGGCACGCTGTGCACGCCCGAGACGCCGCTGGGCGCGCTGATGGTGTCGAGCGAAGGGGCGTGCGCGGCCTACCACCAGTATTCGCGCATCGCGTTCGTGAAGCGCGACGCCGCCGCGGTGAGCTGACATGGCGACGATCCGCGACAAGAGCATCACGATGGCGCACGGCGGCGGCGGTCGCGCGATGCGCGAGCTGATCGAGCGGCTCGTCGTACCGGCGTTCGCCAACCCGTTGCTCGCGCCCTTGGAAGACCAGGCGCGCATCGGCTTGCGGGGCCTGGCCGAGATCGGCGACCGGCTCGCGTTCACGACCGACAGCTACGTCGTCTCGCCGCTGTTCTTTCCCGGCGGCGACATCGGCACGCTCGCGATCTGCGGCACGGTGAACGACCTCGCGATGTCGGGCGCGGTGCCGCTGTTCCTGTCGTGCGGGCTGATCATCGAAGAGGGCTTGCCCACCGCCGACCTCGAACGAGTGCTCGCCAGCATGTCGGCGCTGGCGCGCCAGACCGGCGTCGACGTCGTCACCGGCGACACCAAGGTCGTGAACCGCGGCGCCGCCGACAAGCTCTTCATCAACACCGCCGGCATCGGCGTGATCGCCGCCGGCGTCAACATCTCGGCCACGCGCGCCCGGCCGGGTGACGTGGTCATCGTCAACGGCACGCTCGGCGACCACGGCGTGGCGATCCTCATCGCGCGCAACGAGCTCGATCTGCAGGCCGACCTGCCGAGCGACTGCCAGCCCTTGCATGGCCTGGTGCAGGCCATGCTCGCGGCCTGCCCCGACATCCACTGCCTGCGCGACGCCACGCGCGGCGGTTTGGCCACTGTGCTGAACGAATTCGCCCTCAGCTCGAAGGTCGGCATGCGGCTGCAGGAGCGCGCGTTGCCGCTCAAGCCCGAGGTGCGCGGCGCCTGCGAGATGCTGGGGCTGGACGTGCTCTACATGGCCAACGAGGGCAAGCTGGTGGCCGTGGTGCCGCGCGAACAGGCCGATGCCGTGCTGGCCGCGATGCGCGCGCACCCGGCCGGCGTGGATTCGGCCATCGTCGGCGAGGTGCTCGCCGAGCCGGTGGGCCATGTGATCCTGAACACGCTGTTCGATGGTGAGCGCGTCGTCGACATGCTGGTCGGCGAGCAACTGCCGCGCATCTGCTGACGGCGTGAAATGGACCGCCCCTACGCTCATTGCGTTCGCTGCCCGCCGAGGGGGCGCTCAATGCCCTTCGGTCGGCCGGGCGGGCATTGACATGCACGAACTCGGCATCACCCGCAACATCGTCGCGATCGTCAGCGAGCGGGCGCGCGGCCAGCAGGTGCTGCGCGTGACGGTCGAGGTCGGCCGGCTGTCTGGCATGTTCGCCGAGGCGATTCGTTTCTGCTTCGACGTCTGCAGCAAGGGCACGCCGCTGGCCGGCGCCACGCTGCAGATCATCGACGTCGAGGGCCGCGGGCACTGCGATGCCTGCGGCGCCGAACCCGTGATGACGGCAGCACTGGGCCGCTGCCCGGTGTGCCGCGAACCGCGCCTGCGCATCGTCGCCGGCACCGAGCTGAAGATCAAGGAGATGGAGGTCGAATCATGTGTGTGACATGCGGTTGCGGCGAAGGCGAAACGACGGTGCAGAAGATGGGCGACGATCACGAACACGATCACGCGCATCCGCATGCGCACACCCATGCCGACGGCACGACCCACTCGCACGGACACGACCACGATCATGGCCATCCGCATGAGCACGGCCATGCCCACGATCACCCGCACGATCTGCGCGTGCCCGGGCGCGACGCCCACACCATCGCGCTCGAAACCGCATTGCTCGGCAAGAATCAGGCGCTGGCCGAGCGCAACCGCGGCTGGCTGGCCGGGCGTGGCGTGCTGGCCCTCAACATGATGAGCAGCCCCGGCGCAGGCAAGACCACGCTGCTCGAACGCTGCATCCGAGATCTGGACGGCCAGGTCGCGATCAGCGTGGTCGAAGGCGACCAGGCGACCGTTTTCGATGCCGAACGCACCCGTGGC